>NZ_JACHIF010000006.1:0-300000 GCF_014203045.1 Prosthecobacter dejongeii
CCCCGCAAAAAACGCCCCTGGATGGACGCCATCTTTAGCAAAATCGAGACTCTAACCGCACCTCTGGTCTACTCTACTGCATAGTCCGGGTTAAACCATCGTCCCAGGGGTGGGCGGTGGGTCCAGAGGGAACTCGCGCTTTTTCACCAGCGCATAGATCACCAGAAAGAGGCCAAAGGGGGCCATGTAGGACATGATCATCGCACCGCCGTAGATGCACATGAACCAAAAAAACCAGCTCGCCCGGTAGCGGAACCAAGTTGCAGCGATGATGACCAGGATCAGCCCCACCACGGCGATGCCGATGCCAAAGAGGAAGTAGTCGAAGGCTTGGCTGGCATCTGCCGTGACGTCTTTGATGACCACGCCTCCCTCCGGCACCGCAGAGGCCCCCAGGCTCATCGCCTCGCGCATGCTGAACCAACTGAGCATGAAGCCGATCACCTGGGCAGGCTGTAGGAAGGCGCCGATTTTGGCCAGCAAGGCGCCACGTTCCGGGGTAGGGGGTGTCATGAGTCAGTCTATATAGACGAACTCATTCGCATTCAACACCGCCAGGCAATAATCCGCCAAAGCCTCCTGGAAACTGCCTGCCCGGGGAATCTGGGCCTGAATGAAGGACTCCCCCAGGCTTTGTTCGGCTGCCGTCGCCCGGCGTGCAAAACAGCGCTGTGCAATCCAGGTGATCAGACTTGGGGTATCTGATCCGTGCCGTTCCTGCGCTTGTTGGGCCAAGGAGAAGGCCATGGACTGGGTAAACTCAGAATTCATCATCAGCAGAGCCTGCGGTGCCGTGGTGGATTGCTCACGGCGTGAGCAACTCGCAAGGGCATCTGGCCGATCAAAGAGGTCAAAAATGGGCTGGCGGGCATTTCGCCGGGCAAAGATGTAGAGGCTGCGGCGTTTCTGCTCGGTGAGGTCTTCCGTCACGGCGGCCTGTTTTTTCAGCAGCGTCCCGCTGATCTCTTTCGGCAGTGGCAGGTGTACTCCTGGACCTCCCGCTTTGAGATTGAGCTGGCCCGTGACCCTCAGCATCGCATCGCGCAGCATCTCACCCGTGAGCCGCCGTCTCGGCATGGCCGCATAAAGATTCACCGCCTCTTCATTCATCGCTGCGGGCTGGGTGGTCTGCTGGTAAGTGGCGGACATGAGGATGAGCTTGTGCATCTTTTTCAGGCTCCAGCCTTGCCGTGGAAGTTCTGCCGCCAGCCAGTTTAACAAAGCCGGATGTGTGGGGACCTCACTCTGCACGCCGAGATCACCTGGAGTGGGAGCCAGAGGTCTGCCAAAGTGCTGCTGCCAGAGACGATTGGCCATGGTCCGCAGGAATAGGGCATTGTCTGGGCGTGTGATCCAGTGGGCGAGGTCCGTGCGGTCCTGAGCAGGCTGGTTTAAGCCACCGCCGATGCGTGGAAAGCCTGGATCAATGGCAGGTCCAGGGCGGCGGAAATCTCCCCTCACATAGACCACGCTGGCAGGTACTCTTTCCGTGTATTCACGCACGGACGGGCCTAACGGGCGATCACTTTTCGTCAGCACCGCTCGGCTAAAAAAAGCCCGCAGCCGGTAGAAGTCCGCTTGGCTCAGGGGATCATAAGCATGGTCATGACACTGTGCGCAACCAATGGTTAGGCCAAGAAAGACGGAGCCCACCGTGGTAGTGATTTCATTCAGCAACACATGGCGGCGCTCGTCCTGATTGTTGAGGTCGGGCATGTCGGGACCCGAGAAAAGAAATCCCGTGGCCACGGCCTCACCCTGGGGCAAAAGGTCGCCGGCTATCTGCTGCCGCACGAAGTCATCAAAGGGCTGGTCCTTGTTCAGCGCCTCGACCACCCAGTCGCGATACTGCCAGGCCCGGCTGCGTTCGCGATCATGCTCAAACCCGTCCGTCTCGGCAAAGCGGGCCATGTCCAGCCACCACTGCGCCCAGTGTTCGCCATACTGGGGGCTGGCTAGCAGGTCATCCATCAGTGCCTCCAGCGCTTGCTGAGGGGCCTTCTGGAAAGCGATCTTAAACGCTGCAACTTGCTCCGGTACTGGTGGCAGCCCTGTGAGGTCAAAGGTGATTCGCCGGATCAACGTCTCCGCCGGGGCCTGGGGAGAGCGTTTGAGCCCCGCCTCGGTGAGTTGGGCCTCAATGAAGGCGTCCAATGAACCCTCGGCTTTCTTCGGCAATGGCTGAAAAGCCCAGTGCTCTTGATCTTTGGCCGTGATCGGTGCTTCGTCCTTCACTGGATCGGTCGAGGCGCGGATCGCGCGCCCATGGGCAGACATTACGCCGAGGATCAGTGACAAAGTGAGGATCTGCAGCTTCATGGCTTCAGGTCAGGATACCCTTCACCACATGGCCCGCTACATCCGTCAGGCGTTCATCCCGGCCATTGTGGCGGTAGGTCAGGCTTTCGTGATCCATGCCTAGGAGGTGCAGGATGGTGGCGTGCAGGTCATGCACATGCACTTTGTCCTGCACTGCGCGCAGGCCCACATCATCGGTTGCTCCGTGGACATGACCGTGTTTCACACCTGCCCCAAAAAAGACCGTGCTGTAACCCCACGGGTTGTGATCGCGGCCCACGCCTTTTTCACTCATGGGCATGCGGCCAAATTCACCGCCCCAGATCACCAGCGTATCTTCCAGCAGCCCGCGCTGTTTCAGGTCCCGGATGAGACCCGCCACCGGCTTGTCCGTGCGCGCGCAGTATTCCGTATGGTTTTTCAGCACGTCCTCATGCGCATCCCAGCCATTCGTATCGCCTGAGTAGAGCTGCACAAAACGCACGCCCCGCTCGATCATGCGCCGGGCCAGCAGACAGCGGGTGCCGAATTCCCGGGTGGTCGGGTCATCCAGTCCGTACAGGGTTTGAGTCGCTGCGGATTCTTCGGAAATGTCCACCGCGTCAGGCGCAGCGGACTGCATCCGGAAAGCCAGCTCATAAGCGCGAATGCGGGCCTCTAGGTGTGAGTCGGCTCCGCGCTGCGCCTGGTGCATCGCGTTGAATTGATTCACCAGATCCAGGGTCGCCCGTTGCCTCGCTGGCGAGCGCTCGGAGGCTGATTGTAAATGCAAGATGGGGTTCGCACCCGGTCTCATCGTGGTGCCTTGATAAGTGGCAGGCAGGAAGCCATTGCCCCAGGCCGGAGGGCCACCTTTGAGACCGCCGCCAGGGTCCGGCATCACGACAAAGGAGGGCATGTTTTGATTTTCCGATCCCAGTCCATACGCCACCCAGCTTCCCAGGCTAGGTTTGCCCATGAGGATAGACCCTGTGTTCATCTGATAGACCGACTGCGGGTGATTGACACTGTCGCCATGGCAACTGCGGATCACGCACATCTCATCCGCCAACTCTGCCATGTGGGGGAGGAAGTCGCTGATCTCGATCCCGCTCTGCCCTCGGGGGCGGAAGGGTTTCACGGGGCCTAACAAGGGGTTGTGCGCGACCTTGCGCCTTGTCTCCACGGCGCCGAAACTTTCGGGCAAAGGTTTTCCTGCGTGTTTGATGAGTTCTGGCTTTGGGTCCAGCAAGTCCACATGGCTAGGCCCGCCATGCATGAAGAGCCAGATCACCCGTTTCGCCTTCGCCGGAAAGTGCGAGCGCTGAACGGACAACGACTCCGAACCCAACAAATGCGAAAAGGCCACACTGGACAGCCCCACGCCTGCTCCGCCGAGAAATCGGCGTCGGGAGAAGGCAGGTGGAAAGTCGGCAGTCATGATCGGATGCGAACAAGACGAACGAGCTGCATTTGATCTAACCGAATGGCTGTTAATTTCTGAAAATTGGTCTCGCACGATTAGAGCGAGACTTATTTGTCATCTTTAGCAGATGAAGTTTTACCTTTTCGATCATCCCATTTTTCACGAACTACGACCCCAAGCCCGCCTACTATCAGAGCGACGAAAACCGCCCCAAAAACTATCGATCCATCAATTCCTGAATCTTTTCCCGCAAACAGGCTGAATGCTAAAAAAGTTATTACCCCGATTGCAATGCTTGAAGCGTTTTTAGCTGCACTCTCTTTTCCAGTTCGAAAGCCGATCAAAAGCGAAATTGGGAGGATAATGCAAAGCAGGATATCAATAGTCATGAATCATTTTGTTGGTTTGATTTCGTGGTTCATCAGCCCGCTGTCTTGCAGCCATTCCGTGAAGCGCTGGGGCCAGCGACCTGCGGCGGTTTTCGTTCCGGGCTTGTAGCCAAAGCCGTGGCCGGCTTCGCTGTAAATGTGCAGTTCCGCTTTCACACCGGCGGCCTTGTATTTGAGATACAGAGAGGCCATGCCTTCGGAGATGTCGGGGCGGTCGCTGTAACCACAGGCGATGAAGAGTGGGGGCATGCCCTTTTCCGCAGAGAAGAGGCCGGAGGTGCCGGGATAGATCAGGGCCTGGAAATCGGGGCGGCTGCTGACGCGCTCGATGACATCAGCGGCATCGGCCTGACCAGGGTCATTTTTCATGGCGGCAAAGGCAGCCAGTTCACCGCCAGCGGAAAAGCCCATGATGCCGATGCGTTCGGGATTGATGCCCCATTCCTGCGCGCGGCTACGCACCGTGCGGATGGCGCGGCGGGCATCTGCCATGGCGTGATCCTGGATGGTGTAGGTGCTGCCTTTTTCCCGGGCGAGGCGGTACTTTAAAACAAACGCGGCGATGCCATGGTCGCGAAACCACTCGGCCAGGGCGTAACCTTCGTGGCCCAGGCACAGCTTCGAGTGCCCACCGCCAGGGGCAATGATGACAGCCACTCCCGTGGCATCCTTCGTCGGGATGTAGGGGGTGATCGTCGGCGCATGCACGTTCATCACATTGCTGCCTTCCTGCTTCTCAGGCTCTGCAGCGCGGGCTTCGGAGCCGGGGGCACCTTTTTCCCAGAGGAGCAGGGCGGCAGGTTGGTCGGCTGCCCAAGAGGCAGTGGCCGTGGCGAGAAGAGCGGGCAGGAGAAGGGAAAAGCGCATGGGAAGAAGCGAACGGTGAGGAGCAGGTGGATTGATCAGGCAAGGCCGATTTTTTTCAGCCTAACCAAAGGAGTGGAATCAGGGCGGCGTCAGCTTGCTGACCAAATTGCTCAGGTAAGGGAAGAGCTGTTTCTTGCGGCTGACCACGCCCGGCATGTCATAGATCTGCGGGCTGCGTTCGTGGTAATCTACATCAATGGCGGCTTCCACCCGCTTATCCCCGGCGACCAGCAGCACGCTGTGGTGAGCGGTGATGTCTGTGACCATGAGGCAGGCAAAATGCAGGTCATGCGCGGCGCACAGCGCCACCAGCGCAGCGTGCAACTCGGCCTGCTTTTTCCAGAATTCGTCCAGGCCCATTTCTTCGATCTGGCTGATGCTGATGCGCCAGCCGTTTTCCTCGAAGACCTTGCGATCTCCCTCGATGGCACGGGCTGGGGTGGCCTCGCGGAGCAGGGAACCTGCGGCAAAGAAGTCTTTCACAAACTGCGCGGCATCAATGCCCGCCACCTCGGCCAGCCAGGCCAGGATTTCCCGGTCCGTGTTCGTCGTGGTCGGGCTGGTGAGATTCAGCGTGTCAGAGATCAATCCCGCACACAGGCAGATGGAGGTGGACTTATCGGGTGTCAGCCCGCGCATCTTATACATGATGCCCACGATGGTGCTGGTGCTGCCCACGGGTTCATTGATGAAACGCACAGGTTCTTTCGTGCGCAGATTGCCGCTGAGGCGGTGGTGATCAATCACCTCAATGATTTCCGCCTCATCCGCTCCGGCCACGGCCTGGCTAAATTCATTGTGGTCCACCAGCACCAGTTTGGTGCGCGGCACCTCCACCAGGTCGGACTTGGAAAACACACCTTCCAGTTTGCCCGATTCCTCATCAATGACGGGGAACAGAGGCTGATGCGAATTTTGCACCACGTGGATCATTTCCCGCAAAGGGGTGCGAGAGGTGAAGGAGAGATACTCATGCGCTGCCTCGCCGATGGGGCGAGAGAAACGGATGAGCTGCGAGGCACTGGCTGTATCCTGCGGGGCCACGATCACACAGATGCCTTTTTCCTGCGCCTGTTTTAGCAGGTCATCCTGCGGCATGAAACCACCGGTGACGACGAGGCAACGAACGCCCAGTTCCAGCGCCAGTTTGTGAATCTCTGGGCGATCTCCCGTGACGAGCACGAGCTGGCGGGGCGGGAATTGTTTGGCTCGGTCGCGTGAGGTGTCTTCGCTGGAGGCCGCGACGACGAGGATCAAGTCTTCCACCTCATCCACGCCCGAGGTATCTCCGATCAACTGCCCCCCGAGGGCGGTGACCATGTTTCTCACACAGGTGCGCACCTCGCGGTTAGCCGCTTTGTGGGTGGATTCACTGGGCAGGAAAAGCTGCGCCATCTCCTGGATGGTCGGCATGCCGATGAGCTTTTGCTCGCCATTCACCACGGGGATGGAGCGGAAATTGTGCTCCAGCATCTTGCGATAGACGGAGAGAAACGTCTCATTGGGGGAGGCGGTGAGCACTTCCTTGCGACCCACGATGGCCGCCGTCGGGCGCACATCCAGCAGCAGCTTTGGCGCGGCCGCACCGGCCAGTTTCAGCACCCAGTTTGTCCGGGCATTGATCTCCCCACAACAGGCCGCGATGACTTCATCCTCACGCACACAGCGCAAGTAAGCGGCGTAACCGATGGCCGCGCAGATCGCGTCCGTATCCGGATTGCGGTGGCCGATGACATAAATGGGGTCGGACATGGGGGAATCAAAAAAGGTGGGCTGGACTAAACCGATACCATTCCTTGATCCCTGCCAGGACACAAGAACACTTGCAGCCGATCTTTAAAACTTCTTAGAGCAGGTGATGACCTTTGGAAAGACGCCGGATGGGTAAAGAGGCGGAGTCCTGCCTTCACCTCCCGGGGGGGCATATCGTGGCCCGATCATTCTTTTGCGAGGGCTTGACCTGTCGCCGCGTTTTCCTCAGGCTCTCTTAGATTCTTTATGAACCGCGCTTCCCTTTCCTTTCTTTTTGCCGCCCTGACCACCACCGCCATCGCGGGGGATAACTACCTCGTTTACTTTGGCTGTTACACGAATGCGAAGTCCGGTAGCAAGGGTATCTACGTCTCGAATTTCAACAGCGCCAGCGGTGAGATTAGCGATCCCCAACTGGCCGTGGAAACGGGCAGCCCCAGCTTTCTCGCCATCCACCCCAGCAAGAAGTATCTCTACGCCGTGGGGGAAATGCCCACAGCAGATAAAAAAGCCGGTGGCGTCAGCGCTTTTAGCATCGCCTTACCTGAGGGGAAACTGACCCCCATCAATCAAGTCTCCTCCGTTGGGGCAGGGCCCTGCCATGTCTCTCTGGACCGCACGGGCAAGATGGCCATGGTGGCGAACTACGGCGGCGGTAGTGTGGCCAGTTACGCCCTGGGGCAGGATGGCTCCCTGGGAGAGGCGGCCACGTTTGTGCAGCATGAAGGCAGCAGTGTGAATGCCAAGCGCCAGGCCGGTCCCCACGGCCATAGCATCAATCCCAGCCCGGATAACCGCTTTGCCCTCGCCTGTGACCTGGGCCTGGACAAGGTACTCATCTACAAGATCGATCCCGTGACGGGCCAGATGACCGCCCACGGCCACGGCACGGTGCCCCCCGGCAGCGGCCCGCGCCACCTGGCCTTTCACCCGAATGGCAGGCATGTCTTCGTGAACAACGAGATGCTCATGACGGTGACCTCCTTTGACTACGATGCGGAAAAAGGCGCGCTCAAGGAGATCTCCACCGTCTCCACCCTCCCCGAGGCGGATCGTGGCAAAGAAGGCTTCAGCACGGCGGAGACCGTCGTCCACCCGAATGGCAAAGTAGTCTATGTTTCCAACCGCACGCACGATACCATCGCCGTTTTCACCTGCGATCCTGAAACGGGCAAGCTCACGCTCATCCAAAACGCTGCCGCGGAGGGGCAAATCCCGCGTAACTTCAATCTCGATCCCTCCGGCAAGTGGATGCTCGTCGCGCACCAAAACAGCAATACCGCCGCCCTTTTTAAGGTGGATGCAGAGACAGGTAAGCTGACTTTCACCGGCAAAAAAGTGAATGTCGGAGGCAGTGTTTGCGTTCGTTTCCTAGCCCTGGAATAGTGCGCCGATGAGTGGTGCCTTCCTTTCACCTAATAACCGACCTGACGCCCGCGAGCGGGAAATCGAAAAAAACATCGCCGCTTATCACGAGCACGTGGCCCAGACGAGTTACCGCTGGGCCACCTCGCTCATGGTCGTGGCCATGATCATCATCGCCCTGCCCCGCCTAGGTGTAGCCGCTTGGAATTGGCACATCGTCGCCGGAGTGGCGGCCGTCATGACGGTGCTGGCCATCCGCATGATGATGCATGGGCGGGTGGGAAATGGCCTGGTCTGCCTCGTTTGCGCTTTCGCCATCCTGCCGGGCTGGGTTTACCTGGCCGGAGATGTGGTGGCTGCGGGCCAGTATTTTTACGACATCCTCGCGAAGCAGTGGAAAGACAAACTGGGCTGAGCCGTCTGCGGAAAATCCCTGAGTGAACACTTTTTGTTACTGCAAATGATACGCAGTCGCAAATATTGATTGCCAAGCTGAGACGGGGCCGCTAAAAGCAGGGCAAGGCGTGGCTGTGGCCTCGCCGGGTGCCCCCCCCCTGCTGCTGTGTTACTGCTTTATCCCACTTTCGAAAGCCGCTGGTTGGGGGCTAGCCCCCAGCATGGCGGCGACCATTGGCTGCAGGCCCTGCGCCCAGGTGCGGTGATGGCTCTGCTCCTGCTCCAGGGCAGCGTGCGAGTGGACTGGGGACTTTCCAGCCACCGGGAGATCGCGGGAAATACGCTCATTTGGCTGAATACCTCCGTGGCCCTGCCCAGCAGCCTGCGCCTGGTGGGCAATCCAGGCCATGAGGCCTTGGCGCTGCACTTTCCGGTGGAGTGGGTGCATAGCAGTCTGCTCAGCCTGCGCCAGGAGATGTCGGCAGACTTCCGCACCCTGCTGCTGGGGCCCCACCCCGTCACCCCGCTCATCACCCGTCCGCTGGAGGCCGAGGACCGCGCCTGGAGTCGCAGCCTCATGGCCCCCACGCTGTGTGCCGCGGCCCGCCACTTGCTGGAAGGCAGCCGCATGAGCGAATTCTTCTTCCGCAAAGTCCTCACCGAGTCCCGGGGAGAAGAGCTCTTTTGCACCCGCACCCGCCGGCTGGCACTGGAGCGCGTGGCCAAAGTGCGAACGGCCTTGCTGGCCGATTTGGAGAATCCACCCACGCTGGAAGAGATGGCCCGCCTCTGTGGGTGCAATCCCCAGTACCTTTCCCGTACCTTTTCAGAGACGGCAGGCACCACCATCAGCCTCTTCCTCCGTCGGTTGCGCATCGAGCGCGCGGCGGAGATGCTGGCTCAGGGGCAGGCCAATGCCAGCGAGGCGGCCCTGGAAGTGGGCTACCGCAGTCTCAGCCACTTCAGCCAGGCCTTCCGTGCTGAAAAGGGCCTGACCCCCAGCGAATGGGTGCGCCGACCCACGGCGGCAAACGCCCGTTAATTCTCCACATGCAGCCGACAGCAGATTTGACCGAACAAACGAACACTGACGACGTCTAAAACAAAACCCCCTCCATGAACTACACGAATCTCGACAGCCGTCTGAAACTGCACAGCCTCAGCCCCGCCTTTTTGCGCCGGCTGAAGCGCATCCGCGCCGCCAGCCTGAAAGCCCGCAACACCAGCTCCAAAAAGACACCGCCTGCCGCTTCCTCCTCGGAAGCCATCGCTTCTTAGAACCAGACCGACCCCCTCACGGGGAGCCAGTCTTTCCTTGGCGTCTGCCTAACAAACATTCACGCTGAATCGGCCTAACTAGGCCTTCTTCCAAAACGGCTTTTTCACCACTTCCGCTGGGAAGTTTCTCCCTCGGATCTCGATCTCGATCACGGTGCCGATTTTCGTAGCCTCCAGCGGCAGGTACGCCATGCCGATGCCAGTGCTCAGGCTCGGGGATTGCGTGCCACTGGCGACTTCACCCACGACTTGCCCCCCGTGAAGCACCGGATAGTGGGGGCGCGGTGGCGGTGCGGTGCCAGTCATTTTAAAGGCGACGAGCTTGCTGGGCAAACCTGCCTCCTTTTGCGCTAGTAGAGCGGCTTTGCCGACGAAGTTTTCTTTGTCGGAAGCGACGAAAAATCCGAGTCCCGCCTGGAGCGGTGTCTTGTCGGGAAAGAGGTCGTTGCCATTCAGTGGGTAGCCCATTTCCAGCCGCAGCGTGTCACGGGCTCCCAGGCCACAGGGCAGACCACCTTCCTCGCGGGCGGCGGTGACCAGGCGGTCAAACCATTCCGGTGCGGTGGCGGCGGGCATGAAAAATTCAAAACCTTCCTCCCCGGTATAGCCAGTGCCGCAGAGCCAGGAAGGGCCGATCTCATCTTCCGAGGTGACGATGGTGTTATGTTCGGGAAAGGTAACGCTAGGGCCGAAGACCTTTTCAAATACGGCTCGGCTTTTGGGCCCTTGGATGGCTAGACCGCCTGTGGAGGAGCTGTAATTGCGAAAACATACGTTCTCAGTTTCGGTGATCAGGCGGTGAAATTGCGCCCAGTCTTCGTCAATCTTGCTGGCATTGACCACGAGGAAAAATTCCGACGCTTCTGTGCGGTAAAGGATGAGGTCATCAATCACCCCGCCTTGTTCATTGAGCAGCAAGGAATACTGCCCCTGGCCGATCTCCAGCTTGGACACATCATTCGTCAGGGCCCGGTTTAAAAAGGCCAGCGCGCCGCTGCCGCTAACGATGAACTGGCCCATGTGCGAGATGTCAAAGACGCCGACGGCTTTCCTCACCGCGTGGTGCTCCTGCACGATGCCCGTGTACTGCACCGGCATCTCCCAGCCGGCGAAAGGAATAACTTTCCCTCCCAGGGCCACATGGCTGTCATAAAGGGGCGTGCGGAGGAGCGGGGCATCGGACATATAAGGTAGAGTGGCGGGAGTGATGGGGATGTCAAAGTGCGGCTGGGGATTCCTCGAAGATAGCTGCGCGAAAGCTCGCGCTGTTGGCGTTTCCACGGGCGCATGATTTGTCGTCTCTTTCTTACGTCCCTTCTGGCTGGTGCGGCTGTGGTCACGGCCTTGGCTGAAGACCTACCTCTGCCTCAGGCCCGGGTGATCCTGGCCCCGGGGTCAGAATACAGCGAAACCGCCCGGGTGTGGCAGGGCATCCCGGGCATCGAGAGAGCCCCCAAGGGCCGCCTTTGGTCCACCTGGTACAGCGGTGATGAAGGCGAGGGCGCGATCGGCAATTACGCGCTGGTGGCGACCAGCGGAGACGATGGCAAACACTGGTCGAAACCCTTCGTCATCGAAGGGCCGAAGGGCACCAAGATCGGCGACCCCATACCCTGGCTGGACCCCAAAGGGCGGCTGTGGGTATTTTACAATCAGCTCACCGAAAAGACCGCCACCCGCCCCACCCTACGCGGCACCTGCGCCATCCGCTGTGATGATCCGGACAAGGCCACGCCCACCTGGTCCGCCCCTTTCCTGGTGGCCAAAGACGGCATCCTTTTTGGCAAGCCCATCATCCGCTCCAGCGGCGGCTGGCTGGCCCCCTTTTTCCTCATGGGAAACCAGGCGGGCAGGCCAGAGACCTGCACTCTACTGAGCCTGAATGAAGGTGAATCCTGGGAATGGCACGGCGGCACCAGCATCCCGGAGCCGCTGAGGAATTTCAGCGAGGCCACCCTGGCCCAGCGAAAAGATGGCAGCATTTGGATGGTCATCCGCACCTCCAAAGGGCTCTATGAAAGCACGTCCAAAGACGAGGGGAAAACTTGGTCCGAAGCCATCGCCATGCCGCAGTTTGAAGGGCCTTCCACCCGCGCCTGCATGATGAAGCTGGCTTCGGGTGCTTTTCTCCTCATCTACCACGATGCTAAAAAGCTGAAGAGTGGGGCCTATCCCCGCACCCGCCTCACGGCCTGGCTTTCAGACGATGAAGGCCGCACCTGGCCGCTCCGTCTGCTGGTGGATGAGCGCAGCAGTGTCTCTTACCCCGATGCCATCCAGGCCCCGGATGGCCGCATCTACATCACCTATGATCACGGGCGCTACAATGCGGGTGAAAAGGAGGTGCTGGTCGCCATCGTCAGCGAAGAAGATCTGCGCGCTGGCAAATTTGTTTCCCAAGGCTCAGCCCAGCGTCTGGTGGTGAATCGCACGCTCGGTTATGGAAACCATTCAGACAAACGCACGGAGGCCGAAGTGGCTGCCAAACTACCGCCCAAGGAAAAGCTGCATCTCTACCTACTCATCGGTCAGTCCAACATGGCCGGACGCGGCGTGCTGGATACGGAAAAGCGCCTCTCCCGGCAGCGCGTGCTGAAGTTCTCGCCTAACAATAAGTGGACTCACGGCATCGAGCCCCTGCATCATGACAAACCGGCGGCGGTCGGCGCAGGATTGGGCATGAGCTTTGCGCGTGAGATGGCGGAGGCGTATCCTGAGGCCACCATAGGTTTGATCCCCTGCGCCGTCGGCGGCACGCCGCTGGAGCGTTGGGAAAAAGGCGGTGACCTTTATGCTCAGGCGCTGGAGCGTGCTCGCTTGGCCATGAAAGACGGCACCATCAAAGGCATCCTCTGGCACCAGGGGGAAGCGGACTCAGGCCATGAAGGTAAGTCCAAGAGTTATGCTGATCGTTTGGCTAAAATGATCGTGGATCTGCGGGCGGATCTCGGTTCTGGCGAGCTGCCATTCGTGGCTGGGAAACTGGGCGAGTTCCTGGCGCTGGAGTCCAAGGAAAAACAGCCCAGCTACTGGCCGCTGGTGAATGAACTGATCGCTTCCATCCCGGCTCGTGTGCCGAAGACCGCTGTGGTCGAATCCACGGATCTCAAACACAAAGGCGACCAAGTTCATTTCGACACTCCTTCACTGCGGACCTTTGGCCAGCGATATGCGTCGGCGATGAAGCTTTTGCAGAAGTAACCCTCCTGGCGTAGAGCGAAGGGCATGTCGGTCACCCTCCAGCAAATCGCCCAGACGGCAGGCGTCTCCGCCATGACCGTCTCGCGGGTGATGCATCATTCCCCGCGTGTCTCAGCGGAGACACGCGAGCGCGTGCAGCAGGCCATCGCTGCTCTGGGTTATCAGCCAGACCCGCACCTCGCGCGCATGATGACGATGGTGCGTGGGCGCAAGAAATCGCGTGTCCGGGCTGTGATCGCCGTCATTCGTGAGACGGTGCCTAAGGATGCACTGCACGGCACCACCTATCAATACGTACCCATTGAGGACATCCGCCGTCGCGCCAGCCAGCACGGGTATCACGCGGAGGAATTTTGGTTAGGCAAGGACGGGTTAGATCCTGCACGGCTGGTCTGCATCCTGCAGGCGCGTGGCATTGAGGGCATTATCGTTTCACCCCAGTCTTCGCAGATGCTGTGCGCGCAGTTGGACTACGCCCCCTTTGCCTCGGCTACCTTTGGTTTTGGCCTCACGCAGCCCTCGCTGCATCGCGCAGCCGGGAACATGAACCTCGGCATTCAGCTTGCGGTGAAGCAACTGAAGGCACGGGGTTACCAGCGCATCGGTTTGGCGGTGACTCAGTGGGTGGATCATCGGGCGGAGGGGGCTTATAGCGGGGCCATGCTGCATGTGCAGCAGGCTATCCCGCAGGGCCAGCGTGTGCCCGTATTGCTGTTCCCGCACAATGACTTCAGCCGCTGCCGGAAGGAGTTCATGGACTGGATGCAAAGCGAGCGCCCGGATGCCCTTATCACCTTCGATCAGCATGTGCCCGACTGGCTGGAAAAAATGGGCCAGCGTGTGCCGGAAGACGTCGGCCTCGTCGTCCATGACTGGACCTCCGCCATGAAAGGTTACGCGGGCATTTATCAAAGGCGCGACCACGTGGCGGCTGCGGGGGTGGACTTGGTGGCCACGCAGCTTTTGCAAAACGAAAGCGGCGTGCCCGAGGTGCCGCGTCAGATCCTCATCCCACCTGAGTGGATCGAAGGACCCTCGGTCCGGGCGCGGCAGAGTTAAAGGGCCGTCAGCAAGGCTTCCGCCTGGGATACCCCTTGCAACCAAGCGGCCTCCACGCGCGATTGCCCCAGGGCATCCCCACAGAAATGCAGGCCTGCCGGGAGGCTGGGTGGGCTCACAGGCTGGTTCACGCGCGCAAATCGCCAGCGGTGCGTGAGCTGGGCCGTGAAGTTTTGCCGTGGCAGCTCCCACAGGGTTTCAAGTTGCTTCCGCAAAAGCGCCGACCATTCCTCAGGCTGAGATTCCAGGTGCTCGTAACTGAATCTTTCCCCTGCATGCACCACCATGACGGTATTCCCCGGTGTGATGCGGCCTAACTTATGATTCTCACACGCAGACCAGGCGATGTCGTCGGTAGGCCTTCCCATCATGCCGTAGAGCTCGGCAGTTTTGCCCTGCGGTGGCTGCTGATACAGGGCCAGCATGGCCAGGCAGGGCACGTAGGGATCTACGGTCGCAGGTTGGTTAAACAGCTTGAGCGTCTGTGGCAGTGGCGCCGTGCTGATCACTTCGTCATAAACTTCATCTTGGATCTGCCAAGCCTCCCCGTCAGCCCTCACAGGGGTAAGGGTTTGCTCAAAACGAACCTCCAGACCCTGCGCCAGATCACGGCACAGGTGGCTATTGCCTTTCACATGGTAGTAACGAGGAGTGCAGGATGACTGGCCATTTTCAAGGTGAAGCACAGGGGCTGTGAGGGACAGCACTTGGTCACCGCAGACTTCCTGGACGGTTTGTTGAAACTGTGGATCGCGCAGCGTGAAATACTGCGCGCCATGGTCCACGCGGCAGTCCTGCCAGCGTTTGGTGGCGCAACGCCCGCCATAACCACGCGATTTTTCAAACACCGTCACGGGCATTCCTTCCTGCTTCAGACGTCGGGCGCAGGCGATGCCGGCGAGTCCGGCTCCGATGATGGCGATTTTGGGCATGGCCACTTTACGCCTGTTGTCGGCAGTGGGGCGGATATACTTTGGCCTGCGGATGGATTCAGGGCTTAATCGGCTCGGGGTTCAGTGTCAGGATGTAGCCCACCAGGTTTTTCATCACCTGCTCATCCTCGATGAAAAGCGTGGTCATCATGACCATCTTGGCCCCCTTATCATCCCCCTTGGCATTGCCGCGATGCAGGCTCTTAAATTTCTTGAGCTGAGCCAGTAGGTACCACCCCTGGCGGCCGACCAAGGGTGGGCTGCCGAAAAGCTGTTCACCACTGGCATTGTAGCGGTGGCATTCCATGCAGCGTTCGTAAAACAGCTCCTGGCCAGCCTGCACTTGGGCACCTTCCAGCGTGCGTTCTTTCGGCACCACCAGGGCCAGGGATTGCACGTGATTGGCCACCGCCTTCATCTGCTCGGGCTTCAGCGTCTTGGCGATGGCTGCCATGAGGGCTCCCTGGGGGTCCACCTGCCCATTCTCACCCCGTCTGCCTTCGTGAAAGTTGGTCAGTTGCCGCAGCACATACCACTCGGGGAGATTGGCGATGGAGGGTGTCTTGAGGTCATCTTTGCCTTCTCCTTTGGGGCCATGGCAGGCCGCGCACACCGTTTGAAAAAGCTGCGCTCCCATCTCCTCAGCGGGGCATCGCAAAGCTAAGAGGAAGAGACACAGGAGAACAGATTTCAGCATCTCATAACAACGGTCATTTCTTCGGACTTTCTCTTTCAACCTGACTGGGCGCAAACAACGGCGCACCGAATGCCAACCCACGCTCAAGAATCAATCGGCACGTCCATCTTGCGCAAAAATCAAGACCTGCCACACTCCCCGTCCATCATGTCCACCATCGTCGTCGCCCAAAAGAACGGAGTCGCCTGCATCGGCGCAGATACCATGAGCAGCCTCGGCTCCCTGCGCCAGCGCGCTCACCATGTGGTGAATAAAAGCAAGATCACGAAACTGGGCGATACCTACGTGGGCCTCACCGGCACCACCACCAGTCTGGTGGTGATGAACAGCTACTTTGCCAACCCCGAGCGCCCGCGAGATTTCTCCTCCACAGACATGATCTTTGAGACCTTCCGCCATGCGCATCACTGGATGAAGGCCGAGTACTTCATGGCCTCCATGCCGGACAAAGGTGAGGAGTATGAGACCACCCAATTTTATGGCCTCATCGCCAATCCTCACGGCATCTTTGCGCTGTATTCCTACCGCAGTGCGCAGCAGTTTCACAAATTCTGGGCCGCGGGTTCCGGTCGTGACTTCGCCCTCGGGGCCATGCACACCGTGTATGATCAGTATGAGGACGTGGTGGACATCGTGAAAGCCGGCCTTCAGGCCTCCGCAGAGTTTGATGGCGGCACCGGTGCCCCGTTTGAAATCCACACCTGCCCACTCATTGCCCCAGCGAAGTCGAAACCTGCCAAAAAAGCCCGTCGTTCAGCGTAGCTCTCCCTCACTCCCAACCATGAAGTATCTTCCTCTTTTTTTCCTCCCCGTTCTGGCTTTGGCCGATGGGCCCAAGGACAACCTCGCCGATAATGTCCGCCCCGTGCCGCCCATCGGCATTGATGTGCCTGAGGCCGATGTCAAGGCGCTGACCCAGGGCCTGACGGAACTGCGTGCCGCCATTGATGCGGCGGTCAAAGCTCAGTCGAAAAATCCCAAGCTGGCTGATCTGCTGCCCGATGTGGAGATCTTTTACAAGGGCGTGGATTGGGCGTTGAAGTTCAAAGAAATCCACAAACCCGCTGAGATTAAATCGGCCCTGGAAACTCTGGCAGAAGGCAAGCTGCGCGCAGAACAGCTTAAAAATGGACAATCTCCCTGGACCACGCAAAAGGGTCTCGTGGTGCGTGGTTATCGCTCCAAGATTGATGGCTCCGTGCAGCCTTACGGCTTGGTGATTCCAGACAGCTACAATGGTGCTGCCACCCGCCTGGACGTGTGGTGCCATGGCCGTGGCGAGACCCTGAGCGAACTCTCCTTCATTGATCAGCGCCGCAAACAAACAGGCAATGTGGCCCCGGCCAATACCATCGTCCTTCACCCTTACGGCCGCTACTGCTGCGCCAATAAGTTTGCTGGTGAGATGGATCTGCTGGAGGCGCTGGATCACGCGAAGAAATTTTATCATGTGGATGAAGACCGCACCCTCGTGCGCGGCTTCAGCATGGGCGGTGCGGCAGCGTGGCAGTTCGCCGTGAATTACTCGGACAAATGGTGCGCGGCGAATCCCGGTGCTGGCTTCTCAGAGACCCCTGAATTCCTCAATGTCTTCCAGACCGAAGACGTCACCAAAGTGCCTTGGTATGAGAAGACCCTATGGCATTGGTACAACGCCACCGACAGCGCGGTGAATCTCTTCAACACTCCCACCGTGGCTTACAGCGGGGAGATTGATAAACAGAAGCAGGCGGCTGACATCATGGAGAAATACCTGAAGGCCGAGAACATTGACCTCGTCCACATTATCGGGCCGCAGACTGCTCACAAAATCCATCCAGATTCCCTCATCGAGATCGAGCGCCGTCTGGCAGACATCGCCGCCGTGGGTCGTGATCGTAGCCCCGACGAGATTCATTTCGCGACCTGGTTCCTCCGGTATAACAAAATGCATTGGGTGGCCGTGAATGGTCTGGGCGAAAGCTGGAAGCAGGCCCGCGTGGACGCCAAAATCACGGGTGCGAAAGAAGTCACCGTGAAGACCAGCAACGTCACGGCCCTGAGCCTGGACATGCCTGCGGGTCATTGCCCTTTCAGTGTGCAGGAAGCGCCGGTGGTGAAAATTGACGGCAAGGAACTGACGGTGGCCAAGCCCAAGTCCGACCGCTCCTGGCTGGTGCATTTGCGCAAACAAGACGGCCAGTGGGCAGTGGTCGCTAGTGCCCAAGAAGAGGGCAAGCTGACCAAACATCATGGTCTCTCTGGTCCGATTGATGATGCCTTCATGGGCAGCTTCCTTTATGTGAAGCCTACGGGTACTGCGCTCAATGACAAAGTCGGAGCCTGGAGCAAAGCGGAAATGGAACGCGCCGTCTTTGAGTGGCGTCGCCAGTTCCGCGGGGATGCCCCAGCCAAGGCTGACAAGGACATCAGCGAGGCTGACATGGCCAACAACAACCTCATCCTCTGGGGCGACCCACAGAGCAATGCTGTGCTGGCCAAGATCATCGCCAAACTGCCCATCCAGTGGACGCAGGACAAGTTGATCGCCAATGGCAAAACCTATGACTCCAAGACCCACGCCCCCGTGCTGGTGTATCCAAATCCGCTGAACCCCAAGCGCTACGTCGTCATCAACAGCAGCTTCACCTACCGTGAATACGATTACCTGAACAATGCGCGTCAGGTCGCCAAGCTGCCCGACTGGGCGATCGTGGATTTCACTCAGCCGAAGTCTACTCGCACCCCAGGCGGCATCAGCGATGCTGGCTTCTTTGGTGAGACTTGGGAATGGAAAAAATGATCCGGGAATGGATCAATCTAAAGTTAGTTAGGTAATCTCCCTTTGATCCCCGCTTGAGTTTTTCAAGCGGGGATTTTTTATGGGGTTAAACGAGCCTCCTCGGCCCGGATCACACCGTTTCAGGCACCACGAAACCTGCGCGATACTCTCGTTTCAGCAGGGCCAGCGCCTCAGGAGTCGCAGAGCTGCCAATGAAGGTTTCTTTTTCAGCATCAATCTCCAGGATAGGCCCCACGCGCAGGTCGCCAGGTTTTAAAGTGACCTCATTGGCGGTGAGGTGAGCTGGCAGGTCTTCGATGACTTCCTGCCAAGGCTGGAAGTCTTTGAGCCGGGCCTTGGCTTCATCCAGATCTGCCATTTGTCCCAGACGCCAGGAGATATTGCCCAGGTGGCACCAGGCGCTGGAGAAGTGGATCTGCTCGATCTCGGCCTTCAGGTCGCTGCTTTTCCGCGAGCGCACTGCGGCAATAAAATTCGCCGCGTGGGTTGCACCGCCATCGCCTTTGAATTTCTGGATGACCTTGCCTGCCGGGTCGTGGGCAGAGCCACCACCACGGCCACCGGCGTAGTAGCCACCTTCACACTCGATGATGAGGAAGGCGCTGGAGCGGCGGCGGCGATAGACATCGGGGGCTTTCATTCCCTTTTGACGGGGCAGGTTATGCACGTCCATGATCACCGGCACCACGCCCGTATCGTAGTAGAGGAAGTGGGTGTTCGGCGTCTCACCCGCATCATTCCAGCCCAGACGGCCCCCGCCTGCCAGCACGCGTTTCGGCAGGCTGATCTTGTCACGGAAAACCACGTTGCGGAGGTCGTCCAGGATGTGCGGGCCCCAGTTGCCCAGTTCGCCATTGCCCGTGTTCCAGTTCCAGTGCCAGTCGTAGTGGAATCTCTCGCGCAGGATCGGCACATCCTGAGCTGGGCCTAACCAGAGATTGTAATCCACCGAGGTAGGCGGTGTGATGGGTGTCTGGCGTTTGCCAATGGTGGCCCGCATGCCGTAGTGATTGCAGCGCACATACTTCATCGCGCCCAGTGTGCCGCCATCCAGGTAGGCCTTCAGTTCATCGTGAAAGGGGTCGCTGCGCTGCTGCGTGCCACCCTGGACGATGCGGTTGTATTTGCGTGCCGCAGCCACCAGTTGGCGGCCTTCCCAGATGTTGTGGGAAATGGGCTTTTCCACATACACATCCTTGCCTGCTTGGCAGGCCCAGATGGAGGCCAGCACGTGCCAGTGATTGCCCGTCGAGACGATCACGGCATCAATGCTTTTGTCATCCATCACATGCCGCAGGTCCTGCGTGGTTTTGGCATTTGGAAAGGCCACTTTTGCCTTGTCCAGCTGAGCCGTATCCGCATCGCACAGGTAGGCGATTTCTACCCCAGGCACCTTGGCCATGCGTTTGGCATTGCCCATCCCCTGGCCGCCGAGACCGATGGCCGCCACGCGCACCGTTTCATTCGCCCCCAGCACACGGCTGGCTGAAAGTGCGGTGGTGGCTAGGGCAGCCCTGTGGAGGAATGTACGACGTGTGGTTGGGTGGATCATAAGCCCGCCGTTTTATGAAACCCGGCAGGCGGGGACAAGTGGAAATGCAATTTTTGTCACCTTGATAAACTTCTGTCATGATAAATGTATTGCTTAGTGTTTCGCATCAGTTCCTCACCCACATGAAAAGGTTTTTTCTCTCTGCCCTCTCTCTCCTCATGGTAGCCGCCAGTTTTGGCCAGTCTCCTGAGCCCGCCCCGACAGCTCCCGCCGCGCCTTCCATGCGGGCGGAGCTCGTCCGCTCCACTTCCGGGCGCACGCTCAATGATCGCAACTTGGCTGATGGGACGATGCCTCTTAAAAAAGGCATGATGTATGACGTCTTGGAACAGCGGATGGGCTACGTCGTCATCTCGGCCAATAGCCGCAAAGTCGTGGTGGCGCAGACGGATGTGACACTCTCGCCTAAGCCGGTGGTCTCCACACAAATTTCGCCAGCCACCTCCGGGTTCACACCGGGAGAAATCGTGCTCATCAGCGCCAAATACACCCTGGAAGGTAACCAACCACGCAATGTCAAAAATCGTCTCTCCAAACTGGTGCCCACAGGGGTCATCACCGAACCGGTGAAAATCATGGTGTCAGATGACTTGAGCTCCGCCGCTACGCTGGAATCGGGTCGTGTCACCGTCAGACGCAGCGGCTCAAACACCGTTTTCGTTCGTGGTGCTTCCACCAATATTTTGACCGTGGAGTACTCCTTCAACGGAGAGATCCGCAAGAAACAAGCGATCGAAGGCAGCTATCTCACCCTGCCTTGATGCGCTGAATGGAGCCGACAACGGCCCAAACAAAAAGCCCGCCTTGGAAGATCCAAGGCGGGCTCTGAATTTTCTAGAGGCTTGCTTAGAGCTTCTTCACGCGGAAGCTGCGGAAGCCCACTGGATCACTGTGGCCAGCGAAGCCGATGAAGCCGCTGGTTTTGTCCAGGCCCTTGGGCGTCTTCTTCGGGTCCAGTTGGCTGCGGTCCACCTGGCTCAGGTCGGCATCTAGGATCTTGGTGCCGTTCAGCGTGACGGTGATTTGCTGGCCCTTGACGGTGACCTCTTGGAAGTTCCACTGGCCCACGGGGCGCAGGTAGCCATGCTTCGCGCCGATGAGGCCATACACGGAACCGTGATACTGGTAGTCCTTCAGCGGGGTCTTGGACTTGGCATTGTAGCCATCGCTGTCAATGACCTGGAGTTCCAAGCCGTTCCAGGCAGCATTGCCCTCTTTCGGGGTCCGCAGGGCGATGCCGTTGTTGCCTGCTGGAGGCAGGATAAACTCGGTGCGGATCACGCAGTCGCCGTATTCTTCCAGCGTTAGGAGATCCCCGCCTTTGCCGGCTTTGCAGTAGATGGCACCGTCCTTCATTTCATAGTTTTCGACAGAGCCCTGCCAGTTGCTGAGGTCCTTGCCATTGACCATTTCTTTGAAGCCTTCTTCACCAGCAGCCAGGGTTTTGTTGGCCTCTTCCGGGCTGATTTCACGAATGAAAACATTGCGCCAGCGGATCTCGCTGCCGTGCGTCTGGAGCTGGATCGGGCCTTTGGCAAAGGCGGGGTCCTTCATGAAACCTGCGGGTTTCGGTGGGGCTACTTCGCCAGCTTTCGGTTTCACATAAGCCAAGTAACCCGCCTTCTTGTTGGCGAAGAAGTTTTCCAGCACGGCATTGTCCACCACCTTTTCACCGTTGAAGAGGATGGTCACGCGCTCGCCGATCATGGTGATTTTAAAGCTGTTCCACTCGCCCAGGGGCTTGTCCATGCGCTTGGACGGGTCCTTGCCAGGAGCACCAGCGCTGTTGTTCCAGAGCCCGCCAGAGCCCTTGGCACGGCCCAGGCCCTTGGGATCTTCTTCATCCGCATCCCAGATCTGCACCTGGGGGATGCCGCGCAGATAAACGCCGCTGTCGCCTTTTGGCAGGGCCTTGTATTCCACCCAGAGTTCAAAGTCGCCGTAGTCTTTGTCGGTGGTGAGGTAGAGGCCTTTGCCATCGTTCACCAGCTCGCCGTTTTCCACCTTCCAATGGGCGTTCACGTGGTCGTCGGCAGCCTTGCCTTTGGCATCCACAGTACCGCCTTCGACGGATTTCTTTTTGTACTCGGCCTGCTGCTCAGGCGTCATGGCCCACAGTTCGCTCGGGTCGCGGGTGCCCCAGCCATACCAGCCGGAGAGATCTTTGCCATTAAAGAGCGGTTTGAACCCCTCAGGCGGGACATTGTTTTCAGCGCGCAAGCCGGTGATGGCGGCCAGGGCGAGCAGGGAAGTAAAAAGCGGTGCTTTCATGAGTGGAAGAAATGAGTCGGGACCGGGGCGGGCGTTCTTTCAGTTTCTGTGCGTGTCGTCGGGGCGCTTTTCGATACTTTCGAGACGCTCGCGCAGGCGGCGCACTTCGGTGATCAGTTCTTTAATCTCCGTGTCATCTTTTTTCAGGTCGGGCTCCACAAAGAATCGGGCAAACAGGCCTGTAAGCACGCCGAACAAGCCCACGCCGGTAACCATCAAGATCATGGCGACCAGCCGCCCCTCAGGCGTGACTGGAAAGCGGTCTCCATAGCCCACCGTGGTCATCGTGGTGATGCCCCACCAAAATGCATCCATGGGAGATTTGATGTTGGATTCGGGCACATTTTCAAAGACCAGGATGGAGATGATGGAAAACAATAGTAGAACCACGGCCATCAAAATCGTGGTCGCTGCCATGCTGCGCGCCCGGTGCTGGTGCAGGTAGGCCATGATGGCCCGGGCCGAGCGGAAGGCGCGCAGGATGCGCACGATCTGGACGATGCGCACCGCCCGCCCAATGGTGAAAATATCCGCCGGGATGCAGGAGAGGAGGTCAAGCCACCCCCAGCGCATGAAGGCCAGCTTTGATTCAGCCCGGCGAAACCGCAGGCAAAAGTCCAGGAAGAAGATGGAGCAGACAAACCAGTCCACGTAGCACATCAGCTCCCGCACATTTTGCTCCAGCGGCACGGTGAGATCCAGCAGCAGCGCCACGATGACATAGATGGAAAGCAGAAGGACCAGGGCATCCAGAAAGCGCAGGCGGAGCGTGTTCATAGCGGGAGAAACAAACCTGATGGGGAGCTGTGGACATGAAAACGGGCTCAGCCGGAGCAATGGAGCCTAGTTTTTCCATTTTCCAGCCGTTCTACCGCAGACGCACTATTTATCTTTTCCGGCGCGTATCTTGCACACCTGTTTTATTCCATGCGCACGCTTTTCTGCCTCCTGCTTCTGGCCCCTGCCGTCCTGGGGGCGGCTCCGTCTGCAAAGTCCGTGGAGGCCATCGCAGCGGAGGCCAAGCGATCCGTCGTCAAGGTCTTGCAATCAGGCCGAGAGGGCATGGACGGCCTGGGCGCGGGTTTTGTGGTGAGTGAAGATGGCCTCATCGCCACGAATCTGCACGTCATCGGCGAGGCGCGAAGGCTGGAGGTGGAGATGGCGAATGGCGAGAAGCATGAAGTCGTGGAAGTGACCGCTACGGATGCGCACTGGGACCTCGCCTTGCTGCGCATCGCGAAAAAGGGCCTGAAACCCCTCACCTTGGCCGATAGCGAAACCATCCAGCAAGGCCAGCCCATCGTGGCCATGGGAAATCCCCAGGGGCTCGCCTTCAGCGTGGTGGATGGCGTGGTGTCTGAGTTTCCCGATGTCGTCAATGACATCCCCATGATCCGTTTGGCCCTACCCATTGAAAAAGGCAACAGTGGCGGGCCTCTGCTAGATCGCCAGGGGCGCGTACTGGGCATCCTCACGATGAAATCCGCCGTCACCGAAAACCTCGGTTTTGCCATGCCGGTGAATGAGCTGAAACGCCTCATTGAAAAGCCCAACCCAGTGCCCATGGCCCGCTGGCTCACCATCGGTGTGCTGAATCCGAAGCTGTGGACGCCTCTGTTAGGCGCACGCTGGACCCAGCACGCAGGCATCATCCAGGCCTCTACCCCCGGCACGGGTTTTGGCGGGCGCTCCCTCTGCCTATGGGCACCGGAGCAGCCTGGGGAAACCTTCGAAGTGGCCGCCCATGTGAAGCTGGGGGATGAGTCCGGCGCGGCAGGCCTCGTCTTTTGTTCGGACGGGGCAGATGCTCATTACGGCTTTTACCCCTCAGCAGGAAAGCTGCGCCTCACTCGCTTTGAGGGGCCAGATGTGTACTCCTGGACGATCCTGGCGGATGTGCCTACCGAGGCCTACCGCCCAGGTCAGTGGAACCTCCTTCGCGTGCGGGTGGAGCCAGAGCAAATCACCTGCTGGGTCAATGACCAGCGCGTGCTGGTGCAGCAGGACAGCGGCCTGCGGGGCGGCTACGCGGGCCTGTGCAAATTCCGCAACACGGAGGCGGAATTCCGTGGCTTCCGCCTCGGGGCAGATCTCTCCCAGAAGCCTGTGCCGGAGGAGGTGGCCACCACGATCAAAGCAGCCTTGCAGACCTTCGCTCAAAGCACCGGCGTCAAGTCCAAAACCCTCCAACAACTGCTGGATCAGCCCGAGGCCAGCCGCCTTTTGCTGGCGGAAAAGCGTCGTCAGCTTGAGCTGGAAGCCGCCGCTTTAGCCGAGTTGGAACAGGACCTGCACCGCCACGCCGTCACGCGGGAACTGGTGAAGGAACTGGCCAAACCCGAGGAGCAGACCGACCTCATCCGCGCCACCTTACTGCTGGCCCGCCATGACAACCCTGAGGTGGACGTCGCCCAGTACTTGCAGAGTTTTAACCGCATGGTGGATGACCTCAAGCAGGACCCCGAAATCCTCCAGGGCACCCTGCCAGCGGTGAAGCGGCTGAATCGTTACCTGTTTGAAGAAGGCGGCTTTCACGGCAGCCGCCATGACTATGGAAACAAGTCCAACAGCTACATGAATGAACTGCTGGATGATCGCGAAGGTCTCCCCATCACCCTATCCGTTCTCTACATGGAGCTGGCCTCCCGTCTCGGGGTGAAAGGCGTACACGGCATTCCTCTACCAGGTCGTTTCATGGTGGGTTACCGGGAAGGGCCTGAGGGGGAACTGCAGCTACTGGACGTGTTTGAGCGGGGTAAAAAACTCACCGTCATGCAGGCCGCCATGGAACTGACGGAGCGTGGTGAATTCGCCGAAGAAAGCCTGGAGCCCGCCAAGAAGCGGGACATCGTCCTGCGCATGCTGAATAACCTCCTCAGCAGCACCCTGGATGATGCGGCCTCCATCAAGGAGACCATGCCTTACCTGGATCTCTCCATCGCGCTAGACCCCGATGCTGCCGTGCAGCGCATCAACCGCGCCCAGATGAAACAGCGCCTCGGTTTGAAAAAAGAAGCGGCTGAGGATGTACGCTGGCTCACGGAGCACTACCCCGAGGGTGCGC
The DNA here is from genome assembly GCF_014203045.1 of Prosthecobacter dejongeii. Taxonomy (NCBI): domain Bacteria; kingdom Pseudomonadati; phylum Verrucomicrobiota; class Verrucomicrobiia; order Verrucomicrobiales; family Verrucomicrobiaceae; genus Prosthecobacter; species Prosthecobacter dejongeii. The sequence goes on from NZ_JACHIF010000006.1 coordinate 25,309, forward strand.
CGGAGGAGATGCGGGACCAACTTCAGGACTGGTTGCAGTCTTTGGAATGAGGCCCCCCGGACTTGATCTTGACGCCTTCCGCCTCCATGGCACGTAAGACACGTTCCATGAAGATCATTCGCCACACCGACCCCACCTGGCAGGAGACCGCTGCAGCCCTGAACCGCCGCGCTGAGGCCAGCGATGCTGTGCAGGAAGTCGTCTCCGGCGTCATCAAGCAGGTGCGCACCTCCGGCGATGCGGCCCTCATCGAGCTCACCCAGAAGTTCGATGGAGCCACGCTGACCCCTGAAACACTCGCCATTTCCCAGGATGAACTGGCTGGCGCTTGGAATACAGCCAGCGCAGATTTGCAGCAGGCGCTCATCGCCTCCCATCGGAATGTATTCTCGTTTGCCCAGAAAAGCCTGCGCCAGGACTGGTCTGGCACCAATGATCAAGGGGCGCAGGTAGGAGAGGTGTATCACCCCTTTGAGCGCGTAGGCTGCTACGTTCCCGGCGGCTCCGCTCCCCTGGTTTCCACCGCCATCATGACCGTCACCCTGGCCGCAGCGGCAGGCGTGCCAGAGATCGTGGTTTGCACCCCTTGTGGTAAAGATGGCACGGTGAATCCGGGCCTGCTGGCCGCCCTGAAGCTGGCCGGTGCCACGGAGGTCTATAAAATCGGCGGGGCTCAAGCCATCGCCGCCATGGCCTACGGCACGGAAACCATCCGCCCAGTGGCAAAGATCTTCGGCCCCGGCAACAGCTTCGTGGTCGAGGCCAAGCGCCAGGCCTTCGGCGTCGTGTCCATTGACCTCCTGCCTGGGCCTAGTGAGGTCCTCATCTTGGCGGACAAGTCTGGAAATCCTGCCTTCATCGCCGCTGACATCCTGGCCCAGGCCGAGCATGGCAAGGACAGCCAAGCCGGTTTCATCACCGACGATGCCGCTCTGCTGGACGCGGTGGTGGCTGAGGTGGACCGCCAGTGCGCGACACTCAGCCGTCAGGCGCAGTTGACCCCCGTTTTGGAAAAAGGTGTGTTCCTCCTGCTGGCGCCTTCTCTGGAAGAAGGCGCTCGTCTGGTGAATGCCTACGCGCCCGAGCACTTGACCCTCATCACCGAACGGGAAGGGGACATCCTGCCGCTCATCCGCACCGCTGGCGCCATCTTCCTGGGCAATGACTCCCCTGTGGCCGTGGGGGATTTCCTAGCAGGACCAAGCCACACGCTGCCTACCGGTGGCGCGGGTAAATCTTTCCCCGGTCTCACCGTGGACATGTTCCAGCGCCGCACCAGCATCATCCGCCTAGATAAAGCCAGCGTCACCGCCTCCGTGCCCATCGTCCGCGCCTTTGCTGCGGTCGAAGGCCTGGACGCCCACGGCGAATCCGTCGCCATCCGCGCCCGATAAATTCCCGTCGCCACCTACGCCCGCATGCGTGGTTCGGAGTAGCTGCCTGCGCCAGCAGGTGGGGTTTGGAGTAGCTGCCTGCGCCAGCAGGTGGGGTTTGAAGTAGCTGCCTGCGCCAGCAGGTGGCCGACATGCGCAGTAGGCTTGCACTCACCGGCGATCTCACTTTCACTTCCTGTTTGGTCTTTTGCTCACGGAGGTGAAAAGACGTCCTCCCTCGCCCCGCTTGCGGGGGTGCGAAGCCGCGAAGCGAAAGGGCTCGGGGTGAGGGGCGGTTCGAATGCTCTCGAATGTGGAGGGCGGAGGCGTCATTTGGAGAAAAGGGCACCTTTTTGCGAACGGACTTTCTGCGTGCAGCGACCACCCCCTCACCTGGGCATCTCCCCCAATTCTTGGGCGAGTGGGAATGCGCTTTGGGAGCTGGAAATGGTAGAGCTAACGAGGTGTGAACCTCCCAAAACTTCACCCTGCACAGACGTGGCTAGATCATTTTTTTAGCCGGCCTAACCATAAGGTCGGCACCAGCACAGCCAGCAACAACACCCCCGACAGCGCACTGGCCAACGGCAAGTTGCGATCACTGAAAGCGCGCTGTTCGATCTTGTTGCCGATCATCTCATCGCCCGTGCCGCCCACGTATTTCGGAATCACATACTGGCCTAACGAGCAGACAAACACGATGACGATGGCTGAGATCAACCCCTGCCGGACACCCGGCAAAAATACCTTCCGAAACGCCTGCCATGTGGAGGCTCCCAGATCTCGCGCCGCATCCACCAGCGTGAAGTCGAATTTCTCCGCCGCCGCATACAGGGGCAGAATGGCGAAGGGCAGTTGGGTATAAACCATCACCAGCAGCACCGCCCCGGCGTTATTGAGCAAAAGCGTCTCCTCTGTGGCTAGGTGCAGCCACACCAGCGCCTGCTTGATGATCCCTTCCGGATGCAGCAGCGAACGCCACGCAAAGATGCGGATGATGAAGTTCGTGAGAAAGGGCACGATGATCAGCAGCAGCACGATCTGCCGCCAAAAAGCCCCCATGCGCGCCAGCGCCCAGCTCACGGGAAGTGCCAGGGCTAGGCAGCACGCCGTCGTCGCCACACTCATCCAGAGTGTCTTACACACCACGGGTAGATACTGACTGTCCGCCAGCGACTTCACCGTCTCCAGGGACCACGCATCGCCCACACCACCCCGCAGATCACTGGCCCGAAACGCCAGCCCCAAGATCAACACACAGGGCAGGGCAAAGAACACCAGCAGCCAACCCAAAGAGGGCAGGGTGAGCAGGAGTTCACGGCGGGATTTCATGGAGTAGCGACAGTTTTCGGAGGGATCTTTCCTCAATCCACCACTCGCGCGGCCTCGGGTTCAAAGTGCAACCACCCTTCCGTATCGGTCGCTAAAAGAGTCTTTCCGCTGGGCTGCTGCACATGCAGCGTGTGCGGGCCGCAGCGCACTTGAGCCTTGGCATGGGGGCCAAAGTAAGTGACGGATTCGATCCGGGTGGGGAGGGCATTTTCGCCTGCCGTTAGCACGGGCCTTTCCTGAGTGAGGTGCAGCCGCTCAGGCCGCACCATCACGCGTACCGTTTGCCCAACCAAAAGTGTGGCATGTCCCGTCACTACCAGTCTGCCCAGGCCCGCCACCGTCACGCGCAGCCGCCCATGGGAAAGCGGCTCCTCCACACGACCTTCGAGGAAGTTGGCATCGCCAATGAAGCCGGCTACAAAGCTGGTGGCGGGCGCTTCATAAAGGCCGCGTGGACTGTCCACCTGCGAGACCTTGCCTGCCTCCATCACCGCGATCCGGTGGCTCAGGCTCAGGGCCTCCCCCTGGTCATGCGTCACGTAGATAAAGGTGGTGCCCACTTGCGCATGGATGGCCTGCAGCTCCGCCAGCATGTGCTGCCGCAGTTTTAGGTCCAGTGCCGCCAGGGGCTCATCCAGCAGCAGCAGTTTCGGTTCATTCACCAGCGCCCGGGCGATGGCCACGCGCTGCCGCTGCCCACCGCTGAGCTGGGCTGGCTTTTTCTTCGCATGATCCCCTAGCTGGATCATCGCCAGCATTCGCTCCACCGCCGCCGTGATTTCCACCTTGGGCCGTCTTGCGATGCGCAGCCCGAAGGCGATGTTTTCCCACACGCTCAGGTGCGGGAACAGCGCGTAGTTTTGAAACACCGTGTTCACCGGCCTCCGCTCCGGCGGCAGGTCCGTGATGTCCTGGCCATTCAGGATCAGCCGCCCCGCGTCCGGTTTCTCAAACCCGGCCAGCATCTTCAGCAGCGTGGTTTTGCCACAGCCGCTGGGCCCCAGGAGAGAAAAGATCTCCCCCTGACGGATCTGCAAAGTCACCCCATCCACCGCCCGCAGCGGGCCGAAGTGCCGAAAGACTTTTTCGATGGAGAGAAAATCGTTCACAGAATGGCTGGCAGTAGAGGTCTAAGGATTGCAGTAGTGGGCACTGGCTTTAAAGAAACCATCGCCAACGACGGCAAACAACTGCCAACCACCGCAAACTTTTTCATGAGCGAAGACCTCTTCCAAGCCCCCAGCGAGGCCTCCGGCACCGTCGTGGATGCGCAGCCAGATGCCCCCTTGGCCTCGCGCATGAGGCCGCGAGTGCTGGCGGAGTACACCGGGCAGGGGCACATCCTGGGCGAGGGCAAGCTGCTGCGCCGCGCCGTGCAGGCGGACCGTTTTTCCTCCATCATCCTGTATGGCCCGCCTGGCGTGGGCAAGACCACCCTGGCCCACATCATCAGCCAGGAGACCAAGGCCCGCTTCGTCACCCTCAGCGGCGTGGAAAGCAGCGTGGCCGACATCCGCAAAGAAGCCGATGCCGCGCTGAAGCTGAAGAAGCTCACCGGCCAGGGTACCGTGCTGTTTGTGGATGAGATCCACCGCTTTAACAAAGCCCAGCAGGACGTCCTGCTCCCGCACCTGGAGCGCGGTACCCTGCGCTTCATCGGCGCTACCACACACAATCCCTTCTTTTACGTCAATAGCCCCCTCGTCAGCCGTTCCCAGGTCTTCACTCTGGAGCCCCTGGGCATCGAAGACCTCCAGATCCTCATGCAGCGGGCGTTGGCCGATGGAGAGCGGGGCCTGGGCAAATGGAATGCCACCCTCACGCCTGAGGCCAGCCTGCACCTGGCCACCGTGGCCGATGGCGATGCCCGCAAGTGCCTCAATGCCCTGGAGCTGGCCGTCCTCTCCTCCACGCCCGATGCCGAGGGCCGCGTCACCATTGACCTCCAGGCAGCGGAGGAATCCGTGCAGCAAAAAACCGTGGTCTATGATGGCGATGGCGATGCGCATTACGACACCGCCAGCGCCTTCATCAAGTCCATGCGCGCTTCCGATCCCGATGCCGCCATCTACTGGCTGGCCAAAATGATCTACGCCGGGGAAGACATCCGTTTCCTCGCCCGCCGCATCGTCATCGCCGCCAGTGAGGACGTGGGCATGGCAGATAGCAATGCCCTGCGCGTGGCCGTGGCCGCCCAGCAGGCGGTGGAGGTCATCGGCATGCCCGAGGCACGCATCATCCTCGGCCACGCCGTCATCTACATCGCCACCGCGCCGAAGAGCAACCGCGCCTACATGGCCATCAACGCCGCGCTCGACGATGTGAAAAACGGTCGCACCCTCCCCGTGCCCAAGCACCTGCGCGATGCCCACTACAAAGGCGCCAAACAGTTCGGCCACGGCGAAGGTTACCTCTACCCCCACGACTTCGAAGGCGGCTTCGTCCCCCAGCGTTGCCTGGAAGGCGGCAAACAATACTACGATCCCACCACCAACGGCCTCGAAGGCCGCATCAAAGAACGCCTGGATCACTACCGCCAGCAGTGGGAGAAACAGGCGGAAAATGAAGTACAGCCTTCCAAGCCGAACTCCGGTAAAAGGAGTAAAAGCAATGAATCAGTATGATCTGCTTCGATGCGAGGATACCAATTCTGTAATTGGCTTTTTTGTTCACTTGAAAACATTCTGACCGTTCACTTTCAACAATGACTGCCTCAGGAATCACATTCGAATTCGATATCGAACTCAACATTTGGCGATCCAAAACCAAGATTTCATTCCTGGGAAATGAACTTGAAGTATGGATGTCAGCGAATGGAGGTGCTGATTTTAATCAGCAAGGAGAAATTCTCAATCAAGCTCTTCCATTGCTGCTTCTATGTGAGGAAGAGGTGAAGCAGCGTCTCTTTGAATTTTATGAGGAGGCATGCCAGGACTTTGACGATATTGGGGAGACTGAGTTGTTGGCCAAGATTGATTCGGTGAACTCTGTCAATCAGCTGTTCGGGTGGTCGCTACTTGAGATCCCTGAGCAATTACCAGGGCGGGGAGTAACCTTTAAAATAGTGGGGGGATGTTCCTGGAATGAGAATGATGGGGTCCAGTTGTTCTTTCGAGATGGGATCCTTGAGGAAGTGGATTCAGCGGCGGCTTTTTTTGTGTAAACTTGGAGGTGATCTCTCTGCGATGGAAGCATGGGGATGATATCCACGATGAACCAGATGCCTAACCACAAGAAACGGCATCTATGACCGTCATGCAGAGCGAAAAAAGAGTGCTATATCTAAACAGCCATGAACAGACTGAAGATGCCCCTCAAAATGACAGCCTTGCTGGCCGTCTCATTGGTGTTTGCCTGTCTGGCAGTGCCTCAAGAATCCCACGGCCAACTGTTCTGTAAGTCCAAGGCCAAGAGGGAAGCCTCTGCGGGGGAAGCTGCTGCCCGCAAGGACATCGCCCAGGGGATGGTCCGATATGAAATTGGGGGCATACCTTCGTCGACGGATGCCGAACTCAGCCGTCTGGCGAAAGAGAGGTATCAGATCACCGTCGCCTTTTCAGGCTGCATGATTGGCCCTCGGGTGGACTTTGACCGCGCCTATCGTCAGACGGTCATTGATCATCTCAAAGCCAAACACGGCTTTGATCCCGTGATGAAGATCGAAAGCGAATTGCGTGCAAAGAGGAAGTAGCTTGCTTCGTGTCATCGAGTTTATCGAGCAACGTCAGCAGCTCCCTGGGCCTCCCATCGGTCGCTTATTTCTACTTTATGTTGTCGAATCTACTTCAAACGTCTAACAAAGCTGTTGCAGGGACTCCTGTCTGCAATTCTTTGAGGCGTCAATCTATGCATGGGCCTTCCTCATAAGGCTGGAAGCAGAGAAAGTGGCAAAAAATCAATGAGGGAAAAGTCCGTTTCAATGATCGGAAAGCAATGTCGCGTGGATTCTGGAAGTTCACTTTGATGAGCCGGACGAAAAGGCTTGTAAATCAGGTCGTAGCCGTTTCGAGCTTTCGACAGCGGTCGATGGACATCTTGAAAATCAAACGCAAAGAGACCGTGTTGGGAATAGACCTCCCAATCTGAAAGTTTTCCCGACTCTGTGGTAACCCGCATACCTTTACATGTTTCACGTGAAGCCAGGACACTAATGATGACATTGTATTCTTGGGCTGACGTTTGGAAAAAAGACTCTGGGATATGGCCTCGGGCTGCTGTGGTAAGCACAGCCATAAACCCGTGACGGTCTACGCAAAACCAATCAAACTCCCACCCCAAACAGTCGACTGCGCTTTTGGGCCAGTGCTCAATCGGATAGGGTTCGGGGAAAGCCATGCGAAGCAAAACTTGTGGCGTTTGTGTAACCACATAAAAAGTTAGCCTGATAATGAAGGTATCGCAATTGGGAGAAAGCTTGAAAAGTGATGCGGGCACTCCTGCCTGCAATCAAGGCCTCGTACGCAGTTCGACACCTACGAAGAATTGCAGGCAAGAGTGCCCGCATCACTTGAGAAGTTTCCTACACCCCAATCCCCAGCGCCACGACTGTGCCTTGCAGCACAGCGGCGATGCGGACGCTGTCATGGATAGCCGCTTCGGAGACCTGATGCTGGGTCAGCGTGGCCTCGTGGGCCTGGATGCACATGCCGCAGCCGGCGAGGGCAGCGCAGGCCATGGACATGAGTTCAAAGGTGGCTTTGTCCGTCTTTGGCTGGCCCATGCGGAGCATGCGCAGGCGGGCGGGCAGGGTGGCGTAGCTTTCCTTTTCCACCAGGTGGCGGAACCGGTAATACACCGTGTTCATGCCCATGATGGAGGCGGAGGCTTTGGCGTCATCCACAAAGTCCTCGTTGAGGCCCGCAGCCAGCGCATCGGCCAGGACGGCTTCGCGAAGTTCGGCGTTGTTGATGAAGTAGGCGGAGGCCAGGGCAATGCCCCAGACCTGATCCGAGGTGAGGTTTTCGGGCCGGAGGACAGCCTGGAGGTTCAGCCGCAGATCCTTGGCGGCATCGGGCATTTTATCGCGAAGAGCGTCAATTTGGGACATGGGAAAAAGGAAGAAGGGCGGGGCCGGATGCACCAGCCCCGCATGGAGGTTTTTGAGCTAACAAAAAGGGTGAAATCAGACCTTCAGCGTCTTTTCACCTTTCTTCCAGTTGCAGGGGCAGAGCTCGTCGGACTGCACAGCATCCAGCACGCGCAGGGCTTCTTCCACGCTGCGGCCCACGGAGAGATTGTTCACGTTCACCCACTGGATGACGCCGTTCGGGTCCACTAGGAAGCTGGCGCGCAGGCACACATGCTCCACGGGATCCAGGATGCCCAGGTCGCCAGCCAACTTCTGCGCGGCGATGAGGGGATACTTCAGCGCGGCCAGATCTTCACGGGACTGCTTCCAGGCCAGGTGGGAGAATTCATTGTCCGTGGAGCCACCGATGAGCTGAGTGTCGCGATCCGCGAAATCCCGCACGCGCTTGCCAAATTCCACCAACTCCGTGGGGCACACGAAGGTGAAATCCTTCGGGTAGAAGAGGAAGAACTTCCACTTGCCAGGGTAGGACTGATTGGTGATTTCGATGATGTCGTCGTTGGTGACGCCATTGCAGGCCTTGGAACGGAATTCTGGGAACGGATGACCGATGGTAAGCATGGGGATTTTTAGGTGTCTGAATGGGGGGTGAGGGCTGGTGGATTCCCGCGCAGATTCAGCCTCGCTAGAGGCTTGGCCATCTGCGGCTCATGGGGTAGCCAAGCTTTTCACTAGCTGCTTTCTAGCCAACTTCAAACTCTTTGCCTCGGCAGTCGTGCCAGGTCAAAAAAGGGCGGCTCAAAAGGCGCGAAATCCTTCACTTTTCCAGATTTTCTGCCTGAGAAGTCGGCGGTGGCGATGCACCTCCGCCATTGACCCGCCCGGTTTCCTCGCCAAATCCAATGGAGAACCTAACCGTCCTCAGACCTTGCAAGCCAACTCCTCCTCCGCGCCGCGCACTGAACGCGCAGTTTTCCGCACGATCTCTGTTCGTGACCTCTCTGCTGACCAGCTTCTCGACCTGTCGAAGAAGATGAAGCTCTCCCTCTCCAAGGTGGACATGCAGGCCGTGCAGCAGATCTTCAATGACGAAGGCCGCGACCCCACCGACGTGGAACTGGAAGTCATCGCCCAGACTTGGTCGGAGCACTGCAAGCACCGCATTTTCAACGCCAAAATCGCCCACACCCTGAACGGTAAGGACGAAGTGGTGGACAGCCTTTTCAAGACCTACATCCGCAATGTCACAGAGAAGATCATGGCAGATAAGCCTGACTTCGTCCTTAGCGCCTTCGTGGACAACGCGGGTTTTGTGAAGCTGGATGACAATCAGGCCGTGTGCCTGAAGGTGGAAACGCACAATCACCCGAGCGCCATCGAACCCTACGCCGGGGCCAATACGGGCCTGGGCGGCGTGATCCGCGACATCCTGGGTGCAGGCAAGGGCTCCAAGCCCGTGGCCTCCATTGACGTGTTCTGCTTTGGCCCCCCAGACACCAAGCAGGAAGACCTGAAGGCGAAAGACGTCATCCACCCCCTAGGCGTGATGCGTGGCGTGGTGCGCGGCGTGCGTGATTACGGCAACCGCATGGGCATCCCGACGGTCAATGGCGCGATCCAGTTTGACGACACCTTCATTTACAACCCCCTCGTGTTCTGTGGCACCGCAGGCGTGATCCCGATCAAGGACATCGCCAAGGAAGTGAAGCCTGGGCATCTGCTCATCGCCGCCGGTGGACGCACGGGTAAGGACGGCCTCAAAGGTGCGACTTTCTCCTCCGCCGAGCTGACTACGGATTCCCATGAGGAAGACCAGACGGCGGTGCAGATCGGCAACCCGATCGAAGAAAAGAAGGTGGCGGACTTTGTCCTCGCCGCCCGTGAGGCGGGCCTCATCGAGTTCGTGACCGACTGCGGTGCAGGTGGTTTCTCCAGCGCGGCTGGCGAGATGCTGAGCGAAGTCGGCGGTGAAGTGTGGCTGGAAAATTGCCCGCTGAAGGAGCCCGGCCTGGATAGCTGGCAGGTCTTCATTTCAGAGTCGCAGGAGCGCATGGTGCTGGCCGTCGAAGAGCACAATCTGCCCGCCCTCCAGAAAATCGCCGATACTTGGCAGACCGAGATTTTTGTCCTCGCCAAGGCCGATGGCCAGAAGCGCCTGAAGGTGTGGCACCACGGCCAGTCCGTGTGCGACCTGCCGGTGGATAAGCTGCACGGGGCCCCACGCCGTGAGATGAAGGCCCACTGGCGCCAGCCTGCCGCCCTGCCGCCAAAGGTGGCCGTGCGTCCAGAATCCTGGACCCAGGTGCTGAAGACCGTGCTGGGTGATTTCTCCATCGTCTCCCGCGAGCCCATCATCCGCGAGTATGACCACGAAGTGCAGGGCAATACCGTCCTGAAACCGCTGGCCGGTGCCAGTGGCGATGCCCCTCAAGATGGCTCCGTCATCAAGGTAGATGGCAGCAACCAACTCGTCGCCCTTTCCTGCGCCCTGCTTCCTGAATGGGGCAAGACCGACCCTCACGCCATGGGCCGCGCCTGTGTGGACGAGTGCGTCCGCCAGCTTGTCGCCATGGGGGCGAATCCAGAGCGCATCGCCATTCTGGACAACTTCTGCATGGGCAACCCGGACAACGAAAAAGAGCTGGGTGCCCTCATCGAGTGCACCAAAGGCATGGCGGAATCCGCCCTGGCCTACGGCGCGCCCTTCGTCTCCGGTAAGGACAGCTTTTACAACTACTTCATCACCGATGAAGGCCCTGTCTCCATCCCTGTCACCCTGCTGGTGAGCGGCTTTGGTGTCGTGGAGGATGCCTCCCACGTCATCGGTTCCTCCCTGCGCCGGGCGGGCAGCAAGCTAGCCATCCTGGGCAAAACCACCCCAGGTCTGCGCGGCAGCGTCTTCGCTAAATACACCCAGGGTGCCGGCCTGAACGGAGCCCCGAGCTGGAACGAAACCGAGACCTGGGCCAACTACGGCAAGTATCACGAACTGGTGAAAAAAGGTGCCATCCTGGCCACCCATGATCTCTCCGAAGGCGGCCTCGCCGTCGCCCTGGCTGAGTTCGCTTTCAGCGGCAAAGGTGGCATCAAGATCGAGCTGGAAAACTTCCCCGCCACGAGGGATTGCACCACCGCCGAGATACTCTTTGGCGAAACTCCCGGCCGCTTCCTCATCGAAGTCGCCCCTGAGCACGTCGAAGCCGTCCGCGCAGCAGGTGCCGTCTTCATCGGTGAAAGCACCGGCGAACGCTGGCTGCACGTCACCAACCGTGGCACTACCCTCATCGACGCCGCCATCGCCGACCTCAAGCCCATCTGGCAGAACGGTCTCGTGCAGTATTATTGATCCTTGTTTGACCTGAAGATTTGCCTTCCATGCCCCACGCCCTTCTCATCAAATTCCCCGGCACCAACTGCGACCTGGAAACTTCCCGCGCGCTGGAAGCCGCAGGTTTCTCCGCTGAAGTCCTGCCCGTCGCCCATCTGGAGCCCACCTCGCTGGACCGGGCCAAGCTGATCGTGTTTTCCGGTGGTTTCAGCTATGGCGACTACGTCATGAGCGGCCGCATCGCCCAGCTCATTACCAAGCACAAGCTGGGTGAGCGCCTGAAACAGTTCGTGGCCGATGGCGGCTACGTGCTCGGCATCTGCAACGGTTTCCAGATCCTCACGCAGCTCGATCTCCTCCCGCGCGGCAGCCTCATTCATAACAACACTGGTCGTTTCATCTGCCGCTGGGCTCCGCTGAAAAAGAACGGCAATACCAGTCCCTTCCTCAAGGCCCTGCCGGATAACTTTGAATTGCCCGTCGCCCACGCCGAAGGTCGTTTTGTCGGTGAATCTGGCGATGCCGAAAAATACATCAAGGATGGCCACGCCGCCCTGCTCTACGGCAAGGACATCAACGGCTCCAGCGCCCAGATCGCCGGCCTGCAAGATGATACAGGTCGCGTCTTCGGCCTCATGCCGCACCCCGAGCGCTTCATCGCCAAAAACACCCACTACGATCCCGATTGGAACGGGGCCGAGCAAGGCTGGGGTTATTACCTCTTCAAAGGCGTCGCCGAAGCGATTGCGGCGTAAAAAAACGCGGACTTACAGCTCCCCCATAGCTCTACCATTGAGCGATTGGGGGCATGGTTCGTTGGCCTTCGTCCTGGCGCATTGGTGGCCAGGATCGGTGTATGAATTTCACCAAATCATCAGCGTGCAGATGGCTCGATAGATCAGCGCGTAGCGAACCAATGATAGAGAAGGACGATCACGGTGAGTGGTAGCAGCATGCCGCAGATCCCGGCGAAAAGAGCCACTGCAGGGCTGACCAAGAACACTTGTTTGAGACGCATGGCGTTCCTCCAGACGTGATAAGGGCCGGTGAAGATGGCAGGTATGCCGAAATAACCGGTGAGGGAAGTGACGAGATTATTGCGGCAGGTGGCTGCAATGGCGTGACGTGTGCAAACATACGGACGGACTGGGACCCACTTGGCCACCTCAATGGGAGAGAAAAGGATGCCAAAGGATATGTGGTAACCGGACTCCAGTAAGGCTGCGTTGGGGTTTCCGCAGACCTCACAAGAGGCCTGGCTGAGAAGGGTTTTTAAACCCTCGGGCATTGAGTTCTCCGGGGCTGGGACAAGCGCAGCCAACCATGCCTTGTGGATGACAGCCCATGCCTCTGCCAGCCTGCGGTGATCGCGCCGGGAAAAGAAATCGACCATGCACAATTCAAGGGCCAAATCCCGGTGGATAAGACCTTGATGAAAGATGATTCTCATCAGGCGTCCGTTCTCAGTCAGAATGATTTTTTTGATGGAAACCAGCGGGATAGTAAGCTCCTTCCAGAGCCATAGATATTGACTGGTAAGGACGGCCCGATAGGTGACCTTGTTTCCCCAAAAGGTGCCACTCCACAGGATGCCTTCGGTGGGCTTGGCGATTCGATAAGGATTACCCTGGAGTTCCATGTGAGTGAAAAGAACCTCCGTATGAAGGAGGTGTCATCAAGAGAGATAAACGGGCCGAGGATGGCCAACAGCGGAAACTAGGAAAGGGGCAAGTATAACGCCTGAGATCTAAGGCAACAAGGCTTCCCGCAGCCGCGAGATGGAATCTTGAGTGGCCACTGGTGGAAACAGCTTTTCAACAAAGTGCTTCCACCGAGGATGCATTTGATCGAAAGTCGTGCGTTGCCAGAGGAACCCGTGACGGCCTTCTTTTAGATCGAGATCGAGTTTGGCTTCATGCGTCATCAATTGGTCGGCGAGTTCATTGAGATGGGTGCGCGATGCATCGCGCCTAAAGCCGATGAAAAGCTGAGCCAGCAGATAAAAAAGACTCTCTTCGGAACTCCATAATTCGAGCGAAAGTTTTTGGTACATTTCCACCAGCACGGGGAGGAGGAGATCTTCGAAACGATCATCTTCGAGTGCGTCTATGTCTTCGATGAGGCTGATCGCGTAGTAGTTGCAGGCCAAGAGCCAACCACTTTCGTTAGGCCCTAAAATGATCGCTAAGCCAACGGCATTGGTGAAGATCCGAAAGCGACGAAATCGGAGTTCTTCTTGAGTATGGAATTCTTTTTCCGGATGACTGTATTGAGTCAGATTGATGGTTTCTGAGATATCAAAATCTAGGGGAATGACCCGTGATGTTAAAATGGACTCAAAGGTGCGGACATACTCAGGGTAGCCGGGGTCACTGGGGCAAAACTTTACCACATCTTCAACCGTCACTTGATCTGCCGCAGCTTCGAAAAATTTAAGGGCCGCAAGTGTCATGAAAGTTGTGTCGCTAAGGCTCCTTGAGAGGTGGGAAGTGAATGCGTTTCGGCAAATGCTTTCAAGGTTCAAAAATCGCCTCTGGTGCCCCGAATTCCTGCGGCCAGTCCACGTAGGGAATGTCGGTGGCGCCGATGATGTAGCGGACGGTTTTCCATTGGCCATTGCGCTTTTGCAGGAGGGCAAAGATGCCGCCATCGAAGGCTCCTTCGCGGATGGCTTCGGCGTGGATGGTGTCGCGGTAGTCCATCTCGCTGCCATCCGGCTTTAGCGGCACACCCGCCAGAAAGGCCCAGCCTCCTTGGATTTTCAGGCGGTTGATTTTGAAAATGACTTCTTTTTTCAGCTCCGCCTTCACCGGGATCCGCAGCGCATCCACGATGGCTTTGCGCTCAGGACTCCCTGGCTGCGGCGTGAAAGTTTCCCCACCAAAAACAGGAACCAGAGCCACCAACAGGATCAAGAAGAGGCGAGTGAGAGAGGCGTTCATCGGTTAATGGGCTATGATGTAAGCCGCCTAACCTATAAGAGCGAATCCAGTTCCCGCATTCGAGAGTTATTTTTTTCGGTAGCTGCCGGTCCACCTATGGATGCCAGCAATGGGACCCACGGTGAAAAGAATCGTGGAGAACATGAGCATGCGTCCCTCTTCTGCCTTCCAGTGGAGGTTTTGCCGAAGTGTCTCAACGACGTAAACATAGAAGGGAGGTTCACAAAGCAGGAGGACAAACGTGATGATGCTTGTCCGCGAAGCTTTGAGTCTTTTCAAGGAGAAGCCGCAGGATGGCGGATGGGCTGGCTGTGGATCAAGTTCTAACTGAATATTTGGCCACAGCCCGGCAAAAAGTCACCGTCGCCGTGCAGCACGGAATCGGTGCGTCCTTTTTCCTTGGCATCTGGGTGACTCCGCGCTCTAGGCGTCTCTGCGGAAGGGGAGGATCTTCCGCAGGAAATTTGAAGGGCCTGGGCTGGCTGAGATAGATGTGGAAAGGGAGGCCTTGCCAGGCCCGGCCTCGTGCCCGGCCCCACCGCCGAGCGCTTTGTAGGCTTTCACAAAGGCGCTGAGCTGCTGCTGTTTCAGCTCCACGAGGTCGATCCTGGCCTCAAGAGCTTCGCGCTGGGTGAGCAGGACTTCGGTGTAATCGGCACGGGCAGAATTGAAGAGCTGGGTGGACAGGGTGATGGAGTCAGACATGGCAGCCACCTGTTGGCTCTTGAGTTCAAAGCTCTGGGTCAGATTTCGCATCTCAGCGAGGTGGTTCACGACCTCGATGTAGGCCTTCAAAACGGTTTGCTGGTAAGTGTAGATGGCGGAGATCTGGCGGGCACTGGCTCCCTGGTAGGCAGCCTGGATGGCGCTGCGGTTGATCAGTGGAGCTGCGATGTTGGCGGCCACTCCATAGACGAGGGATTCAGGCGTGGTGAAGAGCGTGTGGTCCAGGCTGAAAGATTGCAGGCCCAGTGCTGCGGAAATGTTTAACGCGGGGTAAAAGCGTGCCCCCGCAGCTTTCACATCCAGGCCAGCGGCCACCAGTTGCATCTCGGCCTGCACCACGTCGGGTCGGTGGCGTAGCAGATCCGTCGGCAGGCCGGCGTAGAGGCTTTTGAGACGCAGGCTTTCAAAGCCGGAGGAGTTGCGCTTCACCGTCTGCGGGTAGCGACCTGCCAGGTAGTTGAGCCGGTTTTCCGTGACGGTGATCTTCTGCTTGATCTCGAACAGGTGGCTTTGGTTTTTGAGCACTTCGGCCTCGAATCGGCGCACGGCCAGCTCGGTCACCTTGGCGGCGTCCTTCTGGTGTTTCACGGCCCCCAGAGCATCCTGCTGAATGCCGACCGTGCGCTGAAGGATGGAGAGCTGGTTGTCCAGGGCGATCAGCTCATAATAAGATTGGGCGATCTCTGCGATGATGTGCGTCACCATGAAGTTCCGGCCTTCCTGGCTCGCCAAGTAGCGCTGCACGGCAGCACCGCGCTCGTTGCGCAGTTTCTTCCAGATGTCCACCTCCCAGTCAAAGTCGGCCACCAGACCGAAGTCTGGCAAAGGTTCAGGAAATTCTTTCCCCTCCTTGATCTCCAGGCCTTCTTCCACAGCTCCATTGCGGGTATAGCGGCCCACTTTTTCCAGCCCGGCTCCGCCGCCCAGAGTGACGAAGGGAAAGAGGGCACCTTTGCGCTCCAGCACCTCGCTTTTGGAGACGGAGATCTCCTGCATCAGGATGTTTAACTCTTGGTTATTCTCCAAGGCAGTACTGATGAGGGACTTCAGGTGGGGATCGGTAAAAAACTCCCGCCAGCCCAGCGTGGCAGAGCTGCGTTGGCTGCCTGATTCAGGAAAGCTGGCTGGGAGCGGCGGCTCGCTGGAGGGCAGGGGGGCTCGCTGGGGGGTCGAACAGGCTGGGAGAGTGGCCAGCATGCACAGGGCACCCAGGGATTGAATCGTGGTCTTCATGTTCAAGAAATCAGGGGTATTCAGGCAGTTCGCTCAGCGGTGTGTCATGCTCATCCGGCAGCAGCTTCCCTCGGTCAGAAAGCTTGGCGAAAATGTAATACAGCCCGGGGATCACCAGCAGTCCCATCACCGTGCCCAGCAGCATGCCGCCTGCAGCGGAGGCACCGATGGTCCGGTTGGCGATGGCCCCGGCACCCTGCGCCCTCAGCAGTGGGACCATGCCAGCGATGAAGGCAAACGAAGTCATCAAAATGGGGCGGAAGCGGACCTTGGCACCTTCCACGGCGGCTTCAAAGATCGGCAGCCCTTCATGGTGACGCTGGGCCGCAAATTCCACGATCAAGATGGCGTTCTTACCCAGAAGGCCGACGAGCATGATGAGGCCGACCTGGGCGTAGATGTCATTGTCCAGCCCCATGGCTTTCAGTAGAAGGAAGGAGCCCATAACGCCGACAGGCAACGATAGGATCACCGCCAGCGGCAGCATGAAACTCTCATACTGAGCCACGAGTACGAGGTACACGAACATCAGCACGATGATGAAGATGTAGAGCGCTTCGTTGCCGCGACCCACTTCGTCAAAGGACAGGCCTGCCCAGCCGATGTCGTAGCCACGTGGCAGCGTTTGCGCCGCCACTTCCTGGATGGCCTTGATGGCATCGCCGCTGCTGTAGCCCTCAGCCGGAGCTCCCTGGATGGAGGGGGCAGGGTAGGCATTGTAACGGGTGATCTCATTCAGCCCCTGCTTGGGCACCAGCTTCATAAAGGCGGAGTAGGGCACCATTTCACCCTTTTCGTTAGCCACGTACAGATCGTCGAGATCCTTGGGCATCCGTCGGTACTTCGGATCGGCCTGGACATAAAGCTTGAAAAACTGGCCGAACTTGATGAATCCCTGCTCATAGGTGCTGCCGATGAGGATGCCCAGATTGTCCATCGCTTTGCCGATGGAGACGCCCTTTTGCATGGCCACCTTGTTATCAATCACGATCTCCTGCTGCGGGTAGCTGGCGCTGAAAAAGGTGAACAGACCGCGCAGTTCCTTGCGCTTATGCAGCGCCGCCATGAACTCGTTATTCACCACCTGCAGACGGTCATAGTCACCCGTGTTGCTTTTGTCGAGCAACCGCAGGGAAAAGCCGCCCGCTGCACCGTAGCCGGGTACGGCTGGAGGCTCGTAAAACTCGAGCTGCGCTCCAGCGATCTCTTTGCACTTCTCCTCCAGCTCCGCGATGATCTGCGGCGCGGTCAGCTTGCGGTCTCCCCAGTTCTTGAGGTTGATGAGGCAGGTGCCCGCATTGGAGCCACGGCCTTCCGTGAGCACCTCATAGCCAGCCAGGGTGGAGACAGACTCCACTCCTTCGATGCTTTTGGCGATCTTCTGCAACTCGATGGACTTGGCATACGTGCGTTCCAGTGTCGAGCCTGGAGGGGTCTGCAGGATGGCGTAAATCATGCCCTGGTCCTCCGCCGGGATGAAGCCTGAAGGCAGCTCTTGATTGATGAAATAAACCGCCGCTCCCGAGGCTGCTAATACGACCAAAGTCAAGATCCACCGATGCGCGATCCTTTTCAGCAAGGACTCATACATGTCTGTGATCCGCTCAAAGACACGGTTGAAGATGCTGAGCAGCCAGGCGATGGGCCCGCGCCGTTTGTGGCTGTCCCCATGATCTGGTTTCTTCAGGATCATGGCGCAGAGCACCGGTGCTAGGGTCAGCGCCATAACACCTGAGAGCACGATGGCCACGGCCATGGTGATGGAGAACTGCCGGTAAAAGACACCGACCGGCCCTGGCATGAACGTGACGGGTACAAACACCGCCGTCATCACCAGGGTGATGGCGATGATGACGCCCGCGATTTCATGCAGCACCATCTTCGTCGCCGCATAGGGGGACAGATGATCCTTCCCATGCATCTTCGCATGCACAGCCTCTACGACCACGATGGCATTGTCCACCACGATGCCGATGGCCAGCACGAGGGCAAAGAGCGTGATGAGATTGATGGTGACGCCAAAACATTGCATCAGGAAAAACGCGCCGATGAGGGACACCGGCACCGCGAGTGTGGGGATGAGTGTGGAACGCCAGTCCCCGAGGAAAATGAACACCACCAGCGCCACCAGAATGAAGGCCTCCGCCAGTGTGTGCAGCACTTTCTCGATGGAGGCATCCAGGAAATTGGACACGTCATAACTAACCTTGTAGTCCATGCCCGAGGGGAAGGATTTGACCTTAAACTCCGCCAGCTTCGCCTTGATCTCTTTGATCACGTCATGGGCGTTGCTGCCGAAGCTTTGCTTGATGACGATGGCCGCAGAGGGGCTGCCATCGAGGTCAGAATAAAGGTCATAAAACTCACTGCCCAGTTCTACGGTCGCCACATCCTTCAGCCGCAGCAGCTCGCCTTCTTCGGTGGATCTCAGAATGACATTTTCATACTGCTCCACATCATTGAACCGGCCTGAATACGTCAGCACATACTCCAGGGCCTGAGAGGTCTTGCTATCCGCGCGGCCCAGACGCCCGGGGGAGCCGATGACGCTCTGCTCCGCCAGCGCTTCCATCACTTTTTCGGTGGAGATGTTGTAGGCGCGCATGCGGTCAGGCTTCAGCCACACGCGCATGGCATACTGGCGCGTGCCCAGGATCTTGGCCGAGCCCACGCCCGGGATGCGACTCAGTTCTGGAATGAGGTTGATGTAGCCGTAGTTGAACAGGAACTGCATGTCCGCGTTCTTGTCCGTGCTGTACAAGTTCACGTACATGAGCATGTTAGGTGACAGGTTGTTCACTACGACGCCCTCGCGCTGCACCAGCGGGGGAAGGCGGCTCATCACCTGGTTCACGCGGTTCATCACGTTCACCGTCGCTTGGTTTGGGTCGGTGCCCATGTTGAAGATCACCTGGATGGTGGCCTCGCCAGCGCTAGTCGCATCGGAGGTCATGTACTTCATGTTAGGCACGCCATTGATGGAGCGCTCCAGGGGGATGAGGCAGGACTCTTCCAGGACCTTGGCGCTCGCGCCTGGGTAGTCCAGCGTGACCATCACCACCACCGGGGCCACATCTGGGAACTGGGAGATGGGGAGAGTGACGATGGAAAGGCCACCCAGGAACAGGATGAGCAGGGAGATGACGATGGCCAGAGCTGGCCGGTGGAGGATCTTGGTAAACATGGTCGTTCGGATGCTCCCGTGTTATTCAGCCCGCAGTTTCAGGTGCTTGAAAGCCTCTTCCGGCTCCTCAAATTCATACTCGGCTTTCTCGCCACTCTTGGCCTGCCGCAGCCCTTCGATCACGATCTGGTCATTTTCAGTTAGGCCTTTGCTAACAATGAAAAGATCTTCGATCTCTTCACTGATGTGGATGCGCTGCTGCGTCAGCACGCCGTCTTTCCCCACGATGAAGACGTAGTGGTGGTCCAAGACTTCAAACGTCGCTTTCTGCGGGATCAGCACGGCACCTTTGACCAGCTTCTGCATTTGGATGTTCCCCGTCCCGCCATGTCTGAGGAGACCCTCAGGGTTCGGGAAATCCGCACGGAACGGAATGGTGCCCGTCGCGTTATTAAACTCCGCCTCGATGACATTCACGCGGCCCTTTTCTTTGAAGGTCTCTCCATTCGCCATCACCAGACTCACGGCTTTGCGTTCATCGGGCTGCTCTTGCGAGGCATAGTCCAGGTACTCGGCCTCCGGCACATTGAAGTAAACCCACATCTCGCTGTTGTCAGAGAGTGTGGTCAGCAGATCTCCCTCATCCACCAGGCTGCCTTGGCGGACGTGGAGGCGATCCAGCAGACCTGGGAAAGGGGCTTTGATGTCGGTGAAGCCCAGGTGTGTCTGGGCCAGGTTCACCTCGGCCAGGGTCTTGTCCAGCTTGGCCTTGGAGATGGCCAGTTCCGTTTCGGAGACCACCTTGCTATCCACCAGTCGTTTGGTGTTTTCATACTCCACCTTCACCACCTGGGACTCGGCTTCCGCCCGCTTCAGCTCGTCCTGGTACACCAAAGGCTGAATCTTAAACATCGGATCACCAGCTTTGACGAGCTGGCCCTCTTTGACAAAGGTGGACTGTAGGTAGCCGCGCTCCAGAGCCCGCACCTCGATGTTACTGCGTGAGCGGATCTGGCACACATAGTCACGCGTGACGGCGGTGTCCTTCTTTAAAGGGCGGGTGACGATGAGCTTTGATTTTTCTGCCTCATGCGCTTCTTCCTTGTGCTGTTGGCAGCCGCTGGGTAGGATGCTGGCCAGCAGACCTGTGTATAGGAGAGACTTCCAAGTGATGATGTTGAGCAGTTCCATTGTGGCTGCTAACAAAGCCTTTTAGACGCGGGCTTTGGTATAGCCCCTCCACGGTCTTTTTCAGGCGCACCTCCGGGCGGGTTTCTCTCTCTCCATCCGGGTAGGGGCTATGGCATTATTCCCCCAGTGGCGGGAGGGGCGGATGAAACTTTGGGCTTTTGCGACGGCATTCACGAGCAGACTGGGAAAACGCGCGAAAGATTCCGCGCCAATGCACAGCCTCTAGGATCAGGCAGGCCAAAATGGGGCGAATGGTGGAGTTAGGGGCCCAACCCCCACACGCCCTGGAAGGGAAAATGCCATGCGGTTGGCACGTATCTGGACGGTCAGGTTTTGCTTTAGCAGGGGTAAGGAGGCACCGGGCATCCACCGTCAGCCGCGCCGGTCTTTCAGATCCTGGAGCGTGTGAAAATGAAAACAAATCCCTTTCCGCCAGCCCCGATGGTGACTCTCTGGGAAATGGGATTGCCCTCAGCCCGCACTTGCATCCCGCCCTTCCCGAGGCACTCTCAGGCTTTCCGGTGGCTGAGCGCGCCGGTTTTTTCCCATGTCCAAGCACACTTACAAACAGGCCGGCGTTGATATCCATGAAGCAGCATCCTTTGTGGATGACATCGGCGCGCTGGTGAAGGCCACCCAAAAGAAGCGCAAGCTGGCGAATGCCTTTGGTCTTTTTGCAGCCGGGTATGACCTCAGCAAATACAAGGAGCCGATGATCTTTACGGGCTGCGATGGCGTGGGCACCAAGCTTGAGTTGCTGCTGAAATACGACCTTCTGGAAAATGCCGGTAAGGACCTGGTGGCCATGAATGTGAACGACGTGCTCACCTGCGGTGCAGATCCGATCCTGTTCCTCGATTATGTGGGCGTGAATCAGATCAAGAAAAAGCAGCTCGCGCGCATCATCGCCGGGATGTCTGAGTATCTCGTCTCCTGCAATTGTATCCTGGCCGGTGGCGAAACCGCTGAAATGCCGGGCGCTGTCCTGGACGGCATGGTGGAGCTGTCAGGCTTCGCCATCGGAGCTGCTGAGAAAAAAGACGTGCTAAATCCTGCCGAGATCAAAGAGGGCGATGTCCTCATCGGCTGGCCCAGCGCAGGCTTCCACGCCAACGGTTTCAGCCTCGTGCGCCGTATCCTGGAAAAGGAAAGCATCAAGCTGAGCAAGAAGGACGCCGCGCAACTGCTGACGCCCACCCTTTTGTATCATGAGCAGTGCTGGGGCCTGAAGAAGGCTAAGGTGAAACCCGCTGCCATGGCCCACATCACCGGCGGTGGTCTGGTGGAAAATTTGGGCCGCATCTTCACCAAGCGCGGTCTGGGCTGCCATCTGAAAGTGCCCTTCTGGCAGAATGACGTGGTGCAGAAGGTGCTGCGCCATGCGGACCCGACGGATTGCTGGGATACTTTCAACATGGGCATCGGCTGGGTGGCCATCGTGGACGCTAAGCAGGCGAAAAAGGCCCTCAAAGTGGGCACGGGCGCTGTGGTGCTGGGTGAGATGGATAAGAGCGGGGCTGTCACCTGCGAATTGGTGAAATAAGCCAGATTTTAGAACCTTTGCAGATGCCGTTCCCGGTTCCGGGAGCGGCATTTGGCTTTTTGGCAGAGTAGGTGGGACCAAAAAGAGTAGCTTTTGAATAAAATTGCCAGAAAAGAGCTAATGAAGCCGTGACTGGTGCGTTTTTGGGGCAGAGACTCGTCTCCACTCTCCAACACCACCTATGAAAGCCACTAAATCCATGCTCGCCGGTCTCTTGATCGCCGGTTTCGGGGGCATTTCCGCCACAGCGGCGGAAGTACGCACCTGGACCGACGTCGAAGGCCGCCAAGTTTCCGCTTCCTTCGTCCAGATCGAAGGTGATGCCATCGTTTTGCAGACGGACGAAGGCGTCCAGCACCGCTTCCCTCTGGCCCGCCTTTCTGCTGAAGATCAGGCCATCGCCAAGACAGCTCAGGCAGCCCTGGCTCCTGCCGCTGCGGCCCCTCAGATGGTGGCAAACGCCACAGTGGCCCAGGCTGCTGCAAAGATTGACCAACTGGTGGCCAATGGTCTGATCAAGGCCAACCCTGCCCGCGCAACTGCTGGCAAGGAACCTATCAAGAGCTTTAACCCTCTGGCCAGTGATGAGCAGTTCGTCCGCCGTGTGTATCTGGACATCGCCGGTCGTATCCCGAACTATGAAGAAGCCAGTGCTTTCATCAAAGACGCCAGCCCCAAGAAGCGCGCGAACTTGATT
This sequence comes from Prosthecobacter dejongeii, assembly GCF_014203045.1. Classification (NCBI taxonomy): domain Bacteria; kingdom Pseudomonadati; phylum Verrucomicrobiota; class Verrucomicrobiia; order Verrucomicrobiales; family Verrucomicrobiaceae; genus Prosthecobacter; species Prosthecobacter dejongeii. Next base: position 47,827 of record NZ_JACHIF010000006.1, read on the forward strand.
GACATGCTGCTGGAGTCCGACGGCTACAAAGCGCACACGTTCAACTACTTTGCCGAGATGCTTCGCATCAAGGACAACTTCGAGCAGGATAACGTGCGCGGCACTCCTTACATCAACTGGTTCAAGGACCAGATCGCCAAGAACGAGAAGTGGGACAAAATCGTCTATCAGATGGTGACGGCCACGGGCAAGATGTGGGACAAAAAAGAAGACGGTAGCTACAACGGCGCCGCAGGTTACCTCCTGCGTGATGCTGGCATGCCGCTGGATAACTTGGCGAATACGCTGACCGTGTTCCTCGGTACCGATGTGGCCTGTGCCCAGTGCCATGATCACCCCTTCGCCGAGTGGACCCAGAAGCAGTTCTACGAAATGGCTTCTTTCTTCGGTGCCACCACCACTCGTCTGAACGGCAAGGACCTGAATGGCGAAAATCCACGGACACGTCTGATGCCTCAGATTGAGGCCATGATCGCTAGCTCGGATCAAGACATTCGCCGCGTGCGCAATGGCATTGAGAACTACATCAGCGCCAACCAGTCTTCGATCAAAGACCGTGACATGAATGGCATGAAGCTGCCGCATGACTACCAGTATAAGGACGGCAAACCAGGTGACCCAGTGGCACCGAAGTTCGTCACCTGGTCCGCCCAGGACAAGAACAATCCTGCCTACAAGCAGAAGAAGAACAACGAAGAGAAGCTGCGCACTTCCTTCGCCAACTGGATGACCCATCCAGAAAACCCACGCTTTGCCATGACCATCGCCAACCGCATGTGGAAGCGTGCTTTTGGTGCCGGTGTGAATGAGCCTGTGACCAACATTGACGACATCGAGCAGGCCTCCAATCCTGAGTTGCTCAAGCACCTGGCTCAGGAAATGAAGCGCGTTGAGTTCGACCTCAAGCAGTTCATGCGCATCATCTACAACACCCGCGCTTATCAGTCGGAAGCCACCTCTGAAAACATCGCTCTGGGTGAAGTCTATTACTTCCAGGGGCCGATGCTGCGCCGCATGACGGCTGAGCAGGCTTGGGATTCCTACATGACCCTCGTTCTCGGCCAGCCCGATGCTTACAAGGCTCCTCTCCAAGACTTGTACGCTCGCTCGATCGACCTTGACCTCACCAAGGTGGACGCCAAGACCGTGCTGATCAAATACGACGCTTTCCGCCGCATGCAGCAGAAGGAAAACGCCCTCATGGGTGGCGGCCTGGACATGGCTGGCGGTGATGCCATGATGATGGAAGGTGGTGCCAAAGGCTCCGCTGCGGATAAAACCGCTGCTACGGATGGCCCAGGCAAGATCCTGAGCTACGAAGGCATGCGCCTGATGCGCTCTTCGGAAATCCAGCAGCCAGCGCCAGGAGGTCACTTCTTGATCGATTTCGGTCAGTCCCCACGCAACATCATTGATGGCAGCTCCCGCATCGGCAACGTGCCGCAGGTGCTGATGATGATGAACGGCAAGGCGCAGAAGATGCTCACCAGCAGTGACTCCCTGGTCCTCCGCACCATGAACAAGGTCAACAGCCCTTCTGACAAGGTGGAGCGCATGTTCATGACCATCATGAGCCGCCGCCCAACCCTGCAGGAGAAGGAAATCGCCAAGCGGGCCCTCAGCTCCAATGGCGAAGATGGCTACGGCAACATGATCTGGGCGCTCATCAACACCCGTGAATTCATGTTCATTCAGTAATCACGAAACGCTTTAACGATAACCGAAGACTTGATTTGAATATGAAAACCGAATTACTCCGACTGAACGACCACAGCCGCCGCCAGTTCATGCTGACCACGGCCAAGACGGCTCTCGGCGTCAGCCTGCTTCCAGGCATCGCCTCCAAAATGTCTGCCGCTGAAGGTGCCTCCGTTTCCGGCCCTGGCACCCCTGGATTTGGCAAGGCCAAGCACGTCATCTTCCTCTGGATGAATGGCGGCATGACCCACCTGGACACCTTCGATCCGAAGACTGGCGCCACCAAAGGCCCGGGCGAACAGATCAAGGCCAAAGCTGAAGGCATTGATTACCTCGGCAGCTACCTGCCGAAGCTGGCTGAAAACGCCAACAAGCTGTCCATCATCCGCTCCATGTCTTCCAAGACGGGCGTGCATGAGTCTGGCACTTACATCATGAAGACCGGCTATGAGCCACGCACCACCATCGTCCATCCTTGCATGGGCGTGTGGGCCTCTCATTTCCTGGGCAAGATCAAGGACAAGACCCTGCCAGACAGCGTCATCGTCAACAGCGGCAGCGCCTACCCAGGGGCAGGTTTCTTCCCACCGGCCATGTCTCCGATCCCGATTTCCAATCCGGAAACCGGCCTGCAGAACATCAAGCCCACCACGGAAAATGATTCCATGTTTGGCAAGCGCATCAGCCTCATGAACGAGTTTGACACTTCTTTCCGCAAGAAGTTCCAGACCGAAGATGTGAAGGCTTACACGGAATTCTACGACGAAACGCTGAAGCTCATGAAGAGCGAAGACCTCAAGGCCTTCGACCTCACGATGGAATCCGCTGAAACGCGTGAGAAGTACGGTCGCACCAGCTTCGGACAGGGCTGCTTGCTCGCACGCCGCCTGGTGGAAAGTGGTGTCCGCTTCGTTGAAGTGCAGATGGGTGGTTGGGACATGCACAACACCATTGATAACGGCATGACCAATAACGGCACTACCCTGGACAATGGCTTCTCTGCCCTGCTTCAGGACCTGGAAGCCAAAGGCCTGCTTGAGTCCACCTTGGTAGTGCTCGGCTCTGAGTTCGGCCGCACGCCGGACATCAACGAGAACGATGGTCGTGACCATTACCCCCTTGCTTACTCCACGGTCTTCGCCGGCGGTGGTACGAAGCGTGGTTTCGCCTACGGTGCCACCGACAAAGAAGGCCGCCGCCCTGCTGACAAGCAGACCAGCCCTCAGGACTTCCTGGCCACCATCGGTCACGCCATGGGCCTGCCTGTGGACGAAGTCGTCATGTCACCTTCGAACCGTCCATTCACCGTCGGTGACAAGGGCGTGCCCGTGGTGGACATCTTCGCTTAATCCATCGCAAAGTTTCGTTTCACGAAATGCACTCTCGGCACCCGGCCTTTTGGCCGGGTGCTTTTTTTGTGGGGTGAGAGGCAGGATCACTTGGTGACAACAGAGATCTGGTGAGTTTCCTCAAGGTCATGAGAAGCTCATCGCCCTGAGGTCTGGCGAAGCGTTGTTTTCCGGAAGGGGTTCCCTTTGGCGAACGAGGGAGGGTGGGCTTGGCTCCGTGCATTGTAGTCCCGTCCCGCACGCGGGACAGTCTGGGCGCAACCACGGAAGAGCCGGAAGACGCGGAAAGAGTAAAATCATGGCTTGTTAGGCCTGGGAACGAATGATAGCGGCTTCAGCGAGAGGGAAATTTAGTCTCCAGCAAACGGAGTCGAAAAGACATCCCCCCTTGCCCCGCTTGCGGGGAGCTGGGCCAGGGGGGAGGGGCGGTGGAGTGGTCTCGGTGAGGTCAGGACATAGGTAACACATCAGGCTCAAGACGTGTGTAACCTACCCAGAAATCAGATTCCCCACGTGGCCAAGAATGAGGAAGCCACATGTTTTTAAACCTCTCGAACGACTTACCAAATCACGGTGCTTTAAACCCGGCGGGGACCAGTTCAGTGACGGCGTTGACGATGATTTCTTCGATGCCGGAGGCGAAGCGATTGGGGCGGCCATAATAAATCATGGCTCCGGCCGCTTCATAGCCACCTTCTTCCCAGACGCGCTGCGAAGGGATGTAGCAGGGGACATCGTTCGTGTAACTGTTGACCCAGGTGCGGTCTGGCGCGTTTTGTTTTTTCAGCTTCAGGGAGTAGTCCACCACGACTTCACCGGGGAGATTGATGGTGAGGAGGTCATTGGCAAAGGACCAGACTTGAACGGTGTAGGGCAGGGCGGTGGGGATTTTTTCTCCACGGTCAAGGGCGGCCAGAAAGTGGCGGGCGTGCAGGGCGGTCCATTTGTTGGCATCTTGAGTGCGCTGCTGCCAGGTGGCGCGGTCGTGGGGAGTGTCGAAGGGCAGTTGCACCTCTTTACTGGCGCAGGTGAGGGGGCCGAGAACGGGTTTCATGGGCGCATTGATGAGCCGAACGGCTTCTTTGGCCAGTTCCACACCGTGGCGGTCCGCATGGGGTAGCTCACGGCGTGGGTAGGGATTTTGGTCGGCACCGCAGCCGATGGCGGTCATGGCGACGATGCCAGGAAAGCGCAATTCCAGCTCCTTTTGGGCGCAGCCTGCCCAGTCGGGGTGGGTTTTATTGATGGCGAGGGTAGTGCAGTGACAGGCATAACTGGTGAAGATGGCGCGCAGTTTCCCCTCGGGGGTGGTGACTCGTAGCACAGGCAGGGCGCGGTCGCTCGGGCCATAGGGATTTGGGCTGTTGGCGTAGCCTTTGTCCGTTTTAAAACGGCGGTTCATGGCGAAGTTGACCTTGCCCGTGGACCAGTCCAGTTTTGCAGGTTCTTGTTTACCCAGGGCCTCAGTGACCACGGCGACGAGTTTTTGTGTTAAATCTTCCGCATAGCGTTGAACAGCGGCCTGTTCTTCGGCGGGTAAGTCGGCACCAAAAAGAAAGGGCAGCACGCCGGGTAGAGCGGGGGCACAGTGTGTGTGGCTGGAGTGGAGGGAGAAGCGATCATCGTCCACAGGATGTCCTGCGGCTTGTAGGCGTTTCAGCAGCTCCGCCCGCAGGGTGGCGGGCACGCCGCAATTATCCACCGTGAGCATGACAGCGGTGGGTGTGGCTGCCCAGGTCATCGCCAATGCTTTGGCGTGCAGGCGCATTTGGATGCCCTCATGCGGGCCCGTGCGGCTGCCGTACCCACTGAGGCGGACGGGAAATTCCGGCGTGATATCCACACTGGCAGCCCCGACTTTCCAGGCCGCACTGTCTTTCGCCTGACTGACCTCTGGGGCCATTAAAAAGCAGAAGCTTAGGTAATTTACCAGGAGGAATTTTAACCGCATGTGACGAGATTGCAAAATAGTGCTCCAGATTCCAAGACTGGAATTCGGTACTTTTGCACTCTTTTGCTCCTCTTTAGAGAGGAAAGGTCACAAAAAGGTCTATTCGCCCTCGTCTTCCGTCCACTCTTGCATGAGGCGGCCCAGCTTGCGCTTCAGGCCCACTTTGGCTGCGGCGGAGAGACGATCAATAAACAGAATGCCATTGAGGTGATCAATCTCGTGCTGGAAGGCGCGGGCCAGCAGGCCATCAGTTTCCCAGGTCTGAGTTTCCCCTTCCAGGGTTTGGAAGGTCACTTTCACGTCTTCACTGCGGCGGATGTCACCGCGCAGGCGGGGGAAGCTGAGGCAGCCCTCCTCATCCACGTCCTTGTCCTTGCCGAGTTCGAGCTGGGGATTGAGAAAGATGACGGGCATGTGGGCCACCATGTCGGCAGGCTGGCCATTGATCCGCAGGTAGGTGATGCACTGCGGATTGTGAGAGACGTCTATGACGGCCAGTTGGATGTCGCGGGCCACCTGGGGGGCGGCGAGGCCCACACCATTGGCAGCTTTCATCGTCTCGATCATGTCCGCAGAAAATTGGCGAATCTCGGGGGTGACTTCTGTCACGGCACGGCATTTGGCGCGGAGGACAGGATCTGGGTAACGAACGATGGGCAGGACCATGGGGAGACAGGGCTGGAACGGTTAGAAAGACGGCTTGGCGGCCTCCTTCTTAACTCGAAACCGCAGCTTAGAAAACGTCTTTTATTGGGGGCTGAGGATGCGGGCCGGTACATCATTGACGGAATGGCCACCTTTGCGCAGGGCATCCCAGACCTTGAGCAGCAGGCCCAAAGAGGTTTGGGTATCGGCCTGGAGTTCCAGTTTCACGGTGGGATTCCGCTCCTTCATTTGCAACAGCGCCGCCCCTAGTTCCTCGACTTTCACGGGGGTGCCATCCAGGAAGATCTCCTGGGCCTGGGTGATGGTGAGGGCTTTTCGCTGCTCTTGCTGCGGCACAGACTCACCCAGGCTTTCGGAGGTGGGGAGGGTGACTTTGACCTGCTTTTTAGCGTCGTTAAAGGACGTCGTGGCGATGAAAAAGATGAGCAAGATCACCATGATATCAATCAAGGAGACGATGGGGATGGCAGGGACGGGCCTGCGGCGGGGGCGGAGATTCATCTCAGGCGCTCCGGTTCAGGGCTGCGGATTTCCGCCTCACGCTTCACCTCAAAATGGGCAAAGAAGGTCTGGATGGTCTCATGCAGGATGGACTCCAACCTTACGGCGATGTTATCCAGCCGACGGACAAAATACGTGTGAGCCAGCACGGAAGGCACCGCCACAAACAGACCTGCGATGGTGCAACGTAGCGCCACGCCGATCTCTTTGGCGATGGTGGCCGTGTCAGGTCCAGCATCACTGCCAAAGGCGGAAAACATACCCACTAGACCTGCCGTGGTCCCCAGCAGCCCCAGCAGAGGAGCCACAGTGACCATGACCTCCAAGATGGACACGCCACGCTCCAGGTGGTGCAGGTCTTCTTTGGCCCGGGCGGTGATGGTCTCCACACACTCTTGACGGCTGGAAAAGGTGCCGCTGATGGCGAGGGCCCCTAACCGGGCGAGGAGGGAGGGGTCTTTTTCCAAGAACTCTTGCAGGGGCTTGATGTCCCCCTTCAGGGCGTATTGCGGTAGGCTGCGGAGCTGGGCGATGACCGGGCGCGGCAATACCAGCGGGTCCCGCAGCCGAAGCCAGGCGGAGATCATGACCGTGACGGCTGCCATGGAGCACAGCACGATGAAAAGCATGACAAAACCGCCAATCGCCAAGAAATCGTAGATCTGAGTGAAAAGGCCAGGGCTGCTGCCAGTGGCGGCTAGAAAGAGGAGGGGGTGCATTTAGTAGAGAGTGGCTCTGTATTCGGCCTTGAGTCTCCCGTCTTCGAGAGTGGGCAAAAGATCGGCCGGAATCGGGGGGATTTTGGAATCAAGGATGGCGCGGAGAGTGAGTTCCCGCATCCTTGGGTCGGCATCGCGGGCATCGGAAAGGATGACGAGGTCCTGCGGTACGCCTTTTTGATCCACGTAAAAGCGGAAGTGGACGTGGCCGGTGCCGATGTCTGTGCTGGCCTCCACCATGGCTTGCCATTTTTGTTCGATGGCGGACTTGATCTGGGACTGGTAAATGCCGCGCGGGGTGGCTGCAGCATCCACGGCATTTTCGCCTTCCCGGCTCACGGAGCCCTCGGACTTGCTCATGCGATCAAAGGCCGAGAAATCATCCTCCTGAGAGGGGCTGGTCATCTGGGGCGGGGTGTCCTCTGGGATGCGGATCTGCAGCTTGGTCTGGGGCGCTTCAGAATTTTCAGCTTTCCTCACCTCCAGCGGCAGGAGGTTTTGGCCTGGGACGCTATTTTTAGCCTCCGCTTGAGCGATCAAGTCGGTCAGGGGCGTAGCAGGCTTGGGTTGGGACTTGGGGGTGAGGCTGCCGTCTTGATAGCCGCTGTTGTTGAGCTGGGGTTTGACATCGGTGCGGCCATCCAGCTTTGGCATGGGCAGGGCAGAGGTGGTGGTGGGCGGTAGCAGGCTGGCGGCGACGGTATTGCGGTCCGACTGAAATTTGGCGTTCTTCGGTGCCGTGGCGACCGCTGCATTTTTATCCGTTTTGATGAAGAACTGAGGCTCGTTCGTGAGGATGACCGGCGGTGGCTCGACGATGATTTGATCCGGGAAGATGAGGGCGACCTCGGGGAGCTTTTCCGCAGCCGCTTTTTCTTGTTCGGCAAAATTTCGCCCCGCCTGGCTGCTGACTCCCCAGGCAATGAGCAGTAACAACACGGCATGGATCGCCACGGAGCCGGCGATGCCTGTTTGTAAATGCCTGTCGTGAGTGAGGGTCACAGCAAAGCTTTACCATGCCCAAGCTGCCACAGGAAGCAACCTTTTGGAAAGCTGGTGGTCAGGAGAAAGGCGAGGGCAGTTACTCCAGAGCCTCCAGCACGGGCTCCCCATCGAAATGCGCGGGCAGCGGCACGTCCAGCAGAGTCAGGACGGTGGCGGCGGTGTCATAGGTCATGATGGTCTTTTTCGCGATGGCGTGCTGTTTTTTCACCCCTTTGCCCCAGATGATCCAGGGGATGGTGGTGTTATTCACCACAGGGTCGAAGTGGTTTTTATCACGACCTCCGTGGTCAGCGCTGAGGATGACGGTGCTGCTGGGGGTGAGCCCGGCTTTTTCGATGGCGGCCAGGACTTCGCCAAGGGCGGCATCGCAGACCTTGAAGGCCTCCATCTGCTCGGGGCTGCCCCAGCCGTATTTGTGGCCGGCGCTGTCGGCATCGGGAAAGTGGATGAAGCAGAGCTGAGGTTTCTTTTCCACGATGTAGGCGGCTGCCTGGGTGGCAACCTGGGGGGCTGGGACCAGTTTTTTCTCCTCTGTGGCCGGGATGGGGCCGTAGGTGTAGGGGCTGCCACAGCTAAACATGTCCAGACTGTCTTTGATCCAGAGATGGCGGAATTTGATTTTTCCGCAGAAGAGGGCGGTGATATAGTCTGGGTGAGCGGCCTTGGTGAGGGAAAAAGCCGTGGGCACTTTCACGGTGCCGCGCAGGGGAAAGTAGTCATTCCAGTCAATGCCGTGTTTGGCGATGTCCACCCCGGTGAGCATGGCGGTGTGGGAGGGCAGGGTCTTAGAAGGGATGATGGTATTGGCCTGCCAGGAGTGGGCACCTTCCGCCGCGAGTCGCTTGAAGTTAGGCATTTCAGCCTGCTGGATGATGGTCGGATTGCCTCCATCGAAACTGAAAACGAAGACGTGCTCCGTGCGCGGTGCTGCGGTGGCAAGGATGGGGAGAAGGCAAAGGAAAGTAAGCAAGCGCATGCGAAGGGGAAAGTCGGGCAGAGTCGAACGTGGCTCAAGCGTCGTTTCTGCCAGATAAACAGGTGTCGAGGGGAAGAAGTTTTTTCTTCCACGCAGCACAGCCTGTGGTATGAGGCCGTGGTTCCATCTCCTGAAATCATGAAACTCTCTCTCCTGTCCCTGGTCGTGTTATCCCTCGCCTTTGTTTCCGTCAGTTGCAGCACGGAGGAGCGTGATGGGCGCAAATATTACGGCGCCAGCACGCCCCTGCAAAGCCGCATGGGGGTGCAGTTCGTCCGTGTGAAGACCACCACCCCTGAGCCTGCTCCAGCCGTGGCGGAAGGTCGTGTGTCTGATGGCACTTTATTTGGCAGCGTCAGCAGCAATGAGCCTGCAGGTTTGCTGGACCGCAACCAGACCCCGGATGAACCCGGTACGGAATACCGCATCCATGCGCAGCATTCTCCGAATCCGCTGGAAAGCCGCATGGGCGTGCGTGTCTCCCGCCGCAAGAAATAAGCGGGCTACCACCAGAGGGCATCCACCAGCACCGTCGCAATCATGGCGATGCTGATGCCCAGCCGGGCGATGAGCCCGACCCCCGTGCCCAGCAGCGTGCCCCAGGTGGACTTCACCGCCGGGGCCATGCGTTTTTTGGCAAAGACCAGCTCAAACAGCAGCCCGCCCGCCAAGGGGCCGACGATGAACCCCAGTGGGGCAAAAAACAGCCCCACGATACCGCCGACAAAAACTCCCGCGATGCCCCAGCGGCTAGCGCCAAACCAGCGTGCGCCCATGGCCCCGGCTGCCATGTCCACCACGTAGGCCAGTACCAGGAGGATGGAGAGCAGCACGATGCCCTGCCAGCTCATGGCAGACTCTGGCCGCAGAAAGGTGTGCAGGATGCCTGCGATAAAAATCAAGAAAGGCCCCGGAAGCAGCGGCACCACGGAGCCGATGAGCCCGACGAAAAGGAGGCAACCTGTGAGCGTCCACACGCCCATGACTTCAAATGGGATGCTGGTGAAAAACTGGGCAAAGGCATCCCAGGATGAAGTGAGCCACTCAATCATGATGCCAGGAAATTTTGGTTTCTACCGGTTGGCGTACACTGCGTGGCCAGTTCAGCCCCGTCCGTGGCCAGCCGAGGTAAATCAGGCCCACGCAGCGGTCCTCTGGGCGGATGCCTAACCAAGTTTGAAACTCCGCCGTGTCTAGCAATGGCGGGGAAGACCAGAAAGAGCCCAGCCCAGCCGCTGTGGCACTGAGCATGAGGTTTTGAAGCGCGCAGGAGATGGCCTCCAATTCCTCCTGTTCCGGAATTTTGGCACCGCCATTGCGCTGCATCACGCAGGCGATGATGACGGGGGCTAGTAGGGGATTATCCCCCATTTTTTTCAGCTTATCTTCACGGAATTCAGAGGCGGGCGTGGTCTGCTGGTAGATGCGGCGCAGATTATCCGCCAGCCCCTGCCGGGCGGCCTCGCTGAAGACATGGAAGTGCCACGGCTCCGTCAGGCCGTGATTGGGGGCCCAGGTGGCATTTTCGATCAACTCCGTTAAAAGGGGGGCGTCCACCGGCCGCGCCGCATCCATGTCCACCGGTTTGATGGAACGACGATGGCGGATCAAAGCCGTGGTGTCTGTGAGGGAGGGCAAACTCATGCCGGGTAGAGTAGGATGGAGACGCACGTGCGTCCACTGCGGGCTGGTAAATCGAAGCCAAGCGACCGCCTGGATGTCTGTGGCTCCGGGATGGATGGTGATTCAGAATTTCATCGCCTGGCGGAGAAAGCGGCGTGACGAGTGGGCCGCTGCCGCAGCGCAAAGGTCCTGGCATCAGAAGTTGACCTGCTTTCCTTGGAGAACGAGTTTCAAGCATGAAGAATGCGTATGACGAAGCCATTGATTTTTTGGCGGGAGGCATGACGCCTGCATACTTGATTGAGTTTCGGCCCAGCGAAGAAGCCCGCGCCCGATTTGAGGATTTGATCGCCAAAGAAAAGACCGTGGGACTGTTGCCGGAAGAAACCGAGGAACTGGACCGGATGATGGAAATTGGGCGGCTGCTGAATTTGGCTAAAGCCAAGGCTCGCAGCAATCTGCGGTGAGAGCCTCAATCAATTCTCATCCATGAGCGGAAGCTGGATCTCAGAAGAATTACGCCAGCTTTTGACGGAAGCAGGAAGGTTTCCGGCTCCTGCGGCGAGGCTGCTCATTTTCGGAGAGTAAAACCTGCGGGCATCACTCAGTTAGGTGCCCCAAAGAATCTCCACCTGCTGTTTGTGCTGCTCGTGCGCGGGATTGAGGGCGCGGAGTTGGAAGATGAGTTTTTCTGGAGTGGCATAGGCGATCACCCAGCCGTTGGGGCGATCGGCCCCAAAGGTGTAGGCCACGGGCGGCAGGTTGATGAGTTGGATGCCGGTGGCTTCGTGGCGGGACTGGGACCAGTTGTGCGTGTGGCCATAGACAAAGGCCTTCACCTTTTTGTGCTTTCCTAGCACCTGGAACATGGCGTCGCTGTCCATCATGCCAGTAGGCTTTTGGCCTTCCTCACTGAGTGGCTGTTGGGGATTGTGATGCGCCATGACGACGGTGGGTTTGGCAGGTATGCTGGCGAGGGTGCGGTCCAGCCAGCCGAGCTGTAGATCTCCCAGCACACCGGGGGTTTGATTGACCTGATCCAGCGTATCCAGCAGCACCCAGTTCATGGTGGCACTGGAAAAAACGCCGACGTGCTTCCCCTCCACAGGTCTGGGGTCCTGCACGCTGGTCATGGCGGCGGTGAAGTTTTTGCGGTCATCGTGATTGCCCAGGGTGCAGTGCACGGCCAGCCCCGCCTCGCGCAGGGGCTGGATGAGGCTGACGAAGGTATCGTAGTCGGAGGCTTGGCCGCTGAGGTAGGCGCAGTCGCCATTGACGAAGATGCCATAAGGTTTGCTGCCCAGCTTCAGCACTTGGTTGGCACAGCGGGTCAGGTTGTCCCCCATGATCACACCGCGCGCTTCGGCCTTGGGATCGGTGGCGATGTGGGTGTCTGAAAACAGCACCCAGGACTCGGCTGCCGTATTTTTTTCAGCTGCGGCTGCCCAGGTCGGGGCTAGGGCGGCGGCCAGACTGCCTTTGATCCATTGACGACGACTGAGGGCAGGTAGGGTGATGGGCATGGCGTGGAAGGCAGCGGTGAATTTCAGCAAAAAGCTAGCGATGACAGACCTTGCTGGCAAGACAGCAAGGCTACGTTTGGAAATCGGTCTTTCCTTTCATGTTTCGCTTGGCATGATCGCCGCACTCACTCCCGCCCATGGCCCACGAAATCTCTGCAGTTGCTCGCTCTCTTGGAATCTCGGATGACCATCTTTCCTTCTTTGGCCGGGATAAGGCCAAAGTCTCCCTGAAGGCGCTCGAGAACCCGAAACATCAGGGCAAGCTCATCCTCGTTTCCGCCATTACGCCCACTCCGGCAGGCGAGGGCAAGACGACGATGTCCATCGGCCTGGCGCAGGGGCTGAAAAAGATCGGCCAGAGTGTCGCCCTAGCGCTGCGGCAGCCCTCCATGGGCCCGGTGTTTGGCCGCAAGGGCGGGGCGACGGGTGGCGGCAAAAGCACGGTGCAGCCTGCCGAGTCCATCAACCTGCATTTCACCGGAGATTTCCATGCCATCACCAGCGCGCACAACCTGCTGTCCTCGGTGATTGATAACCAACTTTTCAACCAGCAGACTCGCCTGCGCCCTGAGGGCGTGCTATGGAAACGGGTGATGGATGTGAACGACCGCGCCCTGCGCAGCATCCAGACAGGCGTGGGCAAGGCCAACGAGCGCAGCAGTGGCTTTGACATCACGGCAGCGTCGGAAGTCATGGCCATCCTGTGCCTGTCTGAATCCCTGGCGGATCTGCGCGAGCGCCTGGACCGCATCGTCATCGGCTTCACACCAGAAGGGGAGCCTGTCTTTGCCAAAGAGTGCCACATCACCGGCGCACTCCTGGCGCTGCTGCGGGATGCCCTGCAGCCGAATCTGGTGCAGTCGGTGGAAGGCGTGCCCGCTTTTCTCCACGGCGGGCCGTTTGCCAACATCGCCCACGGTTGCAATTCCGTGCTGGCCACACGCATGGCCCTGGCCCATGCCGATTACGCAGTGACGGAGGCGGGCTTCGCCTTTGATCTAGGCGGCGAAAAATTCATGCACATCAAATGCCGCCAGTCCGGTCTGCGGCCTGAGGCCATCGTCCTGGTGGCCACCGTGCGGGCCCTGAAGATGCATGGCGGCGTGGAGCTGGACAGCCTCACCCAGCCGGATCCTACGGCCCTTTCTCGGGGTCTGGAAAACCTAGCTGCCCATCTGGACAGTGCCGTTCAGTTTGGCCGCCCGGTCATCGTCGCTATCAACAAATTCACCAATGACAGCGCGGAGGAGATCGCCCTCGTGCATGATTTCTGCCACGCACGCGGCATTCCCTGCGCCACCGCAGACGTCTTTGGTCAGGGCGGCGACGGCGCCATCGAACTGGCACACAAGGTCCTCGCCTCACTGCCTGCGGAGTCCAAACCGATGCCCTTCCTCTACGAAGCCCACGCGCCGGTGGAGGAGAAGCTGCACGCCATCGCTACCCGGGTGTACGGTGCCGCTGGCGTGACCCTGACCGAGGCGGCCAAGGAAAAGCTGGCGCTCTTTACCCGCAACCACTTTGGCCACCTGCCCCTGTGCATGGCCAAGACCCAGAACTCCCTCTCCGACGATGCCAAGAAACTGGGCCGCCCGCGCGGCTTCACCATCACCGTGCGTGACTTCGAAATCGCCCACGGAGCCGGTTTTCTCGTCGCCCTCACCGGTACCATGATGCGCATGCCCGCCCTGCCGAAAGTCCCTGCGGCGGAGCGCATCCAGGTCAGCGAAGACGGCGTGATTCGGGGGATTTGACCCTCACTTCGCCGCCGCAGCACGGTGGAATTTCTGGGCGTCTGGGAGCGCCTCTATAACCTGTTTCTAATCCCGTCGAATCCGACGGGATTAAAGGCAGACCGGCCCGAACGGCTCACCAGGCTCAACGGCAGCGCCATCACTCAAATGAAGATACTGCTGGCCGTGTGTTCAATCTCATCTGCTACCTCTCGTCAGCCTTCAATTCGAACTATTCGGAATTTTTAAATAATTGCCGCCTTGGCCAGCTATCCTTCGGCATAGATGTCTTTGAGATATTCATTCACCGTTGGCACTGTCACCTGAAAACGCTCAGCGATAAGTGACTAAGAAAGCCAGAGCGTCTCCCCTTCGAACCGGCACTGAACGCGCGTCCGGCCATCCTCGGTCTGGTAGAGGATGAGGGAGGATTAGGTGGAAGGCTCAGACATTTCAGGCGAAAACTATTTCAAATTATCTGACACGGAATCAAATTGCCATTCGTGGAAGTTTGCTGTTCCAGACGTAAGATAGTCCTGCTCAACCATTTTTAGCACGTCTGCACTATGTGTCATGAGGTCCTCCATCAGGCGCTTCTCTTCTTCGGTTCTTAGCTCGAACCAGTCTGGCGAGTAAGCCGCGTTCTCACAGCCCTTAACCACGAGGCCGAATAGCAAATCTTCGACGGCTTTGCCTCTCCTGATCGCAGATTGAAGAGTAGAAATGAAATGACGACAAACGTCATCACTTGCTTTATGCCATGCAAAAAGGAGCGCCCAGCCTGCATCCATAGGCGCAAATGAGAAGGTTAGGAGTGCGCGACGTGCTGTCCGGTCAGCTAGGTTTTGAATGGGCTCCCCATTAAAACCCCAGTCAGGATAGATCAGGCCAGAGAAAACAGTTGTTGGCACGCATGACGACCTGAATAGCACATACCTAATGTCATCGAACTTGCGGCTGCGATGCGACTCATCGAACTGAGCCTGCTCGACCTGTAACCCGGATAGCCCCAAGCGATTGCCTTCGCAGCAACCTTCCAAAAGCTCTCTAGTGGCTTTGGTTCCATGGAAGCCTTTTAGCTGTTGAACCAGAATCTCTACCGCACACTCTTTGACAAAGCGTTCTTTGAGGATGCATCGATAAGCGTATAGAAAAACTTGCTCCGAGTTGGGCTTCAGTTTCTCCAAATCGATAGGGAGAAACAGTGAACTATCATGATGGTGGCAAAGCCCTCTAAAGACCGACATCGAGTTGGTGTGAGTCAGAGTCAGACTCAGCCTCCCCTTGTTTCTTTTGATGTCGGTATGCTTTTTCGAAATCGCATACACATAGCCATTTCGGTCGATCATCGAAAGCGCTCCATTCTTCTGGATGGAGTGGGCGTCTATGATCTCACTGCATTTGTCAGTGGGCTGGTAAAATAGGCATCGGCCCTTGGATTGAACTGAGTGCTGAGTTTGGATGAAAACACTCAGATCAAATTCTCGTGGGGGCTTTTGTCTTGATGGGACGTCTGAATGAAGTTCCTCTGCTGGAGAGTGCGCGACGGTAAAAACCGCTATCCCGTGGTCTTGGGCTTCCAAAAAGCTCTTTTCGCCCAAGTCTCGTCCGCTGAAATCCTCAAGACAAACAGGCGTGGGTTTGGTTTCCAGCGCTTGTATTGTCCACCCGCCCTGTTGAACCCTATAAGTGGCTTTAGTCAAAGCTGAGATAGGATCATCTTCCACGACCCAGCAATAGGCTTGGCCTCCAACAATTCTTTTGTCCACCAAGCCTTCGTCGCTCGGAACGACCTCAAATGATAAGTAGAAGGTTTTTTGCGCCATGGAGTTTAAGCCTCATTAGATTATTCTCATTCACTTACCACCCTCCATCTCCAACCTCACAAGATCCGCCAGTTGTTTTGCCGTCGGCAGTCTGCCCTTGAACTCGCCCGGCAGCTTGGATTGCAAGGTGTAGGCGGCGACGCCGATGGGATTGGCTTTGGTGCGGAGGGCATACTCGACCTCCACGTCGTCCTTCTCCGCGCAGAGAATGATGCCGATGGAGGGTTGATCGCCGGGGGCGCGTTCGGTGTCGTTGAGGAGGTTCAGGTAGAAGTCCATTTTGCCCGCGAACTCCGGCTCGAAGGGGCCGAGCTTCAACTCGAAGGCGACGAGGGACTTGAGGAAGCGATGGTAGAACAGCAGGTCGATGAAATATTCCTTCTTCCCAAGCACCAGCCGATGCTGCCGTCCCACAAAGCAGAAGCCATAGCCGAGTTCCAGAAGGAAGGCCTGCAAGCGGCTGATGAGGCGGTCTTCGAGTTCGCGCTCTCTCACTGCATGGTGCAGGCCGAGGAACTCGAGGTTGTAGGAGCTTTTGAGCATCTCCTCCGCCTGCTCGGCGAAGTGCTCCGGCAGCGCGAGGTCGAAGTTGTGCGTCTTTTTCTCCGTGACGGCCCGCTCGTAGGCTCCGGCCTTGATCTGGTTTAAGAGCACGTTCCGCGACCACCCAAAGCTGGCCGTGGCTCGCAGATACCAAAGACGGGCTGCGGTTGCGGTGAGCTTGTTGAGGATCAATAGATTATGACCCCAAGGAATTTCTGCGACAAGCTGTCGCAGAAATACAATCTCCTCGGTGGGCTCGAATTTGGCCACAGCTTGTGCCCGATTTGAGGGCTGCGACAATTCTGCGACAGGCTGTCGCAGAATTGGCCGCTGTGATTTTCGCGACGTTTCTTTCACAACCTGTGAGAGAAAGTCAGGCGAGGTATATGCCTCGTAGAGTCGCTTCATGTCCCAGACGTTTCGAGGGGAGAACCCACTCATGTCAGGGAACGCATCCCGCAGATCAGCCGCGACCATTTCGACCACGGACTCGCCCCAGTTGAGTTCTTTTTGCTTCTCCACAATGCCACGCCCGATGTCCCAATAAAGCGTGACCAGCTCACGGTTGACGTGTCGGGCCGAAGACAGTCGTGCGCCAACGATGCGTGACTTCAGATCGGTCACTAACTGCTGATAATCTGTGCTGAGATTCAGAGTGGTCTCGCGAGACTTTTTCATGGGATCAAGATGGGCAGATGATTGCACACTCTACAAGTTCCTCACATAATGCGCCCCACGCCCTTGACCTTTCGGAAGAAGGTAGCCTTGCTGCACGAGTTCCTTCAACAGCAGCTTGAGCGTGCTGGGTTTGCCGTTGGTGAGCTTGACGAGCTGGCTGAGAGTGAGCGTTTCGTGGTCGGCGAAGTGGGTGAGGATTTTTTTGGCGAGCGGGTGGAGGTTGGTGGTGTGTGGGGCCTCGATGGCAATCTTCTTCGCGAGTGCCTCTTTTTGCTTCACGAGCGAGCGGAGGAAAAACATGAACCAGGCTTCCCAATCGGGCTTTTCCGCTTGAAGGGTGGTCTGGTTGCGGCGGAGGGCGCGGTAGTAACCTTCCTTTGAGGCCTCGATGATGCTCTCCAGCGAGCTGTATGGCACGTAGGCAAACCCGGCGCGCAGGAGCATGAGCGTGGTGAGTACACGGGAGATCCATGACATAAGCGTACCTGCGACCTCCTGCTCATCACGGGTTTTAAACTCGGAGATGTGCAGGCGTCCAAGCAGGTCCTCAACCTGGCGGTCCGTGAGCCTGGAACCCTCGATGCGGGTGGAGGAACCGACACTCTCGATGGTGGCGACCTTGCGCAGCGACGTGAGTTTTTCAGGTGAAAGGCTGCGGATCATGCGCCACTGCCCTTTGAAATCTTCCAGTTCCGCGATAAGCCGGAGCATCTCGGGGGTGATGGTAAAGACAGGGGGCGACATGGCAGATTCGGCTGATTTCTTAGCCGATTTTGGCCGATTTTACCGGTCTGGGCAAACCGTGCGCTCGATTGCTCGTTGGATTGCGGCGATTTGCCACAGCGACTGCAATTTGCTACCCCAGGCGTTTCCATTTGCACCGGCCTTCCTCCTGCTTACAGGCCGCGCGTGCAAAAAGCTTTCGTACTCGGTGCAGGTCTGGGTGAGCGGTTGCGTCCTCTCACGGCGCAATTGCCCAAGCCGCTCATTCCGGTCTTCCATCAGCCGCTCATCACCTATGCCTTCGATCACCTGCGGGCTGCCGGGGTGCGGAGCTTTGTGGTGAACACGCACCACATCCCCGAAGCCTATGCAGAAGCTTTCCCCACGGGGCAGCATGCAGGGCTGCCGATCGCCTTTCGCAACGAGAGCCCGGTGCGTCTGGAAACAGCGGGTGGCATCGCCAATGTCCGCGACCTGCTAAATGAGGAGCCCTTCATCGTTTACAATGGCGATATCCTCACGGACCTGCCTTTGCAGCCGCTGCTGAAGGAGCATCAGGACAAGGGCAATCTGGTGACGCTGGTGCTGCGCAGCCATGGCCCGGCACTGCACCTTTCCTATGATGAAAAAACGGGGCTGGTGACGGACATCCGCAACAAGTTAGGCACAGGCAGTGAAGGCGAATACCTTTTCACCGGCATCTATGCCTGCCAGCCGGAGATTCATGAGTGGCTGACACCCGGCAAGGTGGAGTCCGTGATCCCCATCTTCCTACGCATGATCCAGGAAGGCGCACGACTTGGCGCGGTGGTCATTGATGACGGCCAGTGGTGGGATCTCGGCAGCCGGGCGGCGTATCTGGAGGCGCACCAGGCCCTGCATCAGCTTGGCACGGCCCCGGCACCCGCCATCCATCCCACCGCGCAGGTTTCACCCGAGGCGACCCTTCGTGGGCTGCATGTCATCGGGCCAGGGGCCGTGGTGGAAGCGGGTGCTGTGCTGGAGGACTGCATCCTCTGGCCGGGGGCCGTGGTGGCGAGTGGGGCGAATTTAAAGCAGTGCATCGTCCGCAGCGGCATCCGGGCCGAGGGCTCCCACGCGGGCACGGATCTCTGATTCACGGCGCCTTGCCCTTCTCCAGCATCAGCTCGGCGATCTTGCGCAGACTGGCCTCGCCCAGATGGGCAAAGGGGGGCATCTGCGGCATCTCGGGGCGTTTCTTTCCAGGGGCCATGGCCCAGGTGACAATGCCTTCAGGATTGCCCGCGTAGATTTGGGCGATCTCCGTCAGCGGCGGACCCACGAGTTTGGTGTTAGGCGCATGGCAGGCGGCGCAGTTCATGAAGAGCTGATTGGCATCCGGTTCTGCGGGGGCAGGTTTGCCAACTTGGGCTTTTTGGAATTCAGCCAGGGCGGCAGCATAACTTTGAGTGCGTTCTTGAATCGCCGCCTGGTGCGGGTGCAGTGCGGCCTCACGATAAACATGGCGGCCACTGCCCATGCCGAGGACGACGAGGGTGAAGAGCGCGCAGATCCACCCGTAATGGCGGCCGATGTGTTCATCACTGGCTCGGAGTTCGAGGGCCAACACGATCAGGGTCAGCAGCCCCACAGCGGCACCGGAAAAGATGATGGCATAGAGTTGCGGCGTGATGCCCACAGCAGGCAGGGTGAAAAGCAGCAGGGGGCCGAAGCCGAACTGCGCCAGGGTGACGAGCGCCGTCACGCGGTAAAAAATGCGTCGGAGCTCCGGGCGAGTGAAGCCGGGCAGGTGGCTGAGGTCCGAGGACTTGCGGCCAAACCAACCCGCGAGAAACAGCCCTGTCATGGCGATGCTGGCGGCCATGAAATGCAGGTAACGCGGCAGCACATTCCCGATGCGCAAGCTGGAGAAGAAGCCGCGCACCTTTTCCCATTCGCTTGGGAAGAGCATGAGGTTAACGTTGGCCAGGAAGATGAGCGGGATGAACAGGAACAGCAGCATGGCAGCAATGCCGTTGGCGTGGTGCAGCGTTTTCTTCGGTCCCTGCGCCCAGCGATCCCAGGTGTACTTGTGCAGGTAGGTCAGCAGAAAGGCCACCGTCACCAGCGGGACGATCATCAGCCAGGCATGACCCGTGAGGGCGTTGGCGGAGTACCATTGCATCGTATAGACCAGATTGATGCATAGCAGTGGGCCGATACCCATCACCACGGCGAGGCTTTTGTTCACGGTCACTGTCTTGGCGATCGCGTGCGCCAGGCTGTCCCAACGGCGGCGCTTGCGGCCGAGCCATTCTGCCACCACCACGAGGACGGAGCCGCCCACCATCAAGTTCACAAACAGGATGTGGATCAGGAAAAAAAGGACGAGCAGGGTCTTGAGCAAACCTTCGGGCAGGGGCAGTGGCAGCGGGAGATCGCGAGGGATGGGGGTGTTGGCTAACAAAAAGGAGGGAATCATAAAGGTCATTGTTGAGTCACATGATTGTCTGCGGTGGCGGGCAAGGGCGCTGCATCGATGCCGATGGTCTGGGCCCCCTGAAGGGGCTCGCGGGTGGTCCGCAGGTGCTGGATGTAGGCGACCAGTGCCTGAGCCTCCTTTTCATTGCCGGGGAAGGGGGGCATGAAGGTCCGCGTCTGGTGCATGCCCTGGATGAAGGTGAGCATGCCGCTGCTGTCCCAGGCCTTGTCATCGCCATACATGAGGCCGAATTTTTCAATGACGCCATTCAGGCCCGTGGTGCTGTGGCAGCGGGAGCAGGCCAGCATGAAGATGTCCTGCCCGCACTCGACTTGGTTCGCCTCCGTCACCTCGCGATGCTTCACATAGGTGGCATGTTTCAGCAGGCCTTCGCTTTGCAGAAAGGCCAGTTCATCCTTGTGCACGGCATTGGAGTAAAGGTAGTCGCCGATGACCCAGGGCTTGCGCATGAACTCGCGCGCCCTTTCAAAGTGCCCCAGCAGCCAGATGCCCATGAAGCTGGGGATGAGCAGGGCCCAGCGCGGCACGAGGGAGGAAAACGACAGCCCGGCAATGGCGATGACCAGGAAGGCCCCTAGCGTCCAGCCTAACAAACTGGCGAATTTCGAATGCCAGCCCATGAACTGCTGCGACAGCAGGGCCACGGCACTGTTCGCTTTCATCACCTCCGGCACATTGTGCCAGTACCAGTTCCCGAACAGCAGGGTCATGACCAGACTCACCAACACGACGTGGGAGAGACGATAGACCAGCCATTTCCTCAGGCGCTGGCCCTGAGGCTTGGAGCGATCGCGGTCCCGTGTGAAAAAGAACGAGGCGAACCACACAAACACGGCCCCGGTCATCAGCGCAAAGAAGGTGCGAAAGCCGAGCTGTGGCAGATACAGGGGATTCGTCATCGCATCCCAAAAGGCGCGCGTCTGGCTCCACTCACCCGGCTTCATCATGAAGCCCAGCACGGCCACGATGAGGGCCATCGTGAGCCAGGACATGATGCTTAGCGCCAGGCCGATGCGGATGTGCTTTTTCTTCTTTTCCGTTGTGTCCGCCTTTTTCCAACTGAGGAACCACCCCATAATGAGCACCACTTCGGAGATGAAAACCAGCCACTCAATGAACCAGCCCCAAAAGAAGACGCGCAGCAGGCTGCCGATGGCAAAGGGCGCAAACAGTGAGGTGGAAAGCCAGATGCCCACGCCCGTCATGGCCCCCACGGTCGTTGTGACGATGAAAACGATGAAGGTGATCTTGTAGGCCAACTCATCCACGTCCTTGCGCCCATGCTTATGCGCCCACCACTCCATGAAGGTGAGGATGGGGTAGGCCCCCACGGCCAGAGGGTGATTGATCAGCACATGCAGACTGGCGATGAGGCCGATGATCAGCCGCCCACCCGCCACGTGGTCCAGATAGTAGGAAGGAAAGTCCATGACCGACTTTCAGTCACCCGCTCCCTTTGAAAATGTGGCAAGATGCCGCAGCTCACACCTCCGGCGGCTGCTTGCCCAGCTTGCGCTGGAGGGTGCGGCGGTCGATGCCGAGAGCTTCGGCAGCGTGGGAGATGTTGCCATGGCAGTCGCTGAGGACACGCTGGATGTGCTCCCACTCCAGGCGGGCGAGGCTGGGGAGATCACTCGCAGCCGGGCGTGGGGATGTTGTGCTGTGACCTTGCAGTGCGGCCAGCACTTGATCCGCACTGGCAGGCTTCAGCAGGTAGTCATCGGCACCCAGGCGCACGGCTTCGATGGCATTGGGGATGCTGCCGTAACCTGTGAGGACGATGAGGCGTGTTTGAGGGGCCAGGCGGCGCAGCTCGGCGATGAGGCTCATGCCATTTTCCTGGCCTAACCGCATATCTAGAACGATGCCCTCCGGTGCTGTGATCGAGCGGATGGTTTCCAGCGCGGTGGATCCATTCGCGGCTTGCAGGACTTCGCAGCCACGGCGGCGCAAGGCCAGTGCCAGGGTGATGCGGAAGCTTTCGTCATCTTCGATCAGGAGGACGGTCATCATGGCGAGGCGGGTCCAGAGTGTAAAAGTCGGGGCAGGGAAAGCGTGACACGGGCTCCACCCTCAGGACGATTTTCCACCATCGCACTGCCCTGCATGGAGGCGGCGAGCCGGCGGACAAAGAACAGCCCCAGACCCATGCCCTCTCCTGCGGCCCGCGTGCTGCGAAAGGGCTCGCCCCAGTGCGCCAGCATCTCGGTAGTGAAGCCGGGGCCACGATCCTCGACGACGAAGGCGACGTACTCATCACTGAGCCGCACATTCAGGCCCACAGGTAGATCATCGGCGGAGGACAGGAGGGCATTGCGCAGCAGCACCAGCAGGGCTTCCCGCAAACCTGCACAGGCCACCTGGGCGTGGCGACTGTCTTCTGGCAGGGGCAAAGTGATCCGCTGGCGCTGGGTGGGAGGCAGATCGGCAAGCGTGGTGCTGATGATATGGCCGATCTCGCAGGGTGTGCTGGATTGGCCTAAAGCTTCCTGGCCCAGGGTGCGCAGGCGTTGCAGTACCTCCTGGCAGCGGGCGGCTTCCTTCACCATCAGCGCGGCGGTTTCCGCATCGGGATGCGTCTGCATTTCCGCTGCGGCGAGGGCCAGGGTGCCGATGGGGGTGGCCAGCTCATGAGCAAAGCCCGTGGCAAGGGCGGCCACGGAGAGGAAGCGCTCTCTTGACTCCAGCTCCTGGCGCAGCTTTTGACGCTCCATTTGCAGCCGATGCGAACGCCTGCGAATGGCCACGAGCATGACCAAGACAAAGGCACCAGCCAGGAACAGCGCAGTGAACTGCCCATAAACCTGTATGGAGGGGGAAAGCGGACCTCCCTGCTGCAAACGCAGCGGCTGATGATGGATCAACAAAACGGCGGCGGCGCTGCCCATGAGCAGCCCCAGGCTGATGGCGGCGGAGCTGCGCAAAGCTACGGCGGCGAGTGTGAGCTGAACGAGGTAGAAAATGGCGAAAGGATTGGTTAGGCCGCCAGTCCAGTAGAGGAGGAAGGTGAGGGTGGCGGCGTCCCCCAGCAGCACATGAAAAAAGCCGCCGCCCAGGTGCTGCCCCGGCATTTGCCGATGCCACCATGCCAGGATGACATTGCTAATCAGGGTGATCCCCAGGGCGATGCCACAAGGCCCCCAGGGAATCTCCACTCCAAATTTTTCCGCCATGGCGAGGGTCAGTCCCTGGCCCAAAACGGCAAGCCAGCGCAGGAGGAGAAGCAGCCGTGAGGAGAGATCTGCCCCCACCCAAATCTCACTCAGCCCCGTCCATCGCTGCCAAAAGGGCAGTCCGGGTTCTTCGTGGTGGGGGCTGGGGCGCATGCTGCATCATGGGCCGCGGCAGGCGGATGTCCATGCCCTGCGGCAATTTGCCGCAGAGGATCGTTCCAAGCATGCTATCCACGGTGTCAATGTGGTAGCAGCAGGGCGGCGATGGCCATGAGGACCATGAGGGCATCTTCGATGATGGTGACGGTGGACATGGGCAGGTTAAAAACGGTGCCCAGGCAGGCGCAGCGGATGGTCTTTTTCGACAGGACCGCCTGCAGCACCCCTAGCAAGCTCACCCCCATGACCACCGCCGTCACGGCATTGACCACCGTGGGCTGGACGTTGGCCAGATACGCTAGCCCCAGGCCTAACTCCATGAATGGATAAACGAATCCATAAGCCGGGATAGCTTTGGCGATGAGGTCATAACTGCGATAGGCATCGGCAAATCCGCACAAGTCCAGCAGTTTGAAAAAGGAGAAGGCGATGAAAAAGCCGCCCATGAAAAGACGCATGGCCTCCCCCAGGTGAAAGCTGCCCTGTGCCCAGGCGCTGGCTGCGATGATGGCAAGGAGGTAGGCCAAGAGGATGATCAGCGGGCGGTAAGTCTGGGCATTCTTTGCTGGCAGGGCGGCGGGTGCGGCATTGACCGCACTCTTCACCACCTGGTAGCGGCCATTGTCCAGAGGGGCCAGCCAGGCAACCATGTCAGCATCGCTCAAGGGGGCGGCGGTGCGGATGCGCGCCTCGGCAGGGTCAAGGGTGACGGTGACTTCGGCAATGTCGGGGTGCTGCTGGAGGCGGGTGGTGATCTTAGCCACACAACTGCCGCAGGAGAGCCCCGTGAGGGAAAAGGTTTGGGGGAGATTCATGGGAGAGAGGTTGGATTGAAAAGTGAGTCAGGGCAGGGGTGGTCTCCCCCAATACCCGCCGAATGAGGCCGGGCATTGGGGGATGAAACAAGGCGCTACTTCTTCGGTGCCGCGTCCTTCACCTTTTGGGTGTATTTCGCGGGATCTTTTTTAAAGTCCTTGAGGCAGGCTTTGCAGCAGAGGTACACGTCCGTGCCCTCATGCGTGACTTTGACGGGTTTGCCCATTTCACCGCCGAAGGGTTCATCCGAGACCACACATTTTTTCAGAGGGTAGTCGGCGGGGATTCCCTCAGGGGTTTGATCGGCGGCGGTGGCCAGGCTGACGCTGAAGAGACCGGCGGCGAGGACGGTGAGTAAGGAGATGCGTTTCATGAAGTTGTATTTTTAGTTGTTTAGTTGGTTAGGTTAGAGTTTGGCCATGTATTTGGCCGGGTTGGCGTTGAATTTTTTCACGCAGGGTTCGCAGCAAAATTTGACTTCCTGGCCCTGATGGACCTGGGTCACGGGTGTGCCCATGCTGCCGAGTTTGTTGCCACTGACAATGCAGGTGCTTAGAGGGTAAGGCTTGGCACTGGCGCTGCTGGTGGTGGAGCAAGAGGCGAGGGTGAGGCCCAGAAGGGCGGTGGTGAGGAGGGTGGTGAGTTTCGTTTTCATGGATGTGGTTTGTTGGGTTTTTTGAGATGATGGTGTTAGGCCATCAAAAGCGGATGAGTACCCCGGCGCCAAGACCGTATTCGGAATGGTATTGGGTGATGAGAGAGGTGCTGCGAGTGAGAGTGTAGTCCGCGCCGGCGGTCCATTCCCAGCGGGTGCGGGTATCGTACTCCACCCGGCCAAAGACGCCCAGGCGGGGGGTGAGCTGGAAGCGCCGTGCTAGGCCGATGCGGGCATCGCCTTCACTATCCAAGCTCAGGCTGGCCCAGGTCATGAAGGGCAGACGGTAGTTGAGCCCAATGACGGCACGGTCATCAGCATCTGGATCATTGGTTAGGCGCGCGCCGATGAAGGCCTGGAAGTTGGCGTTGAAGTAACGCTGGTAGAGGGCATCCACCTCGTATTGGGTTTTATCCACACCTACCCAACCCACTTCCCAGCTCAGCAGCAGGTCGTTCTTCGGGTTCATCCAAGTCAACAGACCTTCGCTCATGTGGCTCTGAAAGGAGGCTGCACCCCACACGTAGGCCATGTCATGGCTGTGTTCCCCCAGCCCGGCAGCATGGTGCAGGCTGTGATCTTCGGCATTTGCGGATGCTGGTGGTGCGGAGGACGTGTTTTCTCCGTGACTCAGCATGGGGGCAGAGTGGCCAGGGGCGTCTTCATAACGGAAGACGCGGGCCATGCCGCTCATCATGTGGTAAAGGATGTGGCAGTGGAACATCCAGTCCTTTTCTTCATTGGCCTCAAACTCCACGGTGCGGCTGGTCATGGGCGGCACGTCCACGGTGTGCTTCAGCGGTGAGCGCGTACCCTGGCCCATGAGCAGGCGGAAAAAGTGGCCATGCAGGTGGATGGGGTGGTGCATCATCGTGTCATTGATCAGCTCCAGCTCGATGATCTCGCCCTTCTTGATCATGACGTAAGGCTGCTGAGCGATGGTCTTGCCATCGAAGGACCAGATGTAGCGATTCATATCGCCCGTGAGATGCAGGGTGACCTTTCGGCGCGGTAGTTTCGCGGGTAGCGTGGTGTCCTGCGGGACGCGCAGCAAACGGTAGGGGGAACCAGGGCGGGGAAGATTCAGCGAGGCGCGTGGATCATCCTCCTTTTCCTCCAGGGCCAGGTTCAGCATCTCGTCCATCTTGTAGAGATTGGGGCGTGGGGGATCGCTGGCGGGGGTGAGTTTGCCTTCGCCAAAAAAGGCGGAGACATGGCCGCTGCCATCTTGGGTAGTGGCACGCAGTTCATACTGGCCACTGGCTGGGATGGTGATGAGGACATCGTAAGTCTCGGCGATGGCCATGAAAAGCCGCTCCACCTTCACTGGCTCGACGGGCGGGCCATCGGCTGCCACGATGGTCAGCGGTCCGGCGGAGGAGTGCAGGTAAAAGTACGTGGCGGCGGCGGCATTGATGAGCCGCAGGCGCACACGTTCACCCGGTTTTCCAGTGATCTGGGTGCTGCGCTGGCCATTGATCAAAAAGGCGTGGTAGCCCACATCAGACACGTCCATCGGTGGCATGCGCGACCATTCGCGCTTGAAGTAATCCTTCAGCATGCCCTTCTGTGCGGCGCCGAGGATGGACTGCGAATTCCGCCGCATGAGACCGAAGTAATCACTGCCGCGCATGAGCATGCGCTGTACTTCGTGGGGATCCAGGTCCGTCCATTCAGAGAGCAGCAGCACCTGTTCTCGGTCAGCCTTCACGGGCTCGCCACCGCGTGGGGTCACCACGATGGAGCCATACACGCCGCTCTGCTCCTGAAGGTGGGTGTGAGAATGATACCAGTAGGTGCCAGAGTGGCGCAGTTCGAACTCGAAGGTGTGCGTCTTCCCTGGCAGGATGGGGGGTGTGGTGACATGTGGGACGCCATCCTCTTGGTTAGGCAAAAGCAGCCCGTGCCAGTGGGTGGAGGTCTCTTCGTCCTTGAGTTGGTTGTGCACGCGGATGCGGGCAAAGTCACCTTCGCGAAAGCGCAATGTGGGCCCGGGGATGCCGCCATTGATGGTGAGGCCGCGTACAGGTTTGCCTGCTGGGCTGACGGTCTGTTCGCGGATGTAGAGATCATACTCGACCACGGGCCCGGGGGTGACCGGGCGACGGGTCTTGCAATCATCGCAGGCCAGTGCGGCTGCGGGCAGCGCGAGTGCTGTGAAAGCTAAAAAGATTTTCATGAAGGTCTGAGTCGTCGAAGGTTCGTGGAACCAATGCCTAGTCACGGGCATCCCGGGCAGGGATGGTGGCGCGTGGGAACAATGCGTCCGTCAAAGACGCCGACTCAGGTCAGGAAAGAACAGAACAGGACCGGCAGCCGGACGTGCGGCTGGGTCAAAGCAGGGGCCTCCAAGTGAAGCCGGGAGGCGGCGGGTAGCGTGTGTGCGCTGGCTGCCGTGGAAAGTTCCAACGCCTCACTCAGCAGCACCCACTGCGGCTGGGAAAGCAGATCTCGGCTGGAAGCCGGAGCTGGGCTGGCGGGGGTCGGCTTCGAGCTGGAAACGGGAGCTTCGACACAGCCACAGTCCGAGACCTGCATTTGGCGAACATTTGCACAGCAACTCATGCTGCACGTTTCCATTTCTGCCCCACGACCTAGCGCCGCTACAGGCAGAGCCTGCGCCAGAAGCGCGAAGATGAGGAGGATGGAACGGGCGAGTGGCATGAATGCTTGCTGAATGACACTGACAACAACGCAGATAACAACGTTGAATCTACAGATGCCAGAGGCAGCAGGTTGCTTTTTATTCCGCATCTATTGCCGTCTAGGCAAAAAAAGGGAGCGTCCTGGATGGACGCTCCCTTGAAAGAAGAAAAGGCTTATTTACCTTTATGCACGCTGTGGCAGGCTTTGCAGTTGCCTGCTTCCTGGAGGACTTTGGTGGCACCAGGTTTGCCATCCACCACACCCTGGGCGGCATCAATCAGCTTGGAGGTCTTTTCCTTCCAGCTTGCTGAGTCACCTTCAGGAGGACTGTCAGAAGGAAGGGTCTTGAAGTAAGCGAGCAGCTTCTTGGCATCCTCGGGGGTGCCTTTGCCGGTAGCGACCTTGGAGTGCAGGCTGGTATTGCCCTTCATGGCTTCTTTCATGACGGTCTCAATGTCACCCGCTTGGGCGGAAGTGACGGAGATGCCAGAGAAAGCCGCGAGGGCCAGGATGAATAGGGTGGATTTCATCGTTTCGGGGGATGTGTGTCAGGGAGATTTAAACGTGCCGGACAGCCGGGTGCTATTTTTTCGCAAACCTAGGCCAAGATGTCACTCTTAGAATGTCCGATAGCGAAAAATCTGGCAGGGCACTCCTTTGACGGGAGCAGAAAGCGTGCTCAGCGGACAGGGGAATAAAATCCCGGTCTCATTTCCTGCGCTGCGCGCCCATTTGCGAACGAATGTTAAGGGCAAGCATTTGAACGGCCTGTTTCAGCTCACCTGCGAACGCCGGCGGCGTACGAAGAGAAAGAGACCGCCGAGAGTGAGTAACAGCGCGCGGGAGGGCTCCGGGATCACGGCCACGTAGATGATGCCATGCTGGAGGAATTGGGAAGTTTCGAAAAACCAGCCATTGTTCATGAGGATGGGATTGGCACTGGTCAGGTCCAGATCCGCCAGTGTGAAGGCACCAGCTCCGCCTGCCCCATCGGCATCGGGATTCAGGGTGGTGGTCCAGTCCAGGAGATTAAACACATCGCCCAGTTGTGGGACGTAGCTGCCCTGGAGTTCTACTTTCAGTGTGCTGCCTGCATTCAGACCCAGAGTGCCATTGATTTGTAGGCTGTCGTAGAGGTCACTGGAGTCAGCATTGGCAAAGTAGGCAGGATTTCCTGCGGACAAAATATCGGCCAGGTTGCTGTTGGTGGCACCGATTTGGAAAAGGGCGCGCAGGGTGGGTGTGCCGCCTTGCAAGGTGAGGTTGGTAAAGGTCAGTTCGCCCAGGCCATTGCCCGCATTCGCCAGGGTGCCGGTGGAGTCACCGGGGCTGAGGTAGCTGCTGCCTGCCACATTCAGCAGCCCATTCACGCTGCCGCGTCCAGAGAGCACCTGGGCATTCAGGGTGTAGTCACCACTGCTGCGACCGGAGATGCTGAAGAGCGCATTTTGATCCACCTGGATCCAGGGGGTGCCGGTGAGGTTGCCATTTTCACTCAGGGCCAGGGTGCCTGCGCGGATGGTGGTCTTGCCGGTGTAGTTGCTGACGCTGGCGACGGGGGTGGTGACCAGAGGAGAGGCGGTGACGATGGCGTTGAAGGTATTGGTCAGCGTGAGGGTGCCTGCGCCCTCTTTGATGAAGGCTAGATTGCCTGTGATCTTGCCGCTGTAGGTTTGATTCGTCGTTTGATTGAGGGTGAAGATGGACTCGTCACCTGTCTGAGAATTGGTGATGTTGATGTTGTCCACGTTCGACACCACGCCGTGGCGCAGGCCTGAGACGGTCTGGTCAAATCCATAAAGATCCACGGCCACGGTTTCGGTGACGACGGTGTTGGTGAGCAGGGAAAGCACGGTGGCGGAAGCGAGGGCATTGTCCCGGCCCAGGCGCAAAGTTCCGCGGATTATTTCCGTGACTCCGGTGTAAGTATTCGCTCCAGAAAGGATCACGGTGCCGCCGCTTTGGGCGCTGATGCCTAGCTTGCTTCCGGCACCGTTTTTGATGACCCCACTGATGGTGAGGACGCCCGTGGAAGAGCCGGTGCCGATGCGGGCGGCGTCATTGCCGATGATGATGTCTCCCGCCCATTCGGCATTGCCCGTCTGCACTTGCAGGTTCCCCTGGTTGTTACCCGGGCCGTTGATGGTGAGGGTTTCACCAGTGACGGTGATGCCTTCATTCAGTCGCACGATGCCCGCGCTGGCCACTTGCGTGCCACCCGCCATGCTGCCCAG
The DNA here is from genome assembly GCF_014203045.1 of Prosthecobacter dejongeii. Classification (NCBI taxonomy): domain Bacteria; kingdom Pseudomonadati; phylum Verrucomicrobiota; class Verrucomicrobiia; order Verrucomicrobiales; family Verrucomicrobiaceae; genus Prosthecobacter; species Prosthecobacter dejongeii. The sequence continues at coordinate 77,488 of NZ_JACHIF010000006.1, forward strand.
GGCTTGGTTATGGGAGACCAGGAGCGTGCCTGAGGTGACGATGGTTTCTCCCGCGTACGTATTCGCACCTGTGAGGGCGAGGGTGCCAGATCCATTGACGCTCCCGGTGGCGAGTTTGGTTAGGCCTCCAGGGCCACTGATGATGCCGCCATAGGTGGTGGTGTGAATTTGCGTGTCAAAGGTTCCACCTCCCGCCAGCAGAGTGATGCCCCGATTGTTGCTGAGATTGAAGCCTGAGTTCCATTGCAGCGTGCCACCATTGAAGGTGAGATTGCCCGCCTGCACACTGCCAGGGATGGCCCCCAGGCTGCGGTCTGCGGAGATGCGGGTGAGGCCAGCATTGAGAAAAGTGCCGCCGGTGTAGTTGCTCGTAGTGCCTGCCAGGATGAGCGTACCGGGGCCGTTTTTTACCACCGTTACCGTGCCACCGGCACCATTGTCATGGATGATGGAGTTCACTGTGGTGACTTGAGTGGCGACTTGATCTGTGAAAGAGATCTGCCCTGCTGTGCCGCTGACACTGCCTCCTGCAGCGAGCACGCTTCCATTGTTAGGCGCTGCGCCCACCGTCAGGTTGCCTGCATCTGTGGTCAAGAGGATGCCACCCTGGATGCCGAGGCGAAGCGTGGCCGTGGAGCCACTGGCGATGACGGCATTCCCGGTGGCTGCTTGGATGAGGGTGTTGATGTCCGTGATGCCGCTGGGATTCCCCAGGGCGATGTCGCCAGAGGAGCCGCCATCCACGATTTTTACATTGGCATTCGGGTTGTTAGGTAGAGGTCCCTGCGCGTTTTCACCGCTGCTGAAGTTGGTGATCTGTTGATAGCCCGTGTAGGCGACAATGTTGCCTCCGGACACGCTGGCCCAATCCTGGCCATTCACGGTGGCCCAGCCACCCAGGATGCCACTGGCGTCATTGCCACTGGTGGTGCGGATGCCATTGCTCACGCTCTGGGTCCCTGCAGGTAGAAGGAAATTCACCGTGCCGCCATTCTGGGCCGTGATCGTGCCGAGGTTGAGGAGTAAATTCTGCGGCGTCGTTGCATTCGTGGTTAGGCTGATCGTGGATCTTCCCGGTGCGGCGGTGAGTCCGTTGACCGTCTGGCTATTGGCCGCGGAAGCTCCTCCCGTGAGGGCTAAGGTGCCACCATTGAGAATCAGGGGGGAGCTGCTGCCCAGGATGTTGGCCACAGGGGCACCGGTAGCGGCGAAGTCCAGTTGCAAGCTACCCGTCGTGATGGTGGTGCTGCCGGTGTAGCTGTTTGCTCGGGTCAGCACCTGCGTGCCAGGGCCGGTTTTCACCAGAGACAGCGTGCCGCCCCCCGTGCCATCGGAAAGGCTGCCTCGGAAGGTCTGCGTGGTCGCATTACGCAGGGTTAAAGTAGCTGCTGTGGCATTCGCATTCTGCACCGTCACCACATCCGTCGAGCCCAAGGTGGAAAGACCTGCGGTGGTGATGGAAAAACCATCCAGGAACACAGACTTGGCCTGGGTGGTGTTGGAGAAGGTAAGCAAATTCGGGCTGTTACTGTTCAAGGCGCCCACACTGCCGATGCGCAGCGCGCCGTTGTTCACGATGACCCCACCCGTGAAGGTGTTATTGCCACTGAGGATGATGGTCCCGGCTGCAGCGGTGCTGCTATTGATCGTTAACGCGCGGCTACCGCCGAGTTCGCCGATGTTCCCAGCGATGGTGCCCGTGGTACCGCCTGCATTGGTGGAGATGCCTGCTGCAGCGGTCAGGGTGATGGGGCCGGAGAGTGTGCGATTTTGATCAAACCGGATGGCCCCGCGTGCACCATTGCCCGTGCCAGCGATGGAGATGGGGACATTCATCGCGCTCGTCTGGCTGTAACCGATGACCAAACTGTTGTTAGTCTGCACATCAATGGCCCCAAGGCTGGTGATGGAAGCAATGTTTCCCACACTCAGGAAAACACCGCCAGAGTTGGCCAGCGTCGGCATGGTCAAGGTCCCCGTCCAGGTGTTGACTCCATTTAGAGTGATGAGGCCCAGGTCTGTGCCTGTTTTCTCCAACTTGATGTTATTGCCTGAGATCGCAGAACTGATGGTGATGCGGGCATTGCCCACGTTGGAGCTGCCATTGGCTAGGCTGATGCCGGCTTCATTGGTTAGGGCCAGCGTGCCCCCGGTCAGCACGTAGGCGCGGGTTTCCGCATTGGTGAGATTGAGCGTGTTGAATTGCAGGCCCCCAGCATTCAAGGTGCCACTGAGGGTGATGGTGGTCGCGGCGGTGGATAGGCCTGGCGAGGTGCCGTTTCCCAGCACGGCGATGCTTCCGGCGGCATTGTTCCAGCTCACATTCGTGCTGCCGTTCCACCAGTTGCTGTTGCTGGTGTTCCAGGTGCCGCCGCCATCGGTCACACCATCGCCCGTGCCATTCGCATCCCACTGCAAAGTCTGCGCGGGAAGTGGGCTGGCCAGTAGGAGGCTGGACAGAGCGGCGAGCAGGCGACAGTCAAGGGTGAAGCGCCGGGCACGGCCGTGGACGACTTTCAGGGCGGTCAGTTTCATGGTTGGGGGGATTCCCAGCCTAACTCATCCTGATTTTTTTTCAGCAGAAACGTACGTATGAGCATCAGGATAAGGGATTTCCCCACCCTGATGCCATCCAGTCCCGAAAGACTGCGGATCAGTCTTCGGAGCGTAGCGCTTCTTCGGCTTCCAGGCCAAAGAGGAACTCGAAGTCGGATTTTTCCAGCGTGCTGGAGAAGCCACCTTCGCCCAAGATATTGGCGGACATGAGGCTCTTCTTCTGCTGCAGAAGCATGATTTTTTCTTCGATGGTGCCTTTGGTGATCATTCGGTAGGCCATCACGGGCTGGGTCTGGCCGATGCGGTGAGCACGGTCAATGGCCTGGGCTTCCACGGCAGGGTTCCACCATGGATCGTAAAGGATGACGTAGCTGGCGGAGGTGAGGTTCAGACCGCTGCCGCCTGCCTTCAGAGACAGGAGGAAGACGCATGGGTCTGGATCTTCCTGGAAGCTCTGGACCACTTCGGAACGATTGTTCGTGCTGCCGGTGAGCCAGTAGTGCGGGATTTTCATCGTATCCAGGTTATCCCGGATGATGCTCAGCATGGTGACGAACTGGCTGAAAAGCAGCACCTTGTGCCCTTCGGCATGGAGGCCTTCGATGAGTTCCAGGGTGGAGGTCAGCTTGGCGCTGTCTTCATCACCGGCGGATTTATCCACCAGGGCGGGGTGACAGCAGATCTGGCGCAGGCGGGTGAGAGCCTGCAGGATGGCGAAACGTTTTTGCGCCAGGACTTCAAAGCCGGAGGCGGTGAGCACCATGTGCTGGGCCTTCGCCAGTTCTTCACGATACAGCCGCTCCTGCGTGCCGCTCATTTCACACAGCATGGCTTCCTCACTGCGCGCAGGCAGGTCTTTGGCCACCTGGGACTTCGTGCGCCGTAACAAGAAGGGTTTCAAACGGGCGGAGAGGCGCTCGCTAGCCTTGGCATCCTTGCGGCGGTCAAAGTGACGGTGGAAGTAATTGCGATCTCCCAGGGCACCCGGAGCCGCGAAGGTCATGAGGCTCCACAGGTCTAACAAACGGTTCTCTACGGGTGTGCCGCTGAGGACGAGACGGCTTTCCGCTTTCAGCATGCGCGCAGCCTTGGCGGCCTTGCTGTCCGGGTTCTTGATGTGCTGCCCTTCATCCAGGATGACGGCCAGCCATTTGACAGATTCCAGCAGTTCGATGCAGCCACGGAGCTGTGCGTAGTTCATCACCATGACGTGGTAGTCCTTATACAGGCTTTCCAGGTCCAGCTCTTCTTTGTCCCGCAGCACTTGCACTTTCAGGCCAGGGGCAGCTTTGCCGAATTCAGTGGCCCACACATCTAGCACTGATTTCGGGCACACGACCAGGCAGGGCCAGGCATTGCGGTAGCGACTGCGCAGCCACAGGATCCAGGTGATGCTCTGGATGGTTTTACCCAGACCCATGTCATCAGCCAAGATGCCACCAAATTTGTTCAAGCTGAGGTAGGAGAGGAAGTGGAAGCCCTCTTCTTGGTAAGGGCGCAAGGTCACACCCAGACCTTCTGGCACTGGAGGGCGCTCCTCCAACTTCGCCTCTTCCATGCGCTGGGTCAGATTCTGCCATGCACGTGGGTTGATGATTTCTTTGGCGCCCTGGCCGGTGAGCTGGCGCCAGTGCAGGCGATGCGCCTCATTGCTGAATTCATCCATGTCCAGACCCAGTTGGTCCATCATGGCCTGCTGTTCTTCGCTGAGTTCCAGCTTCACGCGGCGCCAGGTGCCATCGGCTAGCTGCACGAAGCCACCCTTTGCGGAGATGAGACGGCGGATGTCTGCGGCTTTCAGGTCGGCACCGTCCACTTCAAAGACCATCTTCAGGTCAAACCAGTCAATGTTCGCTGTTTGGGAGGCCTCGATGCGCACACGGGCGATGAGGGGATCTGCCAGGATGGATTGCAGGCGATCATCTGCTGTCAGGCTCATGCCTTCGGGGAGGCCCTTGGCCCAGTTGTTAAACTGGTCGGGAAAGGTCTTGGTCAGGCGCACGCGGAAGCCTTCGTGCTCGGCATCATACACGGGGCGCATGTCCTGCAGGGCTGCTTCGGCCAGACCTAGGGCGGTGCGATCGCGGCAGATGATGCTGTTGTCATCGTCAGGTCGGGCGTTTTCCGTCGGCTGCCAACCTGCATAACGGAGGACTTCCCTGACGGTGCCATCGGGCGTGGCGGCATCCACCTGGAAGACGGCGTGCTCCGTGCTGGTGGCGTGGGAACGGGCGATGCAACTGGCGCGCACCTGCACCTGCAGCGGCTCATGCCGGATGCGGGCTGCAATGTCCGCCGGCAGGGGCAAGCTGAGCTTTTCCAGGAAGGCGATGCCATCCTGGGTGGCGAGGGCGTTGATCGGGATAGAGGCAGGGCCATCCAGACGGGTTTCTTCCGGGAACCAAAGCGGGCCTGGGAAGAGGGTATCCACCGAGAGGAAGAGGGGCTCCACCCCGTGCATCACGCGCAGCGGCAGGGGCGCGGGTGTGCCATCGGCCTGCACGAGTTCCAGCCGCAGTTGCCCGGTCTCAGCTTCTTCGGTGCTGGACCAGCGCAGCGGCTCACTGACGCGGCGGAAGGGCATTTCATCCAGCGTCAGCAGGCGCGCCTGGAGGGCGGGTTGCTGGAAAAGAGTGCCCAGCCAGCGGCTGTGCGTATCCAGGTCAAAACGGCAGACATCGCCCGGATTGGCCCCGGCCTGGCTGACGCAAGTCAGCAGCAGGAGTTCTGCGGCAGCGGGCAGGGTCAGCGCCCCGCGTTCATATTCACTCTCCAAAGAAGTGAGCTCCATGCCTGCCACATTGCGGAAGGCGGCGTCTTCACCTGCACGCATTTGCAGGCGGGCTTCGGAGGGGGTGATGATGAGGCGTAGGTCACAGCTACGGCGCTGTTTCGGCGGGGCATCGGAGAGGCTGCGCAGGAGCGTGCGGATGCGCTCGCGCCACAGCGGCAGCGTGCGCTCCTGACGCCAGGCACTGAGGCGGGCGCGCACGGCATCCAGGTCCACGCTATTGCGCAGGAAGGAGGGGGCAGGGAGATTGCGCTCATTCAGTGCCAGGGCCACGTATTCCCAGAATTCCCGCAGGTTCACGGGCGGTTCAGGCCACAGGGCCAGCGGGTCCACACTCTGGATGCTCCAGCGTGGGTGCAGGCGCACCATGTCCTGATCATAAATCTGGCCGCTCTGGCGTACGCGCTGAAAGCGTTTCTCCAGCTTGCTGAGGTAGCCTTCTTCTTCCGGGGTGAGCTGGCGGGCGAGCCGCCGCTCCAGCATGAGCTGAAAGGTTTCCTCAGGGGGCAGGGAAGGGGCCGTGCTATTCGGTGCCTGACGGGCGAAACGGCGCTGCGCCGCTACCAGGGCTGCGCACAGGGCCAGGAGATGCAGAGGCTCTTCATCACAATCGCTTTCAGAGATCCACGCATCCTCCTCCAGGGCCCAGCGTACATTCACGCGGCGGTCGTCTAAGATCACCTCCGCCAGCACTTCATCCTCCACAATGTCGAGCCCGCGAATGGCATCATCATCGGCGAGGCGTTCCGCCTCCTGTCGAAGGCGTGGATCAAAAGACTGAAGGAGACCGGGGAGGGATGTGGCGAAGTCAGGCATGAGCACAAAACCCACGGTGGAGACCGGGGGAACTGGTTGCCTTAGCACAGTGATTCGCCTCGCGCCAGAGCAGTCTTAGAGATGTCACCCTTGTCACGTAAATTTCTTTTCTCTCCGGAGGCGGGGCAGCGGGGTGTTTGGGGACTGATCTCAAAAAAATCCAACACCCGGTCAAGATAACCGTTATCCCCTTGTTGTATTATACCGCCATGAAAATCCCCCCTCAAGAGACCACTTTTCTCAGGAATCTCTACGCCACTCCAGCGGATTGGCAGAGAGACTTGTTTTATTCCGTGGTCCGGGCAGGGCACTTGCACGCGGGGGTAGAGCACCGCATCCAGCGAGAAACCTACCCAGGGCATGAACTCATCCTTTGCCTCAGTGGCCAGGGTTGGGTGCAGGTGGCGGGGAAAAAACATGAGGTGGGCCCGCAGCAACTGGTGTGGGTGAACTGCCACCACCCCCACGCTTACGGGGCCGTTTCCAAAGATCCGTGGGAGGTTTATTGGGTGCGGGCGGAGGGGCGCTCGCTCGACCGCATCTCCCAACTGCTGGAGGTGCGCTCCATGCCCGTGTTTGCTGGCTTCGATGCGGGGCAAGCTGCCATGGAATTTGGGCGCAGCTTTGATTATCTAGAGGGCAATCGCCCCTGTGATGCCGCCCATGTCAATGCAGCCGTCTCGTCCATCATCGCTATGGCGTTCGATGCTCGTTTGTCAGATCCAGATCTCATCCGCCCAGACCTACCCATGCCGGTGCAAAAGGCGCTGGAGAAAATGCGCCTCTACTTTCACCAACCCATCCGCGTGGTGGAACTGGCGCAGCTCGCAGGCATGAGCGAAAGCCACTTCAGCCGCCAGTTTAAGGCCGCCATCGGCACCAGCCCCATCGACTGGCTGCGCCGCGAGCGTATCAACCAGGCGAAGCGCCGCCTCATCGAGTCCGACGACCCCGTCAAAGAAATCGCCCGCCAAGTCGGCTACGCTGACCAGTTCTTTTTCAGCAAAGACTTCAAACGCATGACAAAACTCACGCCGACTCAGTTCCGTGAAGAAGAGCGGCAGAGTTGAGGGGGGCTATAGTTGGCTGCGTAGATCAGGTAGGGCCCACCTTTCCCAGCACCTCCACCAGCTTTTCCATGGGCAGACCCATGACGTTGGTCCAGGAGCCTTCGTAGTGGTCGAGGATCATCTCACTGCATTCCTGGATGCCATAAGCACCGGCTTTGTCCAGCGGGTTCACACGGGCGTGATAGGCCTGGATGAGCGTATCCGTCAGCGGTTTGAAGGTGACCTCGGTGATGACGTGGAAACCGAGTCCCGCGCTGCCGCCTTCGCGGGCGAGATAGACGCCTGTGCAGACCTGATGCTGGCGGCCAGAGAGGCGACGCATCATGGCCAGGGCTTCGTCTAAATCTTTCGGTTTGCCTAATGGATCTTCATCCACATAAACGAGGGTATCTGCGCCGATGACCAGGGCCTCCGGTCTCAGGGCGGCTCCAGCAGCGGCTTTGCGCCGGGCGTTTTCCACCGTTAGGTCCTCCGGGGTCAGGCTGGCATCGTGGGCTTCTTCTACATCAGGAACCAGGATATCAAACGTGTAGCCTGCTTCTCGCATCAGCGCGATGCGCCGGGGGGACTGAGAGGCCAGCACCAGCGGCGGCGGGGGGAGGGAGATCATGTGCCTTGTTCTTCGATCATGAGCACTTCATCGGCCCGTAGCAGCGAGTCCCGATCTTGAAAGGTCTTGTAGCGATAGTAGCCGGTTTTTCCCTGAAACTGTGGGCGGCCTTTGCACAGGTATTGGCGGCCATCTTTGAGCGTGATCTTATAACTGCTGGTGGACTGGCAACTGGCCAAAAGGGAGGCCAGGGCGACGATGCTGAGGGTACGCTGGAGCAGGGTCATGCAGGAAGAACGCTCCCCAAGGAAAAACATTCGCACCGTTTCGCAAGTCCGGTTATATGCGCTGCCCATGTCCGCCGCCACTTTTCTGCATGAATTCGTCCGTAATTGGAAGACCGTCGGCGCGGTGGCACCTTCCAGCGCCGCTTTGGCCTCCCGCATGATGGAATCTGCCGAAGTGGGCAAGGCCCGCCATGTGCTGGAACTGGGCCCCGGTACCGGCGCTTTCACAGAGGCCATTTTGGATTCCATGCCTCATGGTTCCAGCTACCTGGGCATTGAGCTGAATGAGACCTTTGTCACTCAGCTCAAGACGCGTTTTCCCACCATGAACTTCCACATCGCGGGGGCGCAGGAGTTTGATTTCGCCAGTTACTTGGCGGATCGCGAGCCCTTTGATGTCATCGTCAGTGGTCTGCCGTGGACAGCTTTCCCACGCGGGTTGCAGGAGGCGATTTTGGGCAACGTGCTGCCGCATTTGCGTGATGGTGGGCGCTTCGCTACCTTCGCCTACTACGGCTTTCATCGGCTGCCCAGTGGTCAGCGTTTCCGAGGCCTGCTGCATGACCTCCTGCCCGGGGTGGAAACCAGCCGTGTGGTGTGGGGCAATGTGCCGCCGGCGTTTGTTTACGTGGCGCGTAAGTAACGCCTCACTGCATCATCGCCTGCGGGGTGTCTTCCTGGAACACAAAGGGCCGCAGCTCTGCCAGTCGCGGGGCCTGCATTTGGGGGTCTTCATCCAGGGTTTTTTCTGCGAGTTGGCGCGCCAGCCGCACCAGGCGGGTATCTGCCAGCAGCTCGGCGAATTTCAGCGGTGCTTGCCCGCTCTGGGCTTTGCCCAGCACATCTCCCGGCCCCCGGCGCTTCAGGTCTTCCTCCGAGATGCGAAATCCATCCGTGGTCTCTTCCATGATAGCTAGGCGGGATTTCGCCTCCTCATCTTTATCCTTCACAAAGAGCACGCAGTAAGAGGTGTGCTCACCACGGCCAATGCGGCCGCGCAACTGATGTAACTGCGCGAGGCCAAATCGCTCGGCATTGTGAATGTACATCACCGTGGCATTCGGAACATCCACACCCACCTCGATGACGGTGGTGGAGACCAGCACATCCAGCTTGCCAGCGCGGAAGTCCCGCATCACCAGCTCTTTCTCTTCGCTACTCAGTTTTCCGTGCAGTAGGCCTACCTGGAAGTGTGGTAAAAGTTTTGTCCATTCCTCATGGCCTTTTTTGGCCGCTGTCGCATCCAGCTTTTCAGACTCTTCGATAAGTGGGTACACGAGGTAGCCTTGGCGGCCTTCCTCCAGTTGTTCTTTCAGAAATTTGGCGGCTTCCTTTTGCTTCGTGGCCGGGCGCACTTTGGTGATGATCTTGCCGCGCTCTTTGGGCCGCTCATCAATGGTGGAGACATCCAAGTCCCCATAGATTGTCAAGGTGAGGGTGCGGGGAATGGGCGTGGCTGTCATTACCAGCACATCCGGCGTATTGCCCTTCTGAATCAAACGCGCACGCTGGGCCACGCCAAATTTGTGCTGCTCATCAATCACCACCAAACCCAGGTTCCGCACCAGTTCCTCGTCATGCAGCAGCGCATGCGTGCCAATGACGATTTCCGGGCCTTTTTTACATGGAGCGCACGCGTCTCGCGTGCTGAGTTCTGCGTCCCGCGGAACTCCGTCCAAGGGAGGCCATAACCACTCATACTCCTGCGCATGAGTGACGAGGCCTTCCTCACGAGGATTGCTAACGATGTACCCAAAGGTCTCTTGCAGGTCTGCCTCAGAACGAATGAGCCTGTCAAAGGTCTCCTTTTCCCAAACACGCGCGTCTTCCCACCCCAATTTTAGGATGGCTTTCGAGCTAAAAGATTTGATGGAATGCAGCAGTTCGCCCAATGGATAAAACACTGGATCACCTGTCTCGGGGTCACGATTTTTCACCCCTGGTTCCAAAAGCAAATGTACATGATCAGGCATCACACAGGCCGCATACAGTTGGTAGCGCTGCCCATGGAAATGCAGCACTGCCTCAAGAGCAAGCTTGCGGGCCTCCGGTGGCAAGGGTCTTCTCAATGCCGTTGTAAACGTTAGAAAATACTTCCCCCAAGGACGCTCGAAGTGGGGGAGGCGTCGTTTGGCATAGTGTACCTCGCGGGCGGTCTTGAGAACGGTTTCCCGCGAGACGCGTGAAACAGCCTGCGGGACGCGTGCGCTCCATAGCTCAGTCCCCCCATCCTCTGCCCTCGTTCCGGTGCGTAGAGAAACATTCAGGCCCAGTGGCTCCAGCCACTTGCGTGCGGTGAGGAAATGCTGCTCGGCCAGAATCTGCGTGGGGGCCATCATGGCGGCTTGTTTGCCCGCCTCCACCGCGCCAAGCATGGCCGCAAAAGCCACCACCGTTTTGCCACTGCCCACATCCCCGTGCAGGAGGCGATTCATCGGCGCGTTGCTGGCCATGTCGCGTTGGATCTCTTCCAGCGAGCGCTTCTGCGCGCCCGTCATTTGAAAGGGCAGGGAGGCCTCAAACTCCTGCGCCAGTGGGCCGGCTGCATGTGCGTGACCGCCGGATTCTAACACCGCGCGCCTCCGCCGCACCACCCGCAGTTGATAGCCATAAAACTCCTCCAGGGCCAGGTAACGACGGGCCTTCTCCAGGTCCTCCATCGTCTCCGTGAAATGCACCGCCTTGATGGCCCGCGCACGGCTCCAGCCGGCGAACTCTCCCTGCTGGCTCGGAGGCGGTAAAAGATCGCGGGTAAAGTCCTCGCCCAGCGACTGCATGACATGCCAGGTCGCCGTGCGCAGCGTCTTCTGGGTCACGCCTGATTTCAGCCGATACACTGGCGTGATCCGGCCACTGTGGATGCGAGTGGTTTCCTCTTCATCCCCCAGCACCTCATACTCCGGGTGATCCATCAGCAGGCGATCCTTGTACTCCTTGACCTTGCCGTAGATGATCAGTTCTTGACCCTCCGCGATGGCCCGGCTCATGAACGGCATGTTCCACCAGCGCAGCGTCAGCAGACCACCCATGGCCGCGCCGCCGATGGGCTCCACCTGCGCCTCAAACAGCCCCGCCCCGCGCCGGGCACCGAAGTATTTGTTCCCCGTTTTCGTCACCTGCACCTGGTAGCAGGCAGGCAGTTCACTGACCTGAAAGGTGGCCCCCTCCATCTGCCGCCGGTCTTCATGGCGGAAGGGCAGCCAGTTCACGATCTCTCCCACCGTCATGACTTGCTCCTTGGCCAGTGCCTTCACCACCCGGGAGGACAGGCCGGGAACATCAGAAAGGGAGGCGTCTAGAGCGAGGGGCATGAACGAAAAAGGAACGGCAGGAATGGAAAAGATGGCTCGCCTTTCCGGTTAATCTTTAAAATCTTGTTCCACCTGCCAAAAATCATCCGTCATGACCACCGGCCTGCACCTCGCCCCTCACTACACGGATCACGATCCCGGCCCTGGCCATCCGGAAAGCCCCGCCCGGTACACCGCCATTCTGAAGGCTCTAGGCTCCTCCGGCCTGCTGCCAAAGCTGGCCTCCATCCCCAGTCGCCAAGCGGAGATGCCTGAAATGGAACTCTGCCATCCGCGCCACTACATTGAACTGGCTCGGGATGAAGTCGCCGCTGGGCTGGATACCCTCAGCACTGGCGATACCCAGATCTGCGAAAAGAGCTACACCGTGGCTACCCATGCCGTGGGGGCTGTGCTGAATGCTGTGGATGCCGTCATGACGGGCAAACTTAGCCGCGCCTTTTGCGCCGTGCGTCCTCCTGGCCACCACGCCCGGCCTGCTCAGGGCATGGGCTTTTGCCTGTTTAATAACATCGCCGTCGGCGCCCGCCACGCGCAGAAAAAACACAACGCTGCCAGGGTGGCCATCGTGGATTGGGATGTCCATCATGGCAATGGCACCCAGGACATCTTCTACGATGACGGCAGCGTGCTCTTTGCCAGCACCCATCAGTCACCCTGGTACCCCGGCACTGGCGCGCGGGAAGAAACGGGCGCGGGGAAAGGCCTGGGTACCACCCTGAATTTCCCCTTTGCTGCCGGGGCCGGTATGAAACATATCGGTGCAGCGTTTCAAGATCACCTGCTGCCCGCGCTCGCTCGCTTCAAGCCCGATCTCATCATGATCTCCGCCGGCTTTGACTCCCGCGTGGACGATCCTCTCGGCCATTTCAAACTCACCGATGACGACTTTGCGCAGCTCACCCGCTGGCTCATGGTCGCTGCGGATGAGCACTGCCAAGGCCGCCTCATCTCCGTCCTCGAAGGAGGTTACAATCTCACCGGTTTGGCCAGTGCCGTGACCTCGCATGTGGGAGCGTTGGTCGGAGACTAAGCCATGTGGTTCATCGCCTTAAAGCTCGGTCAGCTAATTCTTCCCGTTCTTCACGAACTGCCTTTGCCGAATCTGTGGCAATGCCTGTTAGCGCTAGAACAAGGCGTCCGTTCGGCGACCAAGAGGTTCCTTCGATGACTGAAAGGTCTTTTACGATTTCAATTCGGTCCTTGGTAACCTCTGCTCGCAACCGGGTGCCAGGTTTCAAGCCGAAGGCTTTCTTAAGTGTTTCAGGTAGATTGATACGTCCTCCGTCATCAATCGTAAATGTCGCGTTCATAAAACTAAACTGTCATCAATATTCCAAAAAGCAAGGTCTCTCGGATCATGCTGGAGCATGGGGGACTGTCATGCTAGGTCTGTTCTCCTCTCTCAATGACCTCTCTCCTCCAGATCGAAAAACGGCATCTCTGGCATCCCTTCACGCCCATGCAGGCGTGGTGTGATGAGGGGCATGAGCCGTTGATGTTGGTGTCGGGTCAGGGCTGTTATTTGCGAGATCAGCATGGGCGCGATTACCTGGATGGTAACAGCTCCATTTGGACGAACATTCACGGGCATAGTCATCCCACCATCCATGCCGCCATCCGGGCGCAGTTGGATCAAATCGCGCATACGTCCTTCCTCGGCTTCACGCATGAGCCTGCCATTCAGCTCGGTCAGCAACTGGTGGATCTCTTGCCCGGCAGCCAGCTGAGCCGGGTGTTTTATTCGGACAATGGCTCCACGGCCATCGAGTGCGCCATCCGCATGGCCTTGCAGTATTGGAAACAAAATGGGCATCCGCAGCGGGATACCATCCTGGCCTTTGATCGCGCTTACCATGGCGATACCCTGGGCGCGGCCAGTGTGGGGGGCATCCCGGTCTTTAAGGGCAGTGGTAATGACTTCGGTTATCGTGTCCAGCGTGTGCCCACGTTTGAGGCTCTGGATCAACTGCCTCCAGAGGAAGTCGCGCGGCTTTCCGCTGTCATCATTGAACCTCTCATCCAAGGCAGCGCTGGCATGCGCCTGTGGCCTAACGGCATGTTAAAAGCTCTGAGTGATTGGTGCCGCCAGCGCGATGTCTTCCTCATCCTGGATGAAGTGATGACAGGTTTCGGCCGCACGGGGAAGATGTTTGCCTGCCAGCATGAGGAGGTGGTGCCAGACTTTCTTTGTCTGGCGAAGGGCCTCACGGGTGGCTACTTGCCGCTGGCTGCGACGATGACAACTGAGCGTGTGTTTGAAGGTTTTCTCGGTGCCGGGCGTGCTTTTTATTACGGTCATAGTTATACGGCGAATCAACTCGGCTGCGCTGCGGCGCTGGGGAGCTTGCAGGTCTTCCGGGAAGAACAGGTCCTGGAGCGTCTGCCGGAAAAGATCCGCGTCTTCACGTCGCTGCTCGATTCCTTGCGGGATATCCCCTCTGTCATAGACATCCGCCAATGCGGGCTGGTGGCGGGCATCGAGATCGGACCCTACGCCCCTGAGAAACTCATGGGCGTGAAGACCTGCCTGGAAGCACGCAAGCATGGTCTTCTGACGCGGCCCGTGGTGGATACGCTCGTGCTCATGCCACCGCTCGCTGCGACGGAATCCGAGTTGGAAAAAATGGTGGATGCGCTGCGCCAAGCCATCGTGACCATCGCCGCTACAGTGTAAACTAGACGCTACAGTAAAAGAATCGGTATAACCAAAAGGGTGACGATCAAACCAGGGCGAGGCTACGGGGTGTAGCTGCCCGCACCAGCGGGTGGCGGGTGGTCTGGTGTCATCGAGCTTCTCAAGCCCACGCCCTGGCGGGCGCAGTTACGAGGGGTAGCTGCCCGCGCCAGCGGGTGGGGATGGTCTTGAGTATCGAGCTTCCAAACCCCCACGCCCAGGCGGGCGCAGCTACGGGGTGTAGCTGCCCGCGCCAGCGGGTGGGGATGGTCTGGTGTCATCGAGCTTCTCAAGCCCCACGCCCTGGCGGGCGCGGCTACGAGGGGTAGCTGCCCGCGCCAGCGGGTGGGGGTGGTCTTGAGCATCGAGCTTCTCAAGCCCCACGCCCTGGCGGGCGCGGCTACACAAAATCACGCCAAGGCCGCACGAATCAGCAACGCCATCGGGTCTGGATCACGGCCCATGAAGTCGCGGAAGAGCTTCGCTGGGTCTTCGGAGTTGCCCTTGCTCAGCACCTTGTCACGAAAGTCACGGCCCACCTTGGGATTTAGCACTCCTTCGTTTTGGAAACGGGTGAAGGCATCGGCATCCAGCACCTCCGCCCATTTGTAGCTGTAATAGCCGGCGGCATAACCGACCGGGCTGCTGAAGAGGTGACCAAAACGCCGCGCCATGGAGGGCGTCTCCGTCTTCAGGGGCATGAGGTAGGGCTTCAACAACTGGCGTGAGAGTTGATCCAGATCTGCGCCTTCATCCGTGGCGTGGTGCATGTGCAGTTCCAGGTCCAGCTTGCCAAAAGAAAGCTGGCGTACGATGTCGCTGGCGCTGCGGTAGTTCTTGGCCGCCAGCACCTTTTTCAGCAGGCGGGCTGGGATGGTCTCGCCCGTTTCATGGTGGCGGGCAAAGAGGTCCAGACTCTCACGCTCCCAGCAGAAGTTTTCCAGAATTTGGGAGGGCAGTTCCACAAAGTCCCAATAGACATTCACGCCGTTTAAAGACGGGATCTCCACGTTGCCTAACAACTGATGCAACAGGTGGCCGAATTCATGGAAAACGGTACACACTTCGTCATGTGTCAGCAGCGCTGGCTTGCCATCCACAGGGGGAGTCATGTTGCCGCAGATGAGGCCCAGGTGCAGGCGGCGGTCGCGCTCTCCACTCGGGGGCACGCCGCCTTTGAGATAGTTCATCCAGGCACCGCCGCGCTTGGAGTCGCGCGGGTGCCAATCTGCGTAGAAGGAGCCGATGTGGACACCCTTTTCGTTACGCACTTCATAGAATTTCACATCTGGGTGCCACACTTCCACCGGGCCCAGTTCCCCAGGTTGGGTGCTGGCAGGGCCAGATTCTCCTGCGGGGTAGTGCACCACATCCCGGCCCACGATGCGGAGGTCAAAGACCATTTCCGCCAGCCGGAACATGCCGCCTAGCACCTTATCGAGCGGGAAGTAAGGGCGCAGTTCTTCCTCATCAAAGTCGTACTCAGCCTTGCGCTGTTTTTCCGCCCAGTAGCCCACTTCCCACGGTTGTAGGAGATCAGCCGCTTGGCCCACGGCATCGGCGCGGTATTCTTGGAGCTGGATCGTTTCGCGATCAAAAGCGCCCTTTACCTTGGCGTGCAGGTTCTCGATGAACTGGAGTGCCGTTTGTCCATTCTTCGCCATGCGCTGCTGCAGCACGTGGTCGGCAAAGTTCGACTTGCCCATGAGTTGGGCCTTTTCATGGCGCAGGCGCAGGATCTTCCAAATCAGCTCGGTGTTGTCATGGTCACCGCCACGGCCAATGCCGGTGGAGCCTTCCCACACAGCTTTGCGCAGGCTTTCATCTTCCGCATACTCCATCACCGGGATCATGGAAGGGGCCTTGAGTGTGAGGCGATAATGCGGAGCCTCAGGGGTACCTAGGCCCTTGGCCGCAGCCTCGGCACGTGCGGCGTCAATCGCAGACTGCGGCATGCCTTTGAGGCGATCCGCATCCGTGAGGATCAGCTCCCACTTGTTGGTGGAATCGAGCACGTTCTCAGAGTACTTTTGCGTGGCCTGACACAGCTCAGACTCCAGTTCTTCCAGGCGCTTCTTTTTCTCTGGCGGCAGGTTCGATCCCGCCTGGATAAAGCTCTCCATCGTCTCCTTCAGCGCCCGTTTGCGCACGGGGGATAGGTCGCGGGCCTCTTCCGTTTTACTGTAGGTTTCCAGCAGATCCCACAGGTGTTCATTGAGGGGGATCTTGGCAAAAAAGGAGCTCACCTCCGCCAGCATCGCATTGTGAGCTTCCCGCATGGCAGGAGAGTTGCACAGGGCATCCAGGTGCTGCACCAGGCCCCAGGCTTCGTTAAGCGCGCGAGTGGATTCATCCAGCGCCAGCACGACGGTGTCGAAGTTCATCTTGCCGCGATCTTGTTCGATGAGGCGGTTGATGTTCGCGTCGGCCTGCTCCAGTGCGGTTTTGATATCCGCCTGAATGCAGGAGGAATCCAGGGTGGACCAGCGGATGTGAAAGTCCTGTGTGAGGAACGGTTGAGCCATAGGGGGTGGTCGGCGTAAGAGCGGCGATTATCGGCGAGGAGGCTCAGGTGGCAAGGATGAACGCACGGGAATGAATTTTGTTAAGCGGAGGTAAAGATCCAAGTCTTTGGGCCAAGCCAAGCGTTGAAGGGATGGTATGAACCGAACGACGATCTTCCTCTGGCTGTGTGCCGGGCCTGTCTTTTCTCAAACGCCTCCAGCGGAGGCCACGGTGCGTGAGCAGGCCGGGTGGCGCATAGTGACCTCCAATGGCATCGCCAATCACGTCATGGGGGCCTTTCCCAATCCGCACAATCCGAACGCTATCGCACCGCAGAAATACGAGTTTCGCGTTACGCTGAAGCCCCAGGTCGCCGCCCAGCCTACGCGGGCAGAGCGGGCGTTTTTCGGCGTGGCGGTGAATGGCGTGCCTTTTGAACCAGGCACGGCGGAGTTTTGGCAGCGCGATCCCCGATCCGGCTGGGTGGCTGAGGCCAAAAGTGGCCAGGTGGATCTGGGGCTGGACCAAAACGATGCCCACGTGCAGCCTAACGGAGCCTACCATTACCACGGCCTGCCCACCGGCCTGATCCAGAATCTGGGCGGAGACGCTGTAGATAAAATGCAATTGTTAGGCTGGGCGGCGGATGGCTTCCCCATCTATGCCAGCCGTGCGCATCAAGACGCCAAAGATGCCACCAGCCCACTCGTGAAGATGCGCAGCAGCTACCGACTGAAAGCCGGTGAACGCCCTGGTGGAAACGACGGCCCCGGTGGTGCGTACGATGGTTACTACACCCAGGACTATGAGTACGTGGCAGGTCTGGGAGACCTGGATGAATGCCATGGGCGCTACGGCGTCACACCAGAATATCCCGCTGGCATCTATCACTACTGCATCACCGATGAATTCCCCTACATGGGCCGCCAGTGGAAGGGCAGTCCGGACAAGAGCTTCCAAAAACAGGGGGGAGGCCCTCCCGGAGGCGGCCCGCCACGTAGGGGGCGTCGTGGAGGCCCAGGATTTGGGCCACCTCCTGGAATGGGGCCTCCAGGAGGCCCAAGAGGGGAGGGCCCACCTCCTCGTCCTTGATTAGGTGCCGCAAAAGGTTTGGTAATCCTCCGCTGGCTGCGGCTGGCTGTACTCTGGCAGGTCCACGCTGTGATCATAGGGCTTCGCCAGCACCTGGAGCAGTCGCTGCATCACGCTGAGGTCCTCGTTTTGCATGGCGGCTGTGAGGGCCTCTTCCACCTTGTGATTGCGCGGGATGAAGGCGGGGTTATGCGCTTGCATCAGGGGCGTTACATCAGCGGCAGATTGTGGCTGGCGAGTTAACCGCGCTTTCCATTGGGCCAGCCAGTCTGAAAAGGATGCATCATTAGTTAGATGGCTTTTCACCCCATCCCTGGAGGAAAGAGCGCAGAAGGTCTGGGTGTAATCCGCTTCCTGTTCCTGCATCCAGCTCAGCAGGGCATCCGCCAGGGCCTTGTCTTCGGCTTCTTCATTGAAGATGCCTAGTTTCTTTCTCATGCCGGCGAGCCAGGC
This sequence comes from Prosthecobacter dejongeii, assembly GCF_014203045.1. Taxonomy (NCBI): domain Bacteria; kingdom Pseudomonadati; phylum Verrucomicrobiota; class Verrucomicrobiia; order Verrucomicrobiales; family Verrucomicrobiaceae; genus Prosthecobacter; species Prosthecobacter dejongeii. Next base: position 95,596 of record NZ_JACHIF010000006.1, read on the forward strand.
TGTATCAAAACGACTGCGGAAGCTCTCTAGTGCGGCATTGGCCTGTTCGATGGCCTGCTTTTCCTCAGGGTGCAGCAGGGGTAAAAGTGCCTCTGCTAGCCGGGCCAGATTCCATTGGGCGATGGGGGCCTGATTGCCATAGGCATACCGGCCATGATGATCAATGGAACTGAAGACCGTGCCAGGATCATACGCATCCATGAAGGCACAGGGACCATAGTCAATCGTCTCGCCTGAGAGGGCCATGTTGTCCGTATTCATCACCCCATGGATGAAGCCCACATGCAGCCACTGGGCGATGAGCGAGGCCTGCCGCCCGATGATGGAATGCAGCCATGCGAGGTAAGGTGACTCCTCCCCCACCAGCGCAGGATCATGCCGCGCCAGTGTATAGTCAGCCAGGGCTTTTAACGCAGCTTTGTTCTGATGCGCCGCTGCCCACTCAAAGGTGCCTACCCGGATGTGACTGGCTGCGACACGCGTGAGAACGGCCCCCGGTAAAGGCTGGGGGCGATACACCGCCTCACCCGTCGTCGCCACGGCCAGACTGCGGGTGGTGGGGATACGCAGCGCGTACATGGCCTCGCTGATGATGTATTCACGCAGCATAGGCCCCAGGGCCGCGCGGCCATCTCCCCGGCGGGAATAGCGAGTGGGGCCCGGGCCTTTAAGCTGGATGTCGAACCGCGCCCCGCTCGGCGTGATTTGCTCGCCTAACAAAATGGCCCGTCCATCTCCCAGCGTGGTGAACTTGCCAAACTGATGGCCAGCATACGCTTGGGCGATGGGGTAGGCACCTGGAGGTAATTCATTTCCAGTGAAAAGGGCGGCAGCTTCAGGCCGGTCCAGCACCTCGGCATTCAATCCCAGCTCTTGTGCTAAGTCCTGATTAAAGATGGTTAGGCGTGGCGAGGCGACGGAGGTCGGCTTAGCCAGGGAATGGAACAGCGTGGGTAGCTGTGCATAGCTGTGCTCCAGACGCCAGCCAGCGTCGGCAAAAGGAGGGGGAGACTCGTTCATGAAATAGGATTCCCCCCTTCATGCACCCTGCCTCTGCCACAGCAAGCACAGATATTGCAGAGGCGGTGATCTTAGGCTCAGTGGAGATTTTGTGGCACCTTCACCAGCTTCGTGCGGTCATAACCCTGGGCTTCGAGACGTTTGAGAATACCCTGGTAGGTGGCTTCATCCAGGCTGGGTTTTCGACTCAGCACCCAGGCCAGTTTGCGATTGGGATAACCAATGACGCTCCATTGATAATCGGGGTCCAAATCAATGATCAAGTAGGGGATACGAAAGGGCCACAGGAGCTGCACGCGCCATTCAGCATTCGTTTCTTTGTTATGCACCCAGGCCTTGCCTTTCCACTGCTGGAGCGGGGCATCGAGGGTGCCTTTGCGAAAGAGAAAGATGTTGTCCATCTTCCCATCCGGCCTCGGTGCGTAACGGTCAAGCGTGCCCACCTTGCCTTTTTCAAGCGAGTAGGGAATGTGGGCAAAGACATACCAATCCCCCATGTAACGCGGCAGATCCACGTGGGCGACGGTTTTGAGTGGGGGGTGTTTCACAGGGGTGGAGCATGAGGTGAAAGAAAACAGGCACGCAGCAGCGAGCAGGTAGAAAAAAGTTTTCACATCGTAGTAAACGCCTCGCAGTGACCCAAAGGGGCAAGGAAATCCACCATCTATATAAGGGATGATCACCCTCCGTCATTCGCATGTAGCCTTGAAGGGCTACTGCCACTCCACCGACGACGATGAATTGAACGCCGTGATCAGCGAGGCGCACCAACAGTTTTTCGAATGAGGGTTCCATCGGATCCAGGAGTTCGCCAAACACCGCCGCGCAGCCGTAGTGCATTTTTCCACAGCATCTCCAGACGCTTCAGCGGTGGCAGACTGGAAGGGCTGTCACCCACGGTTCGGCGTAAGGTCTCCTGTAAATCATCAGGCATGGGTTAACATAGTGAATGCCCTGTAAAATACAAGGCGAACGCGTATGATGTGGCTCCTTGGATCCAGGAATTCCGAATCCAAGGAGAGTGGGCTAAAGTTTAGGCTTTCTCAAACACAGGCTTCCCGTCCTTCATCGTGGCGGTGATGACATCGCCATCTTTAAAGCCGCCCTCCAGCACGGCCAGGCTGAGCGGATCCAGCAGGTGTTTCTGGATGGCGCGCTTCAGTGGACGAGCTCCAAACACGGGATCAAACCCAGCATCCGCCAGATAGCGGGTGGTGTCATCCGTGACGGTGAGGTGGATGTTTTGCTTGGCCAAACGAGTGATCACGCGTTGGAGCTGGATCTTCACGATCTTGTCGAGCTGGGCTGCATCGAGCCGATCAAAGATAACGATTTCATCAATGCGGTTGAGAAACTCTGGCCGGAAGAATTGCTTCAGCGATTCTCGCACCAGGGCGTCTCGTTGCTCGGCATTGGTCACGTCCTGAATGGCGTTGCTGCCGATGTTGCTGGTCATGATGATTACCGTGTTTTTGAAGTCCACGGTGCGGCCCTGACCATCAGTGATGCGGCCATCGTCCAGCACTTGCAGTAGGCTGTTGAAGACATCCGGGTGGGCCTTTTCCACTTCGTCAAACAACACCACGCTGTAAGGTCGGCGTCGCACGGCCTCGGTGAGCTGGCCGCCTTCATCATAACCGACGTAACCGGGAGGTGCCCCGATCAAACGGCTGACGCTGTGCTTCTCCATGTACTCGCTCATGTCAATGCGGGTCATGGCGTTTTCATCGTCAAAGAGAAACTCGGCCAGGGCCTTGCACAGCTCGGTCTTGCCCACGCCTGTGGGGCCTAAGAAAAGGAAACTGCCGATGGGGCGGTTCTCATCCTGGATGCCCGCACGCGCACGTCGCACGGCATTGGAGACGGCCACGATGGCATCCCGCTGGCCGATCACACGGTCAGCCAAGCGTTCCTCCATTTTCGCCAGCTTGGACCGCTCGCCCTCTTGCAGGCGGGAGACGGGAATACCCGTCCAGTTCGCCACTACGCGCGCGATGTCATCTTCGGTGACTTCTTCGCGAAGTAAGGGGGTAGAAGCGGCGCCCCCGCCGCTGCTTCCGGTGCCCGTGGCGCCCTCGCCACGCAGCCATACGGGTGGCTTTGCACCCGTGAGCTGACGCGGATTTTCCGCAATGTAATCGCGAAGCCGCTGGAGGGAACCGAGGCCCCGGACAATGTGGTCATAACTCTCCTTTTGCCAGAAAGTGCCGCTCTGGCCGAGTTCTTCATTGATGCGTCGTGAGGTGATACTTTTCCACGCTTGCACAATATCGCTCAACGAGTGTCCAGGCTGTGGCCAAACGAGAACATGCACATGGTTAGGCATCACCACCAGAGCCTCCAGGGTGTAGTCAATGCCATCGCGGTTGCGGATCACTTCCTCCACGATTTGGCGGATCTCTGGGCGGGCCAAAACGCAGGCTCCATGGCTTTCATCCAGCCATTTTTCCCACCGTCGGGAAAAGAGATCGGTGTATTCAGCCTTCTCCGCTTCGTTGTGTGGTTCGGGGTGCTGGTTTAGCCACTCCCGGCGTTCGCTCAGCCACTGGCTGACGCGTTCTTCCGGCATGGAATCCGCCGTCCGCCACGTGACGAAATACACGCTTCCGTCCTGCCGCCAATGCGGCAGGTTGCCACTGCGCACGCTGTCTATTTTGGCTTCGGGGTCGAAGTAGGTGTAGGGGGATGAGGAGGGGCTTTGAGCGGCGGGGGCGCCGCTGGCACCGGGGTAAGCGACGAGGGCGTCGCTTCTACTGCTGCTCGCCAGCTTCTTCTCCAGGTCTGGAATGAGACCATACTGGATCTCTCCGGCACGACCGAAGTCGCCTCGACGTTGGGCTTGTTCCAGTTCCGTGCGCAGGCGATCAATCTCCTCCTTCACCTTCCGGCCCGCATCCACGGTTTCCTTCTCCTTCAGCCACTGGGCTTTCAGGGCGGAGGATTGCTCTTTGAGATCGGCGATTTCCTTCTCCAGCTTTTCCAGGCGGGTCTTGCTGGCAGGATCTTTTTCCTTTTTCAAAACCTGACGCTCCATCTCCCCTTGCATGACTTGGCGCTCGATGACGTCAATCTCCGTGGGCATGGAGTCCAGCTCGATCTTGATGCGGCTCGCCGCTTCATCCACCAGGTCAATGGCCTTGTCTGGCAGGAAGCGATCCGTGATGTAGCGGTTGCTCAGCGTGGCGGCAGCGATGATGGCCCCGTCCTGAATACGCACGCCGTGGTGCACCTCATAACGTTCCTTTAAACCACGCAGGATGGCGATGGTGTCTTCCACGCTCGGCTCACCCACCAGCACCGGTTGAAAGCGACGCTCCAGGGCTGGGTCCTTTTCGATGTATTTGCGGTATTCATCCAGCGTGGTCGCGCCGATGCAGCGCAGCTCCCCACGGGCCAATTGCGGCTTCAGCAGGTTGCCCGCATCCATGGCCCCTTCCGCCTTGCCTGCACCCACGATGGTGTGCAGCTCATCAATGAAAAGGATGATTTCCCCCTCACTGCTGGTCACTTCTTTGAGGAAGGCTTTCAAACGTTCCTCGAACTCGCCACGGAACTTGGCCCCGGCCATCATGCCGCCCAGGTCCATGCTGATGAGGCGTTTGCCTTTGAGAGAATCTGGCACGTCCCCGGCGACGATGCGGCGGGCCAGGCCTTCGGCGATGGCCGTCTTACCCACACCCGGTTCACCGATGAGGACGGGATTGTTTTTGGTGCGGCGGCTCAGCACCTGCATCACGCGGCGAATCTCTTCATCGCGACCGATGACCGGATCAATCTTGCCCTGTTTCGCACGGGCGGTGAGGTCCGTGCCGTATTTTTCCAGGGTCTGGTACTTGCCTTCCGGGTCTTGGTCCACCACGCGCTGGCTGCCACGCACGGCGGCGAGGGCTTTGGAAACGGTTTCGTAAGTGAGGCCTGCCTGCTTCAGCAGGTCAGACACCTCAGACTTGGTCTTGAACAGAGCCAGGAGGATGTGCTCCACACTCAGGAAATCGTCCTTGAGTTTCTTCTGCTCATCTTCCGCCTTGGTCATGAGGTCGCGGAACTCGCTGGACAAGTAAAGACTGCCGGTCGCTCCCGTGACCTTGGGTTGGCGGTTCAGCAGTTGACTCAGTTGCTCGGGCAACTGGGCGGCCTTTTCAGGATTGACCGCTGCCTTTTCCAGCAACGGCTTGGTGAGGCCCCCTTCCTGGTCCAGCAGGGCGGACAGGAGATGGGCAGGTTTGACTTCTTGATGCCCATGGCGCGTGGCCACAGACTGCGAGGCATTGAAGGCCTCTTGGAGCTTAACGGTAAATTTTTCAGGAGACATGGTTTTGAAGGTTGGTTGTTTCCCTGATCCTATGCTCAGACTGTGCCACAGCGGCGCAATGTCGCGCTAGCCTTTATTTGGCAAGGGAAAGGCGTCCATTGCCCCTGCCGACGAATCAGCTCGGGAGTTCCCTTTTGACTCATAAAAGCGGGTCAACTGTGCCAAAGTGGCGTTTTTTGTAGTTTGGCACTACCCAAGCGGAGTATTCGCGTCGGCGTTCTTCAATGGCTCTGGCCATTCACGAAAAGGATCACGTCTGTCAGCGCGTGGAGCCAAAAAGCGGAAGTGTAGCAAAGCGTGGCATAAATGATCCAGGCATTGCCGGTTTCTTTTCGGACATAAGCCACCCCCATTCGAAGGAGGATCATGGCGTTGAAATACATCGCCACTTCACCTCTCCAATTGCCAATCGCGCACAGGCAGGGGAGGACCAGCATCTGAAGGAAAAACCCGACGATCAAGGCGAGCGAAAGATGCAGGTAGTTCCAGGGGGCCTCCTGAACGGGCGATGGGAAGTTAGAAGTCTGGGGCTCCATTCGAGCTTAGCTTGGAGTCACGGAAGGCGTGATTGTTCAATCGTCTCCATGACATCCAAGCTCCGCCACCTACTCTTCCCCTTCCGCCGGGCTCAAGATCACCTGACCAGAGAGCTGAGGAGCGGTCTTCAAGGTCTCCCCTTCGGCGGGCAGTTGCGGCAGTAGGAAAAACCCGTAACCGCGAGTTTCCGTGCCGATGCGGACAAGCTGGCCCATGAAGGCGACTTTCCGGTCCAGCGCTTTCACAGGGCCGGGCAGGGAGAGCTCCCCGTTGAAGAGGCCCGTGGTGGCATCCACCTTCGGCAGCGTCGCCGTGGCATTTTCACCCGCCAGCACCACTGCCTTTTGGGTGACTCCTTTGGCGCTCGGATTGCTCAGCGTCACTGCCAGAGTTTCCTCCGCTGCGAGGCCACCGTATTGAAAGCGCAGTTCGGCATTCTGCGGTGTCCCATTGGGGACCCCCATCACCACTCCTCCGGCGGCGACTCGGGGAAGAGCACTGCCAGACAGGATGAGGTATGGGTGGCGGATCCCCTGCGGGTACACCACATCCTTGGTCTTGGGATCCACCGGCTGTTTCACCCAGACAGCGTTCCCATAGACAGTGTTTTCCGCAGGCGTGGTTCCTGGCACCAGGGTCAAGACTCCGCCGAAGAAACCACGGTCTTTGTAAAGAGACTGGTAAAGCAGGACTTGGCTCTGCTGGTTACTCCCTGAGGCAGCACCCGCAAAGGTAGCGGTGGTAAAGGCTGTGCCATCGGGCAATCTGCCCACGAGGCGGGCGGCCCCGGTCTTCGCCGTAATGCTCACCGAGCCAAACCCATCCCCGCGAGGTAAATAAGCGATGAACGCCCCCGAGGAGATTTTAAAGGTATGCAGCCCCACGTAGGCTGCGGCCTGCACGTCCTTGCCATTCCAGGGGATCTTCCAGCCCTGGTTGGTGATGGGCGGGGGAGCGGAATACTCCGAATCCAACGTCATGACCACACCTGTCGGCGTCACATTCAACTGAACCCGATCTGCCACCGTCGCGGCGCTTTGAAATCTTTGACGGATGGTGAAGCTACCCGTTTCGTTGGAGGCGCTTTCAATCAGGCCCTTCATTGGCACAGACTTGCTGCCAAAAAAGATCTTCCCGGTGTAGCTGCCGGAAGGCGTCACCTGGAACTGATAACGGCCACTCAGCCCCAGATCCTCAGGATTGGAAGGAACAAAATACCCCTCATAGGCACCGATCAACGCCTCAGACAACGGCTCCACTTCGAGCGTGAAACTGTTAGTTGCGACAGATGAACCGGCTGCATTTCGGGCCTGAATCTGGAGATCGTAACGGCCAGCTTTCGTCGGAATTCCACGGATCCATCCTTCATGATCGATCGTCAGTCCAGGCGGCAGATTTTTCACCGTAAAGATGGCCGGCAGATTTTGAGTGGGGAAGAAAAGTTCGAAATACCTGGCTACACGGGCGACGGGGTAAAGCTCATCTGGAGCAAAAATAATCGGCGGGCCTTCGGGGACGGCGGCCGCAGACTGAATTAGGGTAAAAAATGAGTGACCGATTTTGATGACACCTGTGCGTGAAGTTTTACCCACATTGGCCTGGAGGTCGAAAATTGCCGAGCCATTGCCTGCCCCCGCAGACTGAAGCGGGCGAAGCCAGGCCGGTGCCTGAGTCACACTCCAGATACCTTCGGTCCGCACATTAATGTAAAGGGTCTGCGCAACTGCCGATACGTTGGATGGCCCGCTCAAGATGGCCTCGTTCTGGAAGATGTTTACTTCAACAGGGGCGGAAACGCCACCCCAAGCATCCTTAAGGGTGTAAGTGAACGAAGCGGGAACGGCATGGAATGGGTTATTTGCCGTGAAGACGATTTCTTCGCCCACTTTGCGCACACTGCCTACCTCGGATGGTATTAGGGCACTGACCGTGTTTAAGCTGAAGGCATCGCCATCAGGATCTTGGTCATTGCTCAGAACAGGGAGCCTCCCATTGCTTCCATACACCACAATGAATTGATCTGGCGCACCCACCGGCACCGCATTCAGTGTGGTGAAGGTCAGGATTTTACCGGCGGCGCTGCCCAAAGTGCCACTGGAACGGATACGATAAAAGTAACGTGTGTGAGGGGACAGGGTGGTGAGTGCGGCCTGGACCTCCGTGGCCCCTTCACCCTCGGCAATCGTCCCTGGCTGCGCCACCACTTGCTGGCCCAGTTGGGCCGTGAGACCGTATTCAAAGATCACCGTCTGGGCCGCGCCTTGTGGATCTACCACCCCTTTGAGGGTGACACTTGCCCCAGTGAGATCCGCCACCGCCAGGGTGGTCACTTTTGATAAAATAGCCTTCGTGCCACTACCAGTGAGGTTCAGGCTGAAGACGGGCGTGGTTGGGTCATTGCTCACGATTTCTAGCGTGGCCGATTTGTCGCCTGCCTTGGTCGGTCGGAACTCAACGATCACAGTCGAGCCGTCCTCTGGGAACAATTCAGTCGAGGGCTGGCTACGAATGAGGAATTGGTTAGCCGCAGCACCCGTGAGTTGTGCGCGGATGTTCAACAAGCTGCTGCCACCCGTGTTGGTGAGTTGGAGGGTCCGCGTTTCAACGCCAGTCTTGAGACCTACTTCGTCAAAGGCCACCTCCGCACCTGAAGGCAGCGTTTCGTCATCCACCTGGACCACCATGGCAGGCGCCGCGAATTGAAAGTCTGGCGAGATGGTTTCCACTAAACCCGAGGACTTGTTATTGTAACCACTGCCCACCACCGCCCTTGCCCGGATACGGCCCGCCTGCGGTAGATGCAGCCCCGTGGCCTCCCAGCCCCCCGTGATGCGCGTGCCCTCCGAGAGCTTCGTCCAAGTGCCGCCTTGATCCGTGCTGAGCTCAAAGAAAACCCGCCGCGCTTCAGGCGACGAACCTCCGCGTAACCATTGAATGCGGCTCGCATTCGGTACCGTCAGTTCCTGAGTGGCCGGGACATTGTGCAGCCTGGAGAGACCTTCACGAGGAATGTCATTGATCTCCGAAAAATGACCATTGAGCATGACCTGACCGTTCTGGGTCAAAGCTAAGTTGTATGGTACATAACCGGTGATCTTCGGACTAGCTAATCGAGTGCCCGTAGAGTTCAATTGCACCAGCGGCAGGTTGTAGTTATTTTGCGTCATCCATAAACTGCCATCCGCCTGGAGGGCAATGGATTTCGGGTAACCTTCGGCTGAAGAGAATTCAGGATCTAAAGTCCAGTCGGCATTCAGTCTCGCAAGTCCAGAGCGAAATGTTCCTGCTATAATTGCAAAGTTTCCTGCGATCATCCATTTGCCTGAGGCGGCACGTTCGATGATAGAAACGCCGCTACTCCCATAGACGAAATTAATGGGTTCTTCGATGTGTTTAGAACCATCGATGTTCAAACGCACTAAGTAACTCGCAGAGGCACCATTAACTTCGGTGAAGCTACCTCCCACCACAATATGGCCTGAGTCGTCTAGGGCGAGGGCTTCAACTAGGCCATTGAAATTCGGGCGAAAATCACTGTCCAAAGACCCATCTGGGAGGAAGCGGATAAGGCGTCCCAAAGATTTTCCAGGGATGGCGAGATTTTCGCCCCCCACCAGAATTTTTCCATCAGGCTGTCTCAAAGCACAAAAAACTTCGGACGAAGCAACTCCCATAGGCCTAAAATCTGGAAGTAACTGTCCTTCACGATTCAATAAGGCGACGGGTGTACGATAAGATCCGTTAAACAAAGAAAGATTTCCGAAAATCAAGTAATCACCGTTGTCCAACTGTTGAATGCCGTTGACTTGATCGCTTGAGAGGAAGTCCGGATTAAAGGCGGACTCCAGAGCACCCGTAGCGTTTATTTTTTTCAGGTAGGGCTCCGTGGTGGATGGGCTGACGAGGCTCCCATCGGGAGTGATGGAGAGGGATGAATGAGTCTTATGCTGAGCAGCATCGCTGGCATATGCGAAATCAAGGTCGCCAGCTATAGGGGGTCTTCTTGCTAGGAGGATGCGATACGTTTGTTTGGTCACGCCATCCAGTGCGACCACTTCTAAATCAACAGTTTGAATATTACCCGTGAATATGATGGGTAATTCATAATATTCAGTTTCGTAACTTTTTTTCGAAAGCGGTGTGCCATTAGAATTGATTTGGTCTACATGGTCCTCCGTTTCGAGCCTTAAAGCGAGGGAGTAAGCCTTATAAGGCAATGAGATTGTATAAAGTTTGCGGACGGGACTGACGGTAGAATCTGTGTAGTTCGGGCTTGAATATGGGTTGGAAAGTTGGGCGTAAACATTCTTGATATTGGTATTCCTTCCCAAAGCTCCTTGCCCAGAAAGGTGCACACTGAAAATTGGTGTATTTGGGTCGTTGCTATGAATCTCAAAGCTGCTGCTCAACGCCTCGGGTCGGGAAGGTCGGAAGGTCGCTGTGAAGCTGGCTTCCTGGCCTGGCCAGAGCAGGCCTGGAAGACCACTAGTTTCCAGAATGATTAGTGAGGACGGGCAGCGAAGGCTTTTCAAAGACAAGGGGGCAAGTCCTGTATTGCGGACTTTAAAGGTCTTGGCCACAAAGCGTTCATTGAGGAAGTCAAAGCTCGCGTTGGTCGAAGGCAAGACTGCGCCAGCCGGATCTTCGATCACCATTTGAGGCGTGGTTAGATCCAAAGAACACACTTGTTCGACAAGACCCGAGGATCCGTTGTAATGCCCACTGTACGTCCTCCCGCGTGCACGGACCAAGCCACTAGCCGGTAATGACAAACCATTCATTTCCCAGCCACCCGTGACGCGTATGCCGCTGCCGAGGTGAGTCCAAGTGACGCCAGCATCGGTGCTCAATTCAAAAGTGGTGTAGGCGACAGCGGGGCTAGATCCTCCGCGCAGCCAGTTGATCGTAGTTCCGCCCGTGGTCGTCAGGGTTTCAGATGCCGGGCTGTTTTCAAGGCGAGTGATCAGGTTCGGGGCTGTGCTACTTTGTAGCCCGCGTCTGTTCAGACCTAGAAAAACTCGACCGTCGTTTTGCAGAGTGACACCGCTGACCGTCCTCAAAGGATTTCTTGCAAAGGTGGAGTCGAGGGTGGCTGTGGACTCAATCCTGGCGATACCGTTGTAAGGGACTTGAGAAGCAAAATTATAAAAGTCCCCTCCAATAATGAATCGACCATCCGCCTGCGCACCGATGGACAAAACTGTGTCATTGAGATAAACTGCGGAACTATCCAAGCTGCCATCGGTATTTAAAACCGCCAGTCGAGACCGAGTGATTCCATTGATTCGGCCGAAGAATCCGCCAATGACAACTTTACCGTTGGGCTGGAATGCGAAGGCGGTGACAGGATCGACAGTGTTATTTACGATCGAGCTCGTGGCAATGAAGCTAGAATCCACACTCCCATCTGCATTCAGACGGCCAATGCCTCTTTGAACTTGGGTGTCTGCGCGGGTCCAAGAAAAAGAGCCTCCGATCAGGATTTTTTCATCCGGCTGCAAGGCCATGCCATAAACTCGTGCGTTGATGGACGGATTGAAGCTTTCATCTAAAGTTCCATCTGCCTCAAGACGTGCAAGGTAGGGGCGGGCCACACCTGCGACGGTTAAAAATGTGCCACCGATCATGATGCGGCCATTCGGATAAACCAGGATGCTATTGATAGAGCCCCCCAAGATTTCTGGGGTAAAGCTGGTGTCAATCGTACTGTCAGGAAGCAGGCGGTAAAGGGTGTTTTTAGAAATCGTTGTATCTGTGCTCGCAAATGCACCTGCGACCAAAAGTTTGCCATCATTCAAAACCGCAATGGCCTGAGGTTCGATGGGTATCCGTGTTTCGAAAGGAGTATCACGACTGCCGTCAGGATTGAGCCTGGTGATAAATGGTCGGATGTCTTCATTCACGTCAAAAAAATACCCGCCAATCACGATCTTCCCATCGGGCTGCACAGCGGTGGCTCTCACTGATTGGCCAGAGCGGATAGGGCCGTAAGCCCTGCCTTTAAAAGTCACATCCACATCCCCAGGCGCGGCGGGGGCCAGGGTGGTGAGGACCAGCCAGCAGAGGCTGAGTAGGCAGGGGGGTAGGATATTTTTTGCCATGAACGCTAGGCGGATAATGCCTAGGTGCATCGGTAAAGTCAATGTAACGATCTATCCTTTAGCCCCCATAAAGGTCGGGGTATGCGACCGCCTCTTTCACTCCTTCGTCAGCTTCAGCAGGGCGTCCACATCGCCGTATTTGACGGCACCTGGGACGAAATTCACATCCCAGGAGGACTTTAAATCGGCGAAGCGGAAGCCTTCCAGATCCGCAGTGACGCCATCCAGCGCGAGGACGGTGCCGGTGACCAGGGCGATGGGGCCAGCACCTTCCAGGCCGTGGATTTTGAGCTGCTTCACGGGATACTTTTCCTGGCTCTGCATCATGGTCAACATCGTCATGGCATCGTGCACACGGCGAGCCAGGAGGGTGGGATTATAACCAAAGGTGTAACCGCTGAATTCGCGAAAGTCGTTGGCTTTGGCCTTCAGGTTGTCTCCCGCCTTAGGCTGCTCGGTCATGCCGCGCAGGTAAAGATCGGGACAGGCGATGGCGATGCCTTGATCCAGCAGCTTTTGAGCGGCGGGTGTGGGGCCTGCGGCGGTGAGGACGGAGTCGCTGCCCTTGAGGCTCAGCCACAGGGTGGCCTCGCCCTGCCAGTTTTTCGGGTAGAGGAAGACAGCGTGCAGGGTTTCCTCGTCGCGGGTGTTTTGGATGCGACCTTGGACGATGAAGTGATCGGCCTTCTCTTCCTTTTTCACCATTTCATAGGCGACTTCCTGCGGAGTGGGTTGGGGGCGGCCCACTATGGTCTTCCAGGCTTCGCCCACGATGTTGCGCAATGCGGTGGTATCGTCCTTCTGGATGAGGGCGGTGATGTTCTTTTCATCCTGCGCCGTCATCCAGTCGCAGACGGCTTTTTCATGGGCCTCTCCCACCGCATTGCCCGTAGGGGCAGGGTGTTCGGCGGTCCAGACGGTCATGTCGGCCTTGGTAGAAAAAGTGAAGTCGCGCTCCTGAATGGGGCTTTTTTGGCCTAACTGGAAGTGCTGGTTAAAGAACTCATACATCGCCAGCCGGGAGGGCAGATTGTAGTTATGCGGAAACTGGGTGGCGATGTGGGCGGTGACCTTGTCTGGCACGCCCAGTTTGGCATAAAGATCCTTCAGATCTGGCAGGCCCTTGGTGGCTAGTTCTTTTGTCCAATCATCCGCAGCGGTGATGCCCAGCGGGCGTGGGGCGGTGAGCGCGGCGATGTCCACGTTCCCCTGGCCGATGCGCAGGTAGTGGCCGTTTTCACAGGTGCAGCCGCCCTGCATGGCGGTGGAGACCATCACGCAGGGAAATGCCGCTTTGATCCGCGGGTCGATGCCCGTGATCATCATCGTCTGGGTGCCGCCCCCGCTGGCCCCCGTGCAGCCGATGCGGTCCGGGTCGATACCCTCCAGACTCAGCAGGAAATCCAGCGCGCGCACGCTGTTCCAGGTGTGCAGGCCCAGGTAGGTCTGCAGACGCAGATCTGCCTGGGGGCTAAGGAAGCCGGCCTGCCCCGCCCCGTGGCGGTGGAGGGGAAATTGGATGGAGTCGGCATTGCCCAGCGTATCGTAATGAAAGGCTGCGCAGCCCATGCGGGCCAGATGCACGCAGCGCGCCTGCAGCGGGGAGCGGGCGGCAGATTCGCGCTCTTCGGCTCCAGTTTCGATCTGCTTTTTTACTACTGCACTGCCTGCACCTTCATCCATGAAACGGCCATTCGGCCAGTGACCGTGGGGACATAAGATGGCGGGGATCTTGCCACTGTGTTTTTTTGGCAGATACAGGCTGCCTGTCACATAGTGGCCCGGCAGGCTTTCAAAAAACACCCGGTCAATCGTGTAGTCATCCCGCTCCACCCGACCATGGATGGTGGCCTTCAGCGGAGTCTTTTCCGGCATTGGCCACAGGCCATTGGCTAGGAGCACGCGTTTTTCGATCTCCGCCCGCCGCTCCTGCCACGCCGCTGCATCCGCCACTGGGGTAAAGGGAAAGTAGCCATTAAGATCCCGCATCGGTCGCGCATTGTCCATACCGGAAGCAGAGGCCGTGAGGAGTAGGAGGCAGGGGAGAAGGAGCCGAGCTTTCATGGTGGAGAGGAGCAGGATGAGAGAGAAGATCGTGCTTTGGGAAGGAAAATTGCAGCCATTCCGCTGGTTCCCGGCCCACAAGGGCCCCCGCAAACGTGATTTCTCGTTTGCACCCCCCGCAGGTCGTGCCACTTTCGCCGCCCTTTCTCAGCCATGGCCCTCATTGTCCAGAAATACGGCGGTACCTCCGTCGGCAATCCAGAACGCATCCGGAACTGCGCACGCCGCATTCTGGAAACTCAGCGCGCTGGCCACCAGGTCGTCGCCGTCGTCTCCGCCATGTCGGGCGTGACGGATAACCTCATCCGCCTGGCCAAAGAAGTGTCCCCTGAGCAGGACCCCAGCGAGCGTGAAATGGACGTCCTCCTTTCCACCGGAGAGCAGACCACCATCGCCCTCACCGCCATGGCCATCAATGCCCTGGGGGGCAAAGCCGTCTCCCTCACCGGAGCGCAGGCTGGCATCTCCACGGACCGCATGCATACCAAGGCACGCATCGTCAACATCACGCCAGATGCCGTGCATAAGATGCTGGATGAAGGCAACATCGTCATGCTGGCAGGCTTTCAGGGTGAAACCGCCAGTGGCGAGATCACCACGCTCGGCCGGGGCGGCAGTGACCTCACCGCCATCGCCATGGCCGCCGCTATCAAGGCTGACCTCTGCCAGATTTACACCGATGTGGATGGCGTGTACACTTGCGACCCTCGCGTGGTGAAGTGCGCGACGAAGATCGAAGAAATCAGCTATGACGAGATGCTGGAAATGGCCAGCAGCGGCAGCAAGGTGATGCAGAGCCGGAGCGTCGAGTTTGCGAAAAAATTTGGCGTGCGTTTTGAAGTGCGCAGCAGCCTCAACAACAACCCAGGAACCCTCGTGAAAGAAGAAACCCCCGGTATGGAATCCGTCGTCGTGCGCGGCGTCAGCCTTGAGCGCAATCAGGCCAAGATCACCATTGATGACGTGCCAGATCGCCCGGGCATCTCGTCCGTCATCTTTGGTGCCATCGCCGGTGCCAACATCATGATTGACATGATCGTGCAGAACGTCTCGTTCGATGGCGAAACAGACATCTCCTTCACCCTTAGTGCCGCAGACCTGCCGAAGGCTGAAAAAGCCTTGCGTGACATCCTCTCCACCCTCGGTGACAAAGTGACCCTGCGCACTGAGTCTGGCGTGGCCAAGCTCAGCGTGGTGGGCATCGGCATGCGCAGCCACAGCGGCGTCGCGGCCAAGATGTTCAAAGCCCTGGCCGACGTCAGCGTGAACATCCTCATGATCTCCACCAGCGAGATCAAGACCGCTGTCATCGTGCAGGAGGCTGATATCGAAACCGCCTCCCGTGCCGTGCACACCGCCTTTGGCTTGGACGCCGCCTAACTATAAAAGCGCGAGTTACCCCTTCGGAGGCCTTTGGCAGCGTTTGCCAAAGGTCTCTTTTTTTTGACGTGCCACCAGCTCCCTGGAGCGCCATAAAAAGGTCGTCTCCGTTTGAGCGAAGTTGGTTAGGTGGTGTCCGCTGCGGGGCGCATCGGCAGTCCGTCGGAATGGGTTTGATCACGTTGGCCAAATCCCAAGACCTCTCACATCATTCGCTGGCAGAGGTCTCCACGCGGACGCGGGCGAAGCGGCGCTTCTGGATTTCGATACTGGGATGCAGTCGTACTTGGACCAATTCAGTCACGCCATCTCCGGTAGGGGTGATGGAGAGGTATTCAATGGGGGCTGACAGAGGTTGCCAGGCCTGGAGGCCATCGCTGGTTTCCACCTGGTAAAGAACCTGGGAGGGATTGCTGATGAGGCGGCGGTAGCTGAGGATGAGGTGGGTCTGGCCCGTATCTGGATGTTTGGCCGCTGAGATGATGGGCAGGGCTTTGGACGGAGAATGGCTTGCTGTGTGGAAGGCATAATCCATCAGGGAAGTGATGCCATCGCCATTGGCGTCCGCTTCGGGATCCGTGATGCGGGTGATGGTCCACGTGACGTTGCGGACATTGGGCGGCACGGCCTTGTCGGTGGCGGTGAGGGTGAAAGTATTGAGTCCTTCGGCCAGCGATAGAGCCGGCGCGCTCCAGTTTGCGAAGGCATCCTGGGAGATGCCCACGATGTCATTCACCATCACGTTGCTGATGCCACTGACGGAGTCTGTCCCCGCACCGCCTAGATTCACCCGATCAAGGGCTGTGAGGCCCCCGGATGGCTGGGTGAAGGCGAGGGTGGGAGGGGTGGCATCTTGGGTGGAGCGCTCCACCGGTGACCACTTGCCCAAGGCCCCGCCAGTCCGCGCACGACCCCGGAAGTGATAGAGCTTCCCATCCGTCAATGGGCTGAAAAGGTGCTGCGGAGAGGTCACGTAGCCGCTGGACGCGGCATCGCTGAAGTCCGCCTGCGTGGCCCGCTGAAATTCATATTCGTAGCCATCACCCAAAGATTCACCGCTGAGGGTATTGGAAAGCCCCCCCGTAAAAAGCGGCTCTGAAGCGAGGACAAAGTCCTCCACCACCACGACATCCAGCGGATCGGAGAGGCCAAAAAGAGCGGCATTTGCAGCGTCTCGTGCCTTCAGGCGGAGGCCACTGCCACTGTCCAGCAGGGTGATCTGCCCACTCCACGTGGCTCCGTTGAAGGGGCCACTGGTTTCAGGGCTGAGGGGGACTTCTTGGTCGGCGCGGCGGAGCCGTAAATTTGGCAGGCCATTGTAGGCGAGAGGGGTGGGATAGTTCCCTGCCCAGGTCAGGGGGTCTCCATAACCACTATCAGTCCGAAAGGCGAGGGTGCGGTAGTCACTGGTGATGGTGGTGCGGGTGGTGCCGTCCGTGGTAAAACCCGCATTGTTAAAACTGATGTCCACCATGAGGTTTCGTGTACCATCGTAGTCAAAAGGGGTGGTGAAAACGAACCAGGTCCAGCCTGGAGTGCTGAAGGTTTGTTCCGTTGCATAGACGGTGGTCCACTCTTCATTTTCCCAGGTCAAACCCGCGCTAAGGTAGTCGGTCTTCGTGGTGTGTTTGAGCCGCAGGGTAAACTGGGTCAAAGGCTGCCCTGGGGGCGTGTTGACTTCGATCGCTAGTGCGGTGAGTCGCCCTGCGGGCCCAGCCTCAGCCGGGGTGTAGATAATCTGGCTGCGGGCATCGTGGTAGTTGGTCGCCAGAGGAAAGGTCCACGGGTAGGTACCCGTTCCGGTGGTGGATTCGGGTTGTTTGAGCTGCGCAGTGAACGGGGTCTGGCTCTCATAACGGGCTAGAGGAATGTCATACTGGTCCACCGCCGTCACTCGCACGGGGAAGGACACACCTAGAGCCACCGCGGCGGGGGTGGGGTCCCACACAAAGTGGTGTAGAGGGCCCACGGGTGGCGTTTTAAAGGACCAAATGGCTCCAGAGCGTGTGGCACTGCCGCGGCGTGCCACGATGCGCCAGTAATACTGCGTGGCGGAGCGGAGCCCAGGCAAAGGGAACTGCCAGGTGGTGGCGCTGGTGCTGCCTAGAAGTTCCGTGGGGTCTGGCCGGGTGCCAAAGTAGATTTGATAGCTTTCTGGGGAGGCTCCACTGTCCGCATCATACTGCCAGGTGAGGCTGGTTTTAGGATGCGTGGGGTCTTGCCCATTGGTGGGGGTGGGCAGCACGGGTAGAGCAGGCACTTCATCATCCGTCACGCTCATGCTGGTTGTCGCGGTGAGGAAGCTGGCGCTGCTGGCGGTGACGGTCACGACTTGGTCCCCATCAGTCAGCACATCGTCTTGCAGTTGCAGGGCAAACCGGGCCGAGGCACTGCCTGCGGGGATGGTCACGGTCGCTGGGACGGTTAGCTCGGTGGTATCACTGCTGGTTAGGTTCACCGTGAGTGCGGTGGCTAGCAGGCCTGCCACATTGACGCTGCCGCCTTCATTGAGTGTGCCCGCACTTTCCCGGCGTTTGGCTGGCAGAGTGAGGGTGATCTGGCGGGACTCATTGTCCGTGACGGTCAGGTTACGTTGGGCGTTAGGCCAGTTGGTGACGGCAGCAGTGAGCGTGACGGTTTGACTGCCATCAATGACGACATCTTCCGGAAAAGTGAGCGGGATGGAGACGCTCTGCTGGCCTTGGGGGAGGGTGACAGTGGCGGGAACTTGCATCTCCGTGGTATCGCTGGATTGCAGAGAAATGACGATGTTGGCCTCAGCAGGCTGGGCCAGTTGCAGGCTCGCGCTGTGGAGGACTTCGCCGCTGCCTTCCACAAAACTGGCTGGCGTGTTGAGGGTCAAAACGCCTTGTTCATCATCGTGCACCAGCATGGTCGCGACGCTGGTGGGGTAATCCAGGGCAGTGGCGGTGACGGTGACGGGCTGGCTACCGTCCACGAAGATGTCCTGAATGGCCGAGACTTCAAAATTCACCTCCAGGGCCCCAGCGGGGACAGTGACGTAAAACGGCAGATGGAGTTCTGCCCCAGGGCGGCTGGAGGCCAGATTGACAATCAGAGGCGCGGGTGGGGCCGGGTTCACGCGGATCCTGGCGGGACCTGCGGAGCTGCCTTCGATCAGGGAAGCAGGGAGCGTGAGCGTCATCTGGTGCTTCGGCGCACCTAGGATCTGGATGTCATCCAGATTCCAGCCGGAGTAGGGGTAAGTGCCAAAGTTAGCCACCTGGTGCCCCCAGCGGATGTACACCTGCGGCTTGCCATCGGCATAGGCGGAGAGGTCATACTCCATCTCCGTCCAGGCGGAGTCGCTGTAGGGCGTGCTACCGTTTTCCCACAGCGTGTTCCAGGTGCTGCCATCGGAGGAGACCTGCACCGTGGCATACACCCAGGTCTGATAGTCCGAATTTAACCAGCGCTGGAATCGCAGGCGGGTGCTGAGGTGATCCGTGAGATTGAAGGGCCCGGCGGTGAGGTATTGCGGGGGCGCGATGTCGGTGGAGTAATCACCTGTTAAGTTGATGCCCAAGACCTTGCTGCCGGTGGCACCGCTTTTGGGATCCGGGCGCCCATAGGCCAGGCCCCCACCTCCTTGTGGCACGCCGTAGGCCCACTCGCCGGTGCGCGGCCAGCCGGGATCCGTTTCCAGATCAAACTGATACACGGGCACGGAATTCACCTGCACCGCTAGGCTGCGGAGCTGCGTGCGGCCCGTGCTGGAGTTTAGCACCGTGAGGGTCGCGACGTGGGTGCCTGCGGGAAGCTCATTCGCCTGGGCATTGATGCTGGCGGTGAAGGTCATGCTTTCACCCGCAGAAAGTTGGCCGCTGGGTGGGGTGAGGGTGATCCAAGTTTTATCCACGGTGGCGGTCCAGGTGGCTGCCGTCTCGGTATCATTCGTTAGGGTGTAAACCTTGTTAGGTGGGGTGAAAGGGCCGCCGAGTGGCCCGAGCGCGACCAATCCACTGCCTGGGGTCACCAGGATGTCATCACTGGCCAGGAGGGCGTTGTAGAGATTCAGCCGCCCGCCAGTGACGGTTTTCCCCGCCAGGGAGGGGATCTGATCCACGGATTTAAGGATGAGATTGCGGATGCTGGTGTGGGTCAGCGTGGGACGGAAGGCTTTTAAAAGGGCGCAGGCCCCAGCCACGTGTGGGCAGGCCATGGAGGTGCCGCTGTTGTAAACGTAACCCCCGCCCCGGGCCGCGCTGTAAATGTCCTGACCGGGAGCCCCAAGATCAGTGGAAATGGGGCCGTAGTTGGAGAATGCGGCGAGGCCATCCTGGCGAGTCGTGGCAGCCACGGAGATGATGTTCGTGCCCGGATAACTCGCGGGATATTCAGGGTAGTATTCCGTGTAGGAGCTGTTGTTGCCTGCCGCAGCGATGAACAGAATGCCGGCTTCATTGGCCTCTTCGATCACGTCGGCCATGGCCTGGGAGTACTCTCCTCCCGTCCAGGAATTGGAGGTAAGCGTGACGCCCAAGCTCGTGGAGTAAGCAATGGCTTCGATCCCGTCTGAAAGTGTGCCATTACCGTTGGCATTGAGTGTCTTGAGCGCGATGAGGGAAACATTCCAGCAGATGCCTGCCACGCCTGTGTTGTTGTTTCCTACGGCCCCGATGGTGCCTGCGCAGTGCGTGCCATGGCCGTGATCATCCTGCGGTATGGCGTCGTTATTCACGAAGTCCCATCCCCTCACGTCATCAATGTAGCCGTTGTTGTCATCATCCAGCCCACTGGCCGCCGCCTCTTCACGGGGATTGGTCCAGAGATTGGGCGCTAGGTCGGGATGGGTGAGGTCAATGCCGGAGTCAATGATGGCTACTTTGACCGCACGGCTGCCGGTGGTGAGAGCCCAGGCTTCGGGAGCATCCACATCGGCATCGGCGATGCCGCTGTTTTGGCCCGTGTTATGCATGGCCCAGAGTTCGCCGAAAGCGGTGTCATTGGGCACGGCATGGGTGCTCATGATGAAATCGGGCTCGGCATACCGCACCATGTTTTTGATCGCACTGATCTCCGTGACCATGCGCGGCACGGTCTCTAGATCGGGTTTGCTGAAAGCGATGAGCCAGGTGCCTGAGGCAGGCATCTTGCGGCGTAGGGTTGCCCCCTCGGCTTTGAGTCGTGCTAGCAAGACGTCCTCGCTCATGTGAGCGTCGGCGGGTTTCACCAAGACATGATCTCCCACCATGGCCACTTGGCGAATGAGGCGATCTCCCTCCGGTCCGCGCACCAGCTCATCTTCCACGCGAATGAGGGGATATTTGAAGGAGGGATCACGCAGCAGGCGCACGCGTTTTACTTGCTGGATGCCGGCGACTTGCTGAACGGTTTCTTTTTCTGCAATGACTTCGCGCCCTGCGAATTTATCCTGCTTTGTCGCCGGTTTTTCTAGGGTGACGGTGCCATTGCTAGTCTGAGCACTCGTGATGCCACGATGAGAAGTGGAGGTGACCTGAGTAGTCTTTTCTGGGCTTGAGATCGTGGCGGGATCTACCCGGCGCAGCATCTGCCAGAGACCGATGCTGAATAGCATCAGAGCCGTGGCTGCCAAAAGGCGCTGGGTGGGGGATCTCATGGCAGGTCGGGGGATAAACAGGGCTTGGGAGCTTTTAACAGCCTAACGGAAGAGACGTTGCTCTGTAAAGTGCCGATGTGCTGGGGAGAAGATGCGGTTTCAAAGAAAGGCCAATAAGGCTAAAAACCCCATCGCGAGCCAATCTCTCAGGCCTAGGCGATCGGCATCGCCGGTGAAGCGCAGCAGCTTAAAAACCGCCCCGGTAGGGCAGCCGTATTTGCAATAGGCAAGAGGCGTGAAGAGCGATGCAGCGAGGCCCACCAAAGCGATGGCGATGCTGGCCCCGCCTGCCACGCGGAAGACATAGGCGTCAAAGGGCTCCAAGTCATTCAGATCCACACCCCAGCCCACCACCACGCTGAGGAGGACAAAGGCCAGCAATAAAAAGGGCAAGCGAGTGAGCACGGCCTCTAACCGGGCTGGGATGCGCCATTGCCATGGCAGTCGCCTCGCCAGGAGCTGCTGCAGTGCCCCATGCGGGCAGATGTGGTGGCAGTAGAGTTGCTTGCTGGTAAAGACGGGCCCCAGCAGGGCCACCACGCCTAACAGGAGCAAGCCCGGGGCGCTGCGCCAGGGCGTGCCATGGGCTGCCCAGCCCACCAGCAGCCCCTGCGATAAAAGCTCCCCCGCGATGAAGCCGCCATAGATCATCAGGAGAAAATGATGCGTGTGCCTGGCCCAGGCCCGGCCCCGCAGGCGGGTGAAGGCCATGACGAAGGCAGCGAGGATGATCACCCCATGTCCGCCATCCTGCCAGCGCCACTGCATGCGACGTAGCCAGCCGGTAGGGCGCTCCTCCAGCAGACTTTGGGCCCGACGCTTCAGCCCTTCGGCCATGGACCAACTGGTTTCCGTAGCGCCAGAAACGCCCTCGATTTTTTCCTTTTCGAAATCCATCTCCGCCAGGGCCTCTAGAGGGCGGTCATTGAAGAGATTCAGGAAGTAAGCGTCCCCCGTCACGTAAGCGACATAACGTTTGGTATCGTAACTGCGGCGCAGGGCGATCTTTTTCAGCACTTCGCCGCTGGCATCCAGCAGCATGAGTGTATCCGTCGGGCCTTTGTAGCCGACCAATGTATCCGTGACGGGGGAGGTGCGCACGGCCAGGGCGATGACCTGCCCGCCTGCATCCAGCACTTCGTGGCGGCCTGGATTCCTCGGCACCGGGCGCAGTGCATCGGCGGTTGGCAGCAGGGTATGCACCTCTGCCAGGGTGATATCCTCTGGAAAGCGCAGAGAAATGGCGGCGGTTTGGCCCATTTTGGTCATCACACCTTGGGCGATGGCGGTGCTGGTCAGCGTCGCTCCTGTGACCGTGTGCAAGGCGGGGGCGGCTCCTTCCTCTCGCCTATCTGTGAACTGTTTGAAAAACTTCCGATCGGCAATCACCTCGGCTAAATGGTCAGAGGTATCATGACTCTTAAGCACGCGCAGGCCGATGAGTTTCTTCTTCAGATCAAAGGCTAGTAAAGTGGTCGTGGGGCCGGAATAACCAATGATATGGTCAGACTCTGGCGCGGTCGTGGTGACAAAGCCCAGAGGCTTCTGGGTGGCATCTAGCACCTGCCGCCAGCCGCTGCTGGACGGGGCTTCGCTGAGGGTGGCTGCTTCGGGGAAAAAATCGCGCAGCCGCTCCGGCTTCAGCGCAGCCACGGCTACGTCCCGGTCCTGCTGCTCCACGGCCTGGCGAATGACCAGGACGGCCAGCACCAACAAGCCAATCCGCCAAAGACGAATCAGGTGGGGACGAAGGTGTGAAGAGGCCATGGTTAAAGAGATCAATGTGGCGGATCTGCGGCCTCGCAACAACTCTGCTGCCATGCCTTTTGCATGGTTAATGGATTCTCGCAGGTCAAAAAGGAATAAGGCTCCCAGCGAGGACTAAGTTCTGGGATACATCAGGCAAAAAAGAGTGTAAAATTCCAATACCGAATTATCCAATTCGTCTCTTTTATGCACGCTTGGACCTTACTTTATGCACGGGTTGCATCCTTGTTTTGTGTTGGGATTCTCTCTTGCAGTATGATTCTGGCCCAGGCTGAGTCGGACTCTTTGGGAGATCTCGACAAAGACGGGGTATTCACCGCCCACGATCTGGCCCGTCTGGTCGGCCATACGGCAGGGACCTCTTTGCTTGCTGAGACGCTGCTGCCTTTTGCCGATCTGAATCAGGATGGTGTGATCAATGATGCGGACCATGGCGAGCTGGTGAAACTGATCCTGGAAACCGCCACTCCTCAGTCCCTGCCGCTGGCACATGTGCGTTCCGCCTCGCCTCACAATGGCGCGGGTGGCGTGGCCGTGACACGGGAGACGATCCTGTATTTTTCCATGCCGCTGGCCTTGAATGCCGTGCTGGATACCACGCAGTTTTACGCGGAGTTTGGCGGGCGAAAGATCCTCGCACGGGTAGAGATCTCTTCAGACAAAAAGAAAGCCACTTTGTTTTACCAAGAGCCGCTGCCTTCGAATGCGCGCATTCACGTCACCTTTGCTCCCACAGGTCTCAACGATCTCATTGGCCGCCCGGTGGATGCCGATGGCGATGGCACCAGCGGGGGGAGCTACACCACCTCGTTTGATACGCTGAGCATCACTGGTCTGGCAGGCACTGCCATCACTGGCCGTGTCTTAGCCAGTGAATTGGGGGCGGGTGGGGCGGATGTGCCGCTGCAGGGCGTGACGGTGACCGTGGATGGTGCCGAGGAAACCCTGCGTGCGATCACGGATGCTCAGGGCAACTTCACGCTCACACCCTGCCCCGCAGGCAGCTTCTTTGTTCATGTGGATGGCCGTACCGCGCTGGTGAGCAATTACCCCAGTGGCGACTACTACCCGAATGTGGGCAAACGCTGGGACGCCCTCGCTGGCCGCATGGATAACCTTTCTGGCAACAGTGACGACACCGCCCGGGGCACCATCTACCTGCCAAAGATCATCGCAGGCAGCCTCAGTGCTGTGAGTCAGATGCAGGACACGCCGATTGATTTTCCTCCTAGCGTTCTGGCAGAGTACCCTAAACTGGAAGGCACCGAGCTGCTCGTGCCGGCGAACTCTTTGTTTGCTGATGATGGCACCCGTGGCGGTCAGGTAGGGCTAGCTCCGGTGGACCCCAATCGCCTGCCTAGCCCGCTGCCACCTGGGCTGGAGCTGCCCATGGTCATCACCATCCAGACGGATGGCGCGAGTAACTTTGACACACCCGTCCCAGTCTGTTTCCCGAATTTGCCAGATCCTGTGACCGGGCAAAAGCTACCTCCAGGGGCGAAGTCGGCGCTGTTTTCCTTCAATCATGACACGGGTGAGTGGGAAGTGGTGGGGCCGATGACGGTGACAGAGGACGGCAATTTTGTGAAAACCGATGACGGCGTGGGTGTGCTCCAGCCCGGCTGGCATGGCACAAATCCGAGTGCAGGCAGTGGAGGCCCGGCCGATCCAGGCTCGCCACCTGGGCAGCCGAATGGGCCTTCCGTCGGCAGTCCTGGCGCGCCAGATCTGCCACCTTGTGGGCCGGGTTTTAAAGACCCTCAGGATCTCCAGGAAGTGCAGCAAATGATCGCTGCCAATGCCACCAATGCAGGCATGGGCATCGGCGGTCGTCTCATCAAGATGCTGGGCGATATTCCCCGTGGAGCGAAAGAGCTTTTTAAATTTGGTAAAGGTGCCCGCAAGGAGTTCCAGGAGATGGACAAGATGGTGGCGGATGCTCATGCCTATCGGCTTTATCTGGAGGCTCTGCGAGACTTTTATGTGGAGTATGCGGATGGCATCGGCCCGGGCCGCCCACAGCCTCCCTGTGCGCCTGCCGTTCAGTCCGCCAGGGGCAAACGCACATCAGGTGCTTCCATCATGGCTGGTTCTGGCAATGCCCAGGTGGACAGCCTGGTGATGAGTTACGAGGCCCTGGCAGCCTCCATGTTGGCGCATTATCAGATCGAGCAACAAATCCAGGACATCTATGCCGGGAAGCCTGAAGGCTACATGCCAACGGTGCAGCAGCAGGTCATCATCACGGCGGCCAAGGCCCAGCTAAACGCCCACCTTGGCGGCCTCAGCGCGCATGAGTTTTATGAGCCGTTGTGGGCGCAGCTACGTCAAAAGCTAGCCACTGTGACCACCACGGGCATCTTCCCGATTCGCCAGCCAGAAAGTGCCTTTTTTGTCTTGGTGCGTGAGGACAATGGCCAGGTCGTGCAGCGTGGACGTACCTCCAGCGCCGGTGCATTGCCGAATCTCATCCTGGCGCCAGAGACGGATTTTGTGGTGCGCTTTTTCTACCCTTCCACCTTGGCTGTGGCGGAGACTTCCTTTACCAGCGGTCCCACCGGTAGCCAGTCCACTCTGCTCTTTCCGGGTATCTCAGCAGCCAATGGTGCCACAGTGGATCTGGACGGGGATGGCCTTTCCAATCTGGCCGAGTCAGTCATCGGCACGAATGCGGCCCAGGCAGATACGGACAATGACGGCATCCCTGATGGCACAGAAATCCGCCAGGGCAGCGACCCCGCCAGCGGTCTGGCCGCCAGCACGGGCATCGTGGCTAGCGTGCCCACCTCCGGCCCGGCGGTGGACGTGGCCTCCAGCAATAATTTGGTCGTCACCGCCAATGGCGCGGCGGGTATCAGCATCTTCAATGTGGCCACTGGGCTGAACCCCACACGGGTGGCGGATCTAGACACGCTAGGGGAAGCTTCCTCAGTCGCCATCTCTGGAACCACTGCTGTGGTGGCAGATGGGCTGACGGGCCTGGTCCTTGTGGATCTATCGGTCCTCAACAATGTCCGCATCGCCGCGCAAGTAAATCTCGGCAATGGGCAGCACAGTGCCCAGGTGGTGACGGTCAGCGGTCCCACGGCTTACGTTGCCATGAGCCATGGCACCATCGTCGCGGTGGACCTCGTCAGTCGCACCGTGCTGGAGCGCATCCCGCTGCCAGTGACCAGCGTCATCTATGATCTGGCCGTGTGGAGAGAGCATTTGTACGTCCTGCAACAAGGCCGGGTCACGTGCATCAACCTCACCAATTTAGGAGTGGGAGCAGTCATACCGCTGGTGGATCAAAGCATCACTGGTTGGAGGCCTCGCTTGTTTGCAGGTGAGGGCACGCTGTATGCCGTGCACAGCCGCGGCTTCCACTTGTTGGACACCGCCGCCAGTGAAAGCAATCCGCCCGTCCTGCAAAATTTCCTCACCAGCCAGGTCGCGTGGAAGCAACTCGTCAGCAATGGCTCGGGCCTGGCCCTCGTCGCCGTGGGGCCGAATTCGCCGCTGTCCGATCCGCATGATGTGGATGCTTACCAGCTCGGCAATGACGGCCGCCAGCCTGTTTTCAGCACCACCTTCCTGACTCCTGGCGTGGCCACCGCGCTTTCCATCTTCAATGGTATCGCCTATGTGGCAGATGCGGCCAGCGGACTGCAAGTGATGGCCTATCAGGCCTTTGATACTCTGGGGCAGGCCCCGACGGCTGCCCTCAGCTCCAACTTTACCCTCGACCAGACCGCTGGCACGGGTGTGGCGGAGTCTGGCAAGTTGATGCGCCTTTCCGCCGTCGTGGCGGATGATGTGCAGGTGCGCAATGTGGAGTTTTTCGTGGATGGAGCCTTAGTTTCGGTGGATGGAAACTACCCCTTTGAGCACCGCTTCCTCACCCCGAAGGCCACGGCCCAGCGCACTCAGTTTAAGGTGCGTGCGCGGGCAACGGACACGGGAGGCAATGCCACCCTAACTCGCGAATTTGTGGTGACCCTGGTGCCGGATACCACACCGCCTGTGGTCACCCGTGTGGGTCCTTCTGGCCTAACCGGAAAGGTGACCAGTGCGCTGGCCTTCATGAGCGAGGCCCTGGACCCTGCCACGGTGAATGAGACCACCTTTCTGGTCACTGAGGCCGGGCCAGATGATGTCTTTGGCAGCGGTGACGATGTGCCCGTGACGGCCTCTGCCGTGACTTTCCGGCCAGAGATCCAGGCGGCCTCCTTTACCGTTACAGGTGAGCTGCCACCGGGTGTTTACCAGGCTGTGCTCACCACCGGGGTGAAAGACCTTTCTAACAATGCGTTGGCGGCAGATCGTACCTGGCAGTTCAGTGTGGAGGGCGACCCCGTGTTCTGGACGGGCGGCAGCAGCGGCAACTGGAACAATGCAGCCAACTGGAACACGGGCGAAGTCCCTGGGCCTAACGACCTAGTCGTCATCAACGGGCCGCCGGAGCTAGAGGTAAATCTGGGCGGCTCCTATGTGCAGGCCCGCGTCATCACCACCCAGGGCGGCGCACGCCTGGTCGTGGCGGAGAACTCCGCCGTAGCCCTCGCCGGGGTGATTTTGGGCAGTGACCTTTTCGTGGGAGAACTCAGCAATGTCACCGTCATCGGCGGTCTGCGGCTGGAGAATGCGAACCTGGTTTTCCAAGATCAGACCGGAGCAAATACTCGTTACTTTACTTGCTATGGCAGTGCCACGGCGGTATCCGGAAACGGGGAAATTGTGTTTGGCACAGGTGGCCAGATTTATGCGGATATTCAGGGCATTCTGGAGGCAGGTATCACCGTACGGACGCGGGGTGATGCCTTTATCGCGACTCAAAGCTTCCTGAACTCCGTGGTGAACCAGGGCACCCTCATGACGGATGCCGCTGGTGCCCACTTGCGCCTCAGCAACCTCAATAACCAGGGCAGCATTTCTACGGCGCTTGGTCGCATCAGCCTGGTCCATACCTGGGTGAACAATGGTACGCTGCAAGTCAGCGCCGCCGGTCGTCTGGACTTCGGTGAGGGAGGTTACGCCTTTCCCCTCAGCGCCATCGGCACGCTGAATCGGACCGGGGGCCGTGTGGTCATCTCAGGCTATATGGATCTGGAAAATGGTACGTTGGCGCTCAATACCACGACGGGGAACTGGGAGCTTTTGGATGGCGAGATTCAAAACGGGAATCTCACCACGGCAGATGGGGCGACCTTGGTCGTCGATGGGATTTTTAACTCCAGGTTGCTCAACGTGGACATCCAGGGGCTGGTGACGGTGCAATCCGGCGCACAGCTGACGCTGATGGATGACTGGGCCAATCACGGCACCATCAACGGCACCAATTCGGTCATCCGTCTGGAAGGCGAATTTAGGCTCAACGAGATCGGCAACTACACCGGCACAGGCAATTCAGTGGAGATCACAGGCATCTTGGACAACGTCGGCCAAACTCTGATGCTGGATGCCCTGCCGAACTTCGTCCGTATCGGCAGCTCTGGCACCATCAAGGGTGGTATCATTTCCGGCTCTGCTCCCGTCAATGTACCGGCTGGGGCCGATTGGAAGCTGGATGGCGTGACGGTGAATCAGGATTTGCTCATTGGCTCCAGTGCCGTTCTCTACGTCACTCACGGCTTGGTGCTAAACAATGCCGATATCATCGCTGGTAGCACAGGGCCGGGGGGGCATTACAGCACTCCGTATTTTTACTTCTACGGCACCCAGTCCGTCTCAGGCAACGGGGCGTTTCAGTTCGATGGCGGCGCAGGCTTCCGGGGGCTGGAAATCAGCACGAATGACGGCTCCTTCGATGGAGGGCTGGACCCAGGGGTGCTGACTTTCGAGCCTAGCATCAGCTTCCACTTAGGCCACTACGCGGGTCTCCGGGCCTATGGCCAGACGGCCCATTTCATCTTCAAAGGCAGCCTCACTGCGAATGTGCCTATCCCGCCTGAGATTAACTATGCCACCGCCGTCTATATGACCGGACGCTTCACCAACGAAGGCAGCCTGACGGCGACGGCGGGGCACCTTTACTTCCAGGGCTACGCGGATCAGAATTGGACCAATCTGGGCACGGTGAACCTTTCCGGTTCAGGCATCCTCACGATGGGCGGAGACTTCACCCTGGCCCAACTCGGCACGGTGAACCGCGCGGGCGGCACGGTGAACCTCGCGGGCACGCTGGACAATACCGGAAAAACGCTGGCGCTGAATGCGGCCACCGGGTCCTGGAACATCCTCTCCGCTGGCAAAATCCTGGGTGGTGCAGTGACCACCGCGGATGGTTCCCTGCTGACGGTGGCCAAAAATGCGGTGGCCACCCTGGAGTCGGTGAACCTTCAGGGCACCGTGCAGGTGACGGAGGGCCAGTTGAGCCTCCATGGGGACTGGGTGAACAACGGCACCATCAATGCCACCGACAGCCGACTCGACTTCGGCGGTGAGTTCCGTCTCAGCGAGCTCGGCGTGATCAACCGCACGGGTGGTACACGTGCCATCACAGGCATCCTGGACAATACGGGCTTCACCTTTGTGCCGGATACTCCGGGGGCACCCTGGATCTTCCAGGGCGGCACGCTGAAAGGCGGCAGTCTGGCCAGCGCCGGGCCTCTGCTGACATCGAACAACTTCGACTGGACTCTCGATGGCGTCACCCTGGCCACGAACATCAACCAGCAAAGTGGCTTCCTGAAGGTGACGAACGGCCTATCCATGGGCAGCCACACGCTGACGCTGAACTCCAGCACGGTTTATTTTAACGGCACTCAGACGATCGCCGGAACAGGGGCGCGCATCATCCTGGCTGGGTCCATCTTCTCGGGCTCCTCGCTCAATGCCTACCCGGCAGATGTGTTCAATCCGGCACCGTCCACACTCACCTTCGGTGCAGGGCTCACCGTGGTGAGCCAAACCACCAGTTACCTCTACGGTTACTCGCCGCAGCAGGCCATCCTGAACCTCGGCACCATCCGTGCGGAGGTGGCCGATACCTTCTTTTACATCAGCGGTGCCTTTACCAACCAGGGTCAGCTTCAGCAAGTCAATGGTGGTCAGATCGTGATTCAACCCTGAGCCCTTTTTGTCGTCATGAAATCTGTCTTATTGTTTCTCGGCGTCATCGCCTCGTCTTTTGTGGGGCTTCAGGCCGCCACCTCAGTCGGCATCCTGGAGCCGGAACCTGCCGGGGCCAAAAACAGCCGCGTGCCTATCACCCTCACCTCGACGCTGCCGGATAGCGTGGTGGCCCTTCAGGCCGATGTGCAGTTCAATGCTTCCCTCTACACCGTTAGCGATGCCGAGGCTGTGCTGCAGCCTGCCGGAGTGAAGGTGGAATCCGCCGAGATCTCGCCGGGCCGCATGCGCGTGGTGGTGTATCACCGCAACAGCCAGGCAATGGGCGGCAACGTGCTTTTTGCCGTGCCACTGACGGCGAAGAATGGCGTGGTCTCCAATGATCCCATCCTGCTTACCGATCTCATCGTCGCGGGCCAGGGGGGCAATGCAGTGACGGCAGGCATCCTGCCGCGTGTGCGGCTCACGGGCCTGCGCGATGGGCAGAAGGTGAATGGTCGTCTGGGCATTGAGCTGACATCCACCGCCAGTGCCACGGACAGTGAGATCAGTTACGTGGAGTACTACGTGGGCGGTGTGCTGCTGGGGGAAGGGGAAGGGCCTAACTTCAAGTTCTTCTGGGAACCCGAAACCTCTGGGCCCTATGAGATCCGTGCCGTGGCCTATGATGAAAATGGTCTGCAATCCTCCACCCGCACCATCCCCATCATCGTCACCCACGTGGGCACCTATGACGGGCCCGTTTTGGGCACCTACGCGGGCCTGGTGCGCGCGCCTGCGTTCAACTTCGATCAAGAAGGCTACGTCAGCATGACCTCAACGGTGAAGGGGGCCTTCACGCTCAAGCTGCTCATGGGTGGCAAGACCCTTTCCGGCAAGGGGCAGTTTGATGCCTCGGGCAATGCCACCGTCTCCATCGTGCGGGGCAAAGGCATCACACCGCTCACTGTCGTGCTGGCCCATTCCAGTGATGCGCAGGTGGATCAAATCCATGGCCGTGTGGCCGATGGTTCCTTCGTGAACAATGCCTTTACCGGAAACACCTTCGAGTCGGAGTTTGTGGCGGATCGCCTCGTCTGGAATGCCAAGACCCTGCCTGCCATCCAGCGTGGTAGCTACACAGTGCTGCTGCCGACTGCTGAAGATGCCCTGATCCAGGGTGCCCCGCGCGGTACTGGCTTTGCCACCGCCACCGTCACTCCCGCAGGCACGGTGAGCGCCACGCTGAACCTTGCCGATGGCACCAAGATCACCGCCTCTAGCATGGTCTCCAAAGATGGGGCTTGGCCGCTCTATGCCTCGCTTTATAAAGCTCAGGGCGTCATCCTCGGTGAGATGATGTTTGATCCCATCACAGAGATCAGTGACGTGGATGGCCTGCTCACTTGGCTGCGTCCTGTGGATGCGAAGGCGCTGCTGTTTAAACCCGGCTTTCAAACAACAGTGGATGCTGTGGGCAGCCTATTTGTGAAACCGCAGGCCAATCAGCGACTGATCCCGCTGGCAAATCTGGGCAGCAATGCCTCCCTATTTCTCAGTGAGGGTGGTCTCCTGGGGCCGGTGGAAAATCGCACCACCTTTCTGGCCAGTAATAAGGCTCTGGTGCCTTTGCAGGATGCGCTGCGGCCCACCGTGCTCCCTGTAGCAGCCACGGGTCTGTTCTCCGGTGCCTTCTTCCATCCAGACACGCAAAAAAGTGTCAAATACCAGGGCGTTGTATTGCAAAAGCAACAGCTCTTTGGCGGCTACTTCCTGGCAGGCACTCATGGTGGGGATGTTTCTTTGGCCGCTAACGAAATGTTTTCCAACACCTTTGCTGGCCCCATTGGCACAGCTCCTCTTCCGGTGGTGAAAATTGTCTCGCCGAAAGCCAATGCCACGCTCGCCAGCGTGACAGGGGGAAGCGTGAGCGTCAGTGGCACAGCCGCAGATAAGCAAGGCATCTCCAGCGTGACCTACCAAATTTTGCATGATGGAGAACTCTCCGCACCTGCCACTGCCACAGGCACCACCTCTTGGAATTTTAATATCCCCGTGCCCGATGGCGAAGGCGGCCTCTACATCATCCATGTGAAGGCTGTGGATACGGTGGGCCATGAGAGCGAGGTGGTGACGACGCAGTTCTGGACGCCGCTGAAAAGTGCCTTGGCTGTGACCGTGAGCGGACCTGGCACGGTGACGAAGGGCTTTGAAGGCAGCACCGAGCGCGACGTGGGTAAACTGGTCACCCTCAGTGCCAAACCCAATGCAAAGAAACGCTTCCTGGGCTGGACGGGCAGCGTCACTTCTTCTTCGCTGAACATCACCATCCTGATGAAGGAAGGCACCACCTTGCAGGCCAATTTCGGAGATTGAAAAGATGAAACGCTTTTTGTTATTCCTGCTGCTGTGTGTGGCCTCTGTGCATGGTTCGGAGATCATCCAGGACTGGAACTATGTCTTCCTCCAGGCAGTACGGAAGGAGACGCCGCCGCCCTGTCTCGTGTCCAGAAATCTGCCCATCTTCCATCTTGCTATCCATCGTGCCGTGCAGAGCGCGATCAAAACTGGGATGGATGAGCCCATGCAGTGTCAGGCCGCGCACCATGCAGCCCGGGCGGTCTTCCTGCGCTTTTTCCCTTCTCAAGAAAAAATGGCGGAGCAGGTGGAAGCCAAGAAGCCCGAGGGCCAAATCTCCGATGCCTGCCGCAGCCTCGTGGCCGAGGCGGTGCAGCGAACCTTTGCAGAGCGTGAGAACGATGGCAGCGCGACCACGGTTCACTACGTGCCGAGTGACAAACCCGGCCAGTGGCGGCGCACCCCGCCTAACTTTCGTCCCCCAGAGTTCCCCCACTGGGGCAAGGTGAAGCCCTTCATGGTGGGAGACGTCGCGGAGTTCCGTGCGGCCGCTCCCCCGGCCCTGGACAGTGCCGCCTATGCGGAGGAGGTGAATCTTCTCAAAGATCTGGGCGGTAAAGTGAGCAGCAAACGCACCGCCGAGCAGACCCTCATCGCCAAGTTCTGGGCCGACTTCAGCTACACCAGCTCCCCTCCCGGCCACTGGAATGAGATCGC
This sequence comes from Prosthecobacter dejongeii, assembly GCF_014203045.1. Classification (NCBI taxonomy): domain Bacteria; kingdom Pseudomonadati; phylum Verrucomicrobiota; class Verrucomicrobiia; order Verrucomicrobiales; family Verrucomicrobiaceae; genus Prosthecobacter; species Prosthecobacter dejongeii. The sequence continues at coordinate 128,486 of NZ_JACHIF010000006.1, forward strand.
GCGTGAAGTGTCGTTAACCAAAAAGCTGAATGTGGCAGAAACCGCACGCATCTTTGCCACGCTCAATCTGGCCCTGGCCGATACCTGCATCACCATCTGGGACACCAAGTACCACTACAACTTCTGGCGGCCTGTCACCGCCATCCGCCGAGCGGATGAAGATGGCAATGAAGCGACGGTGGCCGATAAAAACTGGGAGCCGCTGCTGCGCACGCCGCCGCATCCAGAATATGTCAGCGGCCACTCCGGCATCAGCGGTGCGGCAGCCACCATCATGGAGCATTTTTTTGGCCGCGAGAACATTAGCTTTGAAGCTTCTAGTGATGACGTGAAGGACACCCGCCGCCGCTTCACTTCCTTCCAGGCCTGTGCGGAGGAGATCGCCCAGAGCCGCATCTACGGCGGCATCCATTACCCTGCCGCCGGTCGCGAAGGACTGAAGCTGGGGCGTAACATCGCTGAAAAGGTGCTGAAGACCTTCAAGGAATAAGGTGACCGAATCTGATGCCAGAGCTACGTCTTGCTCTGGTTATGCCGAAGAAGTAATGATGGTTAGGCGTACGCTTGCCGGACTTCGTCCGCGAGGATTTCCAGAGCTTCCTGCACGATGTGGGCGGGTTGACTGTACGTGAGGCGCAGGCACTCGTGCGGGTGTTTCCAGGCTTCATCCAGGCCAAAGGCAAAGTAGTGGCCAGGAATCACGAGCACCTTGCGCGCTTTCAGACGGCGGTAGAGTTCTGCGGCTGTGATGGGCAGGTCCTTGAGCCAAAGCCATAGGAAGAAGGCCCCTTCCTGCGCATGGAGTGCCCAGGGCAGGTTATCGCCCAGGGCCTGAGTCAGGGTGGCTTTGGCAAAGTCGGAGCGTTCTTTGTAAAACGGGCGGATGACTTCGCGGCCCAGGCGCAGCAGGGTGTCATCTTTCAGAAGCGGCCCCAGCAGGGCCTGGCCCACATTGCCATTCGCCAGAGAGACGATGGCGTTCATGTTGGACAGAGCTTTGACGATGGCCGGATCTGCCACCACCACGGAGGTGCGCACGCCGGGCAGGCCTACTTTTGACAGGCTGATGCTGAAGATCATGCCCGGCTCCCATTTGGGCCGGAAGCTGCCATGGATCACATCGGGGAAAGGATGACCGTAGGCATTGTCAATCATCAGCGGGATGCCGTGATGCCGGGCGAGATCACGCAATTGGTTAAACTCGGCCTCCGTCAGCACATTGCCCGTGGGGTTCGTCGGGCAGGAGACGCACATCGCCGCGATGTCCGGGGTGATTTTGAGCTGCTCAAAATCCACGTGGTATTTAAACTCACGCTCGCCCTGGGGGCTGATGATGGGACGATAAGCGATGAACTGGCCTTCGGTCAGGGCCTGGTTCGCATAGCCGATGTAGTCTGGCAGCAGAGGAAAGAGGATGCGCTTTTTTCCGGTCGGTGTGTCTCCAGCCAGGAGGTTAAAGAGCAGGAAAAAAGCGCTCTGGCTGCTGGGCATGACGGCGATGTTTTCTTTCGTCACGTCCCAGCCGCATTCGCGTTTGAGAAAGGTGGCGAAGACTTCACGGAAGAGAGGATTGCCCCCAGGTGGGTCGTAATTCAGCAGGGTGCGGTCCAGGCTGCCGTCAGCCAGCATGGCCTGCATCTGCTCACGCCACAGAGCCTGCACTGCTGGAATCGCCGCAGGCTGCCCGCCGCCCAGCATGCGCATGTCTGGAGTGATGGAAAGCGCCTCCCCCAGGTCATCCATCAGTTCTTGAATGCCGCAGGGCCCGGAGAGCCGCTGGCCGATGGAGGAGAAGTTAAACATGGGAAAGGGGTGGGGTTAGGGAAGTGAAGATGCTAAGCTAGCACACCACAGCATCACGCTTTCGTCACCCCTTCATTCTCCCTTTCTTTACTCCACATGCGTGCTGATCCAGCCGCGCAGGTCAAAGTCATCCGCCACCTTTTCCAACTGCCAACGGCCATCGGCATTCAGGCGAAAAGTACCGATCCATTTTTGATGCCAGGATTCAGGCTCGATCATGCTCAGATGGTGTTTTCCTTCTACCGCGTAGAGGTGATAGACTTCGCCGATCACCGGCTCGAAACCGAAGTGAGCTTCATAGATCAATTTGTTCCAATTGAAGGAATCAATCACCTGAAGATATTTTTCTCGCAGTTCGATGAGCTCTTGCTGCAGTTCTCTTTCTACCCGGGACACGCCTCGGCTTTTAAAGTTGGTGAGATCCTGCGGGATGATCTTGGCCCCCAGACGAGAGGTGGGATAATGCAGGAAATTTCCGCGTGGGGCGGTCTGCGCGAGGTCGGTTTCGATCGGGTCGTGGGCCATGGATTCGGGAGTGGTGACCTTGCATTACGCCAGCCGGGCGTTTGCGGTTTGGATTGAAAAGCATCTCTGGGGCCATTAGCGTGCACTCATGCGTCTGCGTCACGTCTTCCTTCTCAGCCTCGCAGCCTCTTTGAGTGCCTGCGTTTCCAGCATGCCCACGGCTGAAAAGCTGGATGAATTGGAACAAAAAATACGGGCGGAATACAGACAGGAATACGTGCTGTTAGAGGATCAGCGTCGCAGCGGGGCTCTGGATGCGGAAGGTTACCAGATCTCCAAAGCACGGCTGGATCAGCGGGTGCAAAACCGCGTGGATACCATGGCCTGGAGTCGTCACGCCCTGGTGCAGAGTGAGATGAAGGCAAATGCCATCCCTACGCCAGACAGTCCCCAGATCAATACGCCTCCCGGCGTCGGTTCCCTGCAAGGATCCGTGTATAACTCCACTCGCCAGAACGGCATCGGCAGTCAGGCCCTGGGAAATCTCGTCCGGGACATGTCCAGCGGCGGCGGTGCTGGGGGCCGCAATCCCGGTACGATGTATGACAATCCCTAACAGGTCGCTATGACGGATGACCGACTGGCAACGCTGGCTGCGGCAGAGGTGCGCCAAACTCTGCGTGGCCTGCCGGAGGATATCCGCGAGGCCGCTGCGGGCTGTGTGATCGAGCCCGTTTTCATGGCGGACTGCCTGGCTGCGGGAGAAGTCATTGAGGATGACATCCTGGGTCTGTTTGAAGGGAACTCGCGGGCCGACCCTGAACCTGAATTTCCTGGGCAATTGCCACGCATCCGTCTCTTTCTGGACAACCTCTGGGACTACACCGGCGGCAATCCGGAGCTGTATCGGGAAGAAGTGCGCGTGACCCTGCTGCATGAACTGGGGCATTACCTCGGCTTTGATGAAGCGCAGGTGGCGGCCTTGGGGCTGGCCTGAAGTCACGGCAATATGCAATCCGCGTTCGACTTTTTCCAGAAGTCAGTATCTTCACCACCCCATGTTTCGCGCTGCTCTTACCGATCGTCTCCAGGCTGCTTTCACCGCCGCTGGCATTGTTTTGCCAGAGGGTTTCCCCGTCTCGGTGGAACTCGCCTCAGACACCCGATTTGGTGACTACCAGAGCAATGCGGCCATGACGCTGGCCAAGCAACTGAAGACCAATCCGCGTGCCCTGGCTGAGCAGATCAAGGCCGCCTTTTCAGCCGATGAACTGTGCAGTGAGGTGAGTATCGCCGGGCCAGGCTTCCTGAACTTCCGCATCAGCCCCGCCGCGCTTTCGGCCAAGGTACAGGCCATCACCACGGGTACGTCTTGCGATGTCGTGCAGGTGGCGCAGCCCAAGACCATCGTCATTGATTTCAGCGCGCCGAACATCGCCAAGCCCATGCACGTGGGGCACATCCGCAGCACCTTCATCGGTGACTGCCTGGCCCGTGTCTCTCGTTTCGTTGGGCACAAGGTCATCACGGACAATCACGTGGGCGACTGGGGCACCCAGTTTGGCATGATCATTCACGGCTGGAAGACTCAGCTCGACCATGAGGCGCTGAAAAAGCACCCCATTCAGGAACTGGTGCGCACCTACAAACTCATCAACCAGAAGACCAAGGATGACGAGTCCGTGCTGACCCTGTGCAAAACGGAGCTGGTGAAACTGCAGCAGGGCGACGAGGAAAACCTGGCCATCTGGAAAGAATGCGTGCGGCTCACCCTCGTGCAGTTGGAAGAGGTGTATGGCACCCTGGACATCGAGTTTGATCATTACCTGGGCGAAAGTTTCTACAACGACGCGTTAGGACCTTTGGTGACGGATTTGCTCTCTCGCGGCATTGCCGTTTTGAGCGAAGGCGCGGCGGTGATCTTCAGCGAAGGCACGGCGGCCGTGGAGGATGATCCCTTCATGACGCGTGACCGTGAGACGAAGGAGTGGGTGCAGCTTCCGCTTATCATTCAGAAGTCCGATGGCGGTTTCCTCTATGGCACCACCGACCTCGCCACCATCAACTACCGTGTCCAGGAGTGGCAGGCGGATGAAATCTGGTATGTGGTGGGTGCGCCGCAGCAGCTTCACTTCCGTCAGGTCTTCGCCGCCGCTAAACGCATGGGCCACAGCACTGCGATGACCCACATCGCCTTTGGCAGCATCCTGGGACCGGATGGCAAGATGTTCAAAACCCGCAGTGGTGAAACCGTGGGCCTCCTCGAAGTCATCGAGGAAGCAATTGAGCGTGCTCGCGCGGCGGCTGAAGAGAAAGATCAAGGCCTCTCCGATGCGGAGAAGGACGAGATCGCCCGCATCATCGGCAGCGGCTCCGTCAAGTATGCCGAGCTGAGCCAGAATCGTCTCACCGATTATAAATTTAGCTGGGATAAGATGCTGTCTTTGCAGGGCAATACTGCGCCTTACCTCATCAATGCCTATGTGCGTACGCGCTCCATCTTCCGCAAGCTGGAGGGCAGTGCTGTCACGCTGACGCCTGAGATCGCACTCACTGAGCCTGCCGAAATCGCCCTGGCGATGAAGCTGGCCCAGTTCGCTGAGGCGACCCATGATGTGCTGGTGGATCACCGCCCGAATACGCTGGCTAACTACTTGTATGAACTGGCCAATACGTACCACAGCTTTTACGAAGCCTGTCACGTGCTGAACAGCACGGGCGTCGTTCGCAATACGCGTCTCACTTTGTGTGAGGCGACGAGTCGGGTGCTGAAGACCGGGCTCGGTTTGCTGGGGATCCAGACGACGGAGCGGATGTGATGGGGGAAAGCGGCGAGGGCGCCGCTGGCACCGGAGGCAAAGCGACGGGGGGCGTCGCTTCTACGCCCCGTGTTTTTTGATCACCTGGATGAACTCGGGCAGGTAGGTGTGGGCTTTCTTATCACCGACGCCGCGGATCTTTAATCCGGCCTCCACGGACGTGGGTTTCAGGCGGGTGAGGAACTCCAGGGTCTGGTTGCTGAAGATGAGGTAGGCGGGCACGCCCTCGGCCATGGCCAGGACGTTGCGGTGGCGTTTCAGCTTTTCAAAAAGCGCGTCGTCAAAACCCAACTCGCGGGTGGAGATCTCCGCTGGCGTGAGTTTCGCCCCAGGTTTCAGCGGTTGCTCCACCTTGGGTTCCGTGTTCGGCCACATCATGCGCACATTGGCGCCTTTTTTCATCACGTCCGCACCTTTTGCGGTGAGGGTGACCAGGGGGTATTCTCCCGTGGTGGTTTCGATGAGGCCCTGCTTTTCCATTTCGGCAAACAGCGGGTGCAGTGCATTGGACCCCACAGCCTTCAGCAGGCCGTAGGTGGTCAGTTGATCCAGACCCGCATCCACGATTTCCTTCGACTTGCTGCCCACCAGCATCTGGATGATGCGGCCTTTGCCATAGCGGCCTTCCCAAGTGCCGTCCGTTAGGCGGGTGGACATGCGGGCGATGCCGCTGAGGGCCTGGCGTAGCATCATCACCTCAGCCGCGTTGCCATCGCGGGGCACCTGCACGCCGCTGCGGCGGCAGATGTCGCAGGTGCCGCAGGGCTGGCTTTCGGTCTCGCCAAAGTAGGCCAGGATTTGCTCCTGACGGCAGCGCTGCTCATCGTAGCAGAGATCCACCATGGACTTCAGTTTGGAGCGGTCTCGGCGTTCCTTTTCGCGCAGCGCGTCCACGTCGAATTTCAGGCTCCGCGTCATCACCTCCGGCTGTAGCAGGCGGGTGCCACGGATGCGTTTGCCTGGGATGTCGAAGCGTTCGATGTAGCCCGCACGGCCTAGGTGGCTGAGAGCCGAGCCAACGGCCATGCCGTTCTTCACGCCGGCGCGGTCCGTGATGTCGTCAATGCTCAGTTCGACTTCATGCTGTTGGTTAGACGCATTCAGCAGGGCTTGATAGACGCTTTGCAGGGTCTCCAGGCTGGGGTTGTTTCCCTCGATGAAAAAGTCCTGGGTTTTGGTATCGGCAAAGTTGAAAAAAAGCTCGCAGTGGGAGGGCTCGCCATCACGTCCCGCACGGCCTGCTTCCTGGTAATAGGCCTCCACACTGCCGGGAATGTCGTAGTGGACCACGAAGCGCACATCGGAGCGGTCAATGCCCATGCCAAAGGCATTCGTCGCCACGGCGATGTCGTGCTTTTTGGAGATGAACTTGTTCTGCCGATCCTCGCGCTCCTTGTCATCCAGACCGCCATGGTACTGGATGGCGCGGATGCCGAACTCTCGCAGGGCATCGCCCACTTCTTCCACCCGCTTGCGTGTGGAGCAGTAAATGATGCCCGTCTTGTAGTCCTGGATGATCTTTTTCAGCCGGGTGTATTTGTCATCGCCCTTTTTGGTGTGGGTGACGTTGAGGCTGAGATTAGGCCGCTCAAAACCCCGGATGGTGATGAAGGGATCTCGCAGGTCCAGCACGCGGCGAATGTCCTCGCGCACCTCCGGAGTGGCAGTCGCGGTGAGGGCCACCACCTGCGGGCGGCCCAGGGCCTCCAGCGCTTCGCCTAACCGAAAGTAATCTGGCCGGAAATCATGCCCCCACTGTGAGAGACAGTGCGCCTCATCCACGGCAAAAAGGGCGATCTCCACCTGCCGCATGGTATTCAGAAACATCCGGCTGCGGAAGCGCTCCGGTGCCACATAGACCAAGCGATATTCCCCCCGACGAAGGGCGGCGATGCGCACTTGCTGCTCGCTCGGGGAAAGGGTGCTGTTGATGACGGTGGCAGGAATGCCACGCCGCTCCAGGGCATCCACCTGATCCTTCATCAGAGCGATGAGTGGGCTGACCACGATGGTGACGCCCTCCATGACCATGGCGGGGAGTTGATAGCAGAGGGACTTACCGCCGCCCGTGGGCATGATGACCATCGTGTCCCGCCCGCTGAGGATGTTCGCCATCACCGTTTCCTGGCCGTCGAGGAACTCACGAAAGCCAAAATACTTCCGCAAAGCCTCGCGGGCATCGTGAATGGGGGTGGATGTGGCGATGGAGTCGGTTTCGGTCACTGGGCAGTTACTCCCTTGCAAGGGACGGCGGCTTTGTCCATCGGATCGCGTAAATTTAACGACGAGAAGTCGCCTGCGCCTACGTACAGTATGTGTGTCACTGGGTCGCTTTTGGTCCGGTGTACCATTGGTTCAATCAACTAGCGCTCCATCTCATGAAAACTCTGTTCTCCGTCCTCGCCCTCAGTGCGATCGCCAGCTTTGCCGCTGCGGCCCCAGTCAATATCGAATGCCCGGTGAAAGAAGGCAAGCCTGTGAAGGCCACCCTCACCACCACCCACAAGGGCAAGGAAATCGGCTTTTGCTGCAAAGGCTGCAAAGAAAAATTCGAGGCCGATCCAGCCAAATACGAAAAGGCCATCAAGTAAGCCTGACCCCTCAGGTTTTCCCCAAGCGGTGTCTGGAAACAGGCACCGCTTTTTTGTGGGCTCGACACTTAACCTTTTTTTGCCCACCTTGGCTGCCTGCTTATGAAATTGCTGCCTTCGTTGCTTTGCCTTCTTCTGTCTCTTTCGCTGGTCGCGCCTGCGGAGACTCCTGTGAAATCGGCCCCCATCCAGGCCGCGTTGCAGCCTTTCATGGATCAATCGCAGCTCTCTGGAGCCGTGACGCTGGTGGCGCAGGAGGGGAAGATCCTCAGCTTTGAGGCCACCGGTTTGCAGGACCTGGAAAGCCGCACGCCGATGGCGAAAGACAGCCTGTTTTGGATCGCCTCCATGACGAAGCCGATCACCGCCATGGCCGTGATGATGCTGCAGGAAGAGGGGAAGCTGAACATCGAAGATCCTGTGGCGAAGTATCTGCCTGAGTTCAAAGGACAGATGCTGCTGAAGGAAAAGACCGAATCACAATCTGTGCTGGTGAAGCCTGTGCGGCCCATCACGATCAAAGACCTGCTCACCCACACCAGTGGTCTGGTGGGCAACTCGCCTTTGGACAAGGATGCCATTGATGTGCTGAGCCTGAAGGAGGCCGTGATCACCTACGCGCTGAGCCCACTGCAATTCGAGCCCGGCAGCAAATGGTCCTACTGCAATCCTGGCATCAATACCCTAGGCCGCGTCATCGAAGTGGTGAGTGGAGACGAGTACGCGAAGTTTTTGGACAAGCGTTTGTTCAAACCTCTGGGCATGAAAAGCACCACCTTTTGGCCCAAGGAAAAAGACATGGCTAAACTGGCCACCTCTTACAAACCCACCGCCGATGGCAAAGGCCTGGAAGTGGCGACGATCAAGTACCTGACTCCGCCTTTCTCCAATCACAAACGCACGCCTTTGGCCGCTGGCGGTTTGTTTTCTACGGCTGAGGATCTGTATCAGCTCTATTCCATGTTGCTGAATGGCGGCGAGTCTAACGGCAAGCGTTACCTTTCTGATGCGACGCTGAAACTCATGACGCAAAACCACACGGGCGATCTCAAAGCTGGTTTTACCGATGGCATGGGCATGGGCCTTGGTTTCCAGGTGGTGGTCAAGCCCATGGACGTAACGGCGATGCTCAGCCCCGGCACTTACGGCCATGGCGGCGCCCATGGCACCCAGGGCTGGATCGACCCCGTGAAAAAGACCGTTCACATCCTTCTCATCCAACGCGCAGGCCTCGCCAATGGCGATGCCTCCCCCATGCGCAAAGCCTTTCAAGAAGCAGCGACCGGGCTGCTCAAGTGAGACTTTAGATTCCGTGCATTGTAGTCCCGGCTTCAGCCGGAATCTGGATGAACCGGCTAAAGCCGGGACTACAGTGCGAAGAGACTGCATCGCGCATCTGTTTTAAATCTTAGCCCACGAGGAAATCCGTCTTGTACGCTTGGCGTAAGTGGAATCTAGAAATGCGTGAGCAGGTCCTAGCTCATCGTCAGTTGCATCGACGGCCTTGGCATGGTCCTCCCCATTATGAAGGGCAGCAGACAGATCAATATCTTATCACCGGAGCCTGTTATGAACATGCCTGCATTTTAGGTTATTCCCAGCAACGCCTGGACGATTTTGTCGCGCTCTTGCATGAGGCCTTTTTAGACCAACAAGCGGTGATCCATGCGTGGTGTCTATTACCCAACCATTATCATGTGCTCGCGACTGTAGTGGACTTGCGCGAGATCATGTCTCGCTTGGGGCGGTTGCATGGGCGCACTTCACGAGGGTGGAATCTGGAGGAGAATATGCTGGGGCGACAGTGCTGGCATCGGGCCACGGATCGCTCGATGAGGAGTGAGAGTCATGTTTGGGCGACTTTGAACTACATCCATCACAATCCCGTGAAGCATGGATACGCCACTCAGTGGTCGGAATGGCCCTGGTCCAGTGCTCACGACTATCTTCAAGCGGTCGGCAGAGAAGAAGCTCAGCGGCTTTGGCGCACTTATCCTTTGGGAGAGTACGGCAAAGGCTGGGATGAAATCTAGGTTCTAAACATTCCTCCGATGTAGATCCGCGCCTGCGGCTTCCGTGCATTGTAGTCCCGGCTTCAGCCGGAATTCTGGGATGAACCGGCTAAAGCCGGGACTACAATGCGAAGAAGATGTGCGAAGCCGAAGACTGCTATCCGCGAGTCACTTTTTTAAAATCACGGGTCGACGGCTAGGACCTATAAAGGCTGGGATGAAATCTAGGTTCTGAACATTTCTCCGAGGTAGATCCGCGCCTGCGGTTCCGTGCATTATAGTCCCGGCTTCAGCCGGAATCTGGATGAACCGGCTAAAGCCGGGACTACAATGCGAAGAAGATGTGCGAAGGCGAAGGCCGCTATCCGCGAGTCACTTTTTTAAACTCGCGTGTAAGGGTGGTGAGTGAATCTTCCACGCCCATGCGCTCCAGGCTGCTAGCACCCACGAAGCCATCAGCCGTGGTTTTGCTGAGGATTAATTCAACGTCCTTGGGCGTATTGATCGGCCCGCCATGGGTGAGGGTGAAGACGTTCGGGTTCACGCTCTTCGCGGCATCAATGATGTCTTGAGTCACCTTGACGGTGTGGTCCCAGCTCACCACGGCATTGGTCACGCCGATGCTGCCACCCACGGTGGTGCCCACGTGGGCGATGATGGCATCGGCTCCGTTCTTGGCCATCTCGATGGCTTCTTCCGGGGTGGCCACATAGACGATGCTGAAGAGATCCATGCGCGTGGCCAGACCCACCATTTCAAATTCTTTCTGCACGCTCATCCCGGTCTCTTCCAGCACTCCGCGGAAGTGACCATCCACAATGGTGTGGGTGGGGAAGTTATTGACGCCGGAAAAGCCCATTTCCTTCACGCGGCCTAACCAATGCCACATGCGGCGTCGTGGGTCTGTGGCATGCACACCGCAGATGACCGGGATCTCTTTGACCACGGGCAGCACTTCGTATTCGCCGATTTCCATGGCGATGGCATTGGCATCTCCATAAGCCATGAGCCCGCAGGTGCTGCCGTGGCCCATCATGCGGAAGCGGCCGCTGTTGTAGATGATGATGAGGTCGGCACCGCCTTTTTCGATGAACTTGGCGCTGATGCCTGTACCAGCACCGGCAGCGATGATGGGCTCACCTTTAGCCAGCGTCGCCTTGAGACGATCCACGACTTCCTGCTTGGTGTAGGGATTTCCGGTTCCGGTCCAGGGATTAGGCATAAAGAGAAAGTTGGCGGTTGTTTGTGATAGGTGGCTGTGGGTTGCCGTTGTTTGATAACGCCAGCAAACGTGCGAAGCACCTGCAAGCGTACACAACTGCAAACCTTCCTCAATGCACGCAGCTTCTTCCATCCTCGAACTATCCGAAACGCACACCCACGGGGCCGATACGGAATTTCGCGTGGTGCGGGCCACGGAGGCAGACAACCGCGCCTGGCTGCGCGGGGCCCCGGTTTGCGGCACGCTGAAGACGCATCGCATTGCCCATGCGGGAGTCATGACGGCCCGGGCTCCCTACCGCATCGTGCGCATGCATCAGGGCGGGCTGTATTTCCTGGCCTGTGTGGCAGGGGAGGGGCGTGTGCTGGTGGATGGCCGCTGGCAGAAATGCAGTGCCGGCATGGCTGTGGCGCTGCCGCCCTTCATGGTGAACGCCTTTGAGGCCGTGAAGGGCAAAGACTGGCGCTGCTGCTGGGTGCGGTATGAGCAGCAGCCTGAGCAAAAACCCATCCTCAGCAGCAGCTCTCCGCAGATGGCCGCCTTTCATGGCCAGGCCCTGTGGAGCGCCATCGAGGGTTTGATTGATGAAAGCGGTCACGATCCTAAACCTGCGGCCATGTTTCATTGGGTGGAGCTCATTCAAAGTTATGTCGAGCGCTTTGCCCAGCCCTGGCAGCAGGATGATCGCCTCTGGCGCGTGTGGGAACTGGTGGCGGCGGATGTCGGTCGTGACTGGACGCTGGATGAGCTCGCGCATCAAGCCCACGTCAGTGCTGAGCACCTGCGCCGTCTCTGCCGCCGCGCCCTGGGCCGCACGCCCATGCACCACGTCACCTGGCTGCGCATGCGCAAAGCCTGCGAGCTCCTTTCCACCACGAACCTGAAGGTGGAAACCGTGGCTCACACCGTGGGTTACCAAAACCCCTTTGTTTTTAGCAACACCTTCAAAAAATGGATCGGCTGGCGGCCCAGCGAACATCGGTCCAAGATGGCGATGTGACTTCGCCTCCTGATTGACGCACTTTTCGTTAGGTTGTTAAAAAGGATGTAGCCCGTCTGTGCAGGTGAATTTCTGGGCAGTTCACACCTCGTTCGCTCTTCAATATTGAGCTCTCAAAAACGCGTTCCCCCGCCCCGGAGGGGCGATGGAAAGTAGCCGGGGGTGAAGGTGCGCAGCACCGAGAACCCCCGGTTGACCGAATAACAAACGATCCCGCAAACGAGGCGCCCTGGAGGGGCGCGAGAAATCCCCGTCCGCCCCCACCCTCCCGAACTCCCGAAATGCCCTCCCTCTCCCCGCAAGCGGGGAGAGGGAGGACATCTTTTCGCCATCGTTGGCTAAAGACTTCGAGAGCCTTGAAAATGAAGGTGCCCCATCCATCCTTCGCCATTCGGGGGTGCGATCTTTAGGGCGGGTTACACCAGGATTTAATAGGCTTTAGGCGGCAGCCGGCGGCGCAGTTTCCTCAGTCACCACCGTTTCCTTTTTCCCGAGGAACCGCCCCAAGATCATCCCCACGGCGATCAAGGCGGTGGGCAGGGCAGGTGGGCACCATAGGAGGTTCGACTGAAAGCAAAGGTAACTCACCACCAGCGCCGCAAAGATGAGGCCCAGGCCCGCCCGGAAGGCGCGCACTCGCCGCACCCGCAGCACGATCCACAAGGCCGCAGCCCCCGCGATGCCCCAGGCAATCCACTGTTCCATCTCGGTCAGCACCCGCAGCCGTGGCAGGGCCAGCAGGCGATTCAGTGCACGGGCATACAGCGTCGGCAGGGAAGCGGGCGCACCTGGGGCCTCGGCCTGGGTGGTGCCCACCACCAGGATGCGTGCCTTTTCCAGCGCCGCCTTGTCCTCTACCGGCAGCACATCCACCAGATTACCCGCCATCAGATGCAGCGCATTCACTGCCGGCACCGTGGTGTCCTCCGGCACGGTAAATTCGCCACTGATTTCCAGGGGCACGTATAAACCACCTTGCAGGTAAGCGCCCGCACCTGGGCCTAGGCGCAGACGATGCCCCCCCGAGTACGGACTGCGGCTGTGACGGGCCAGCGCCGCTGCCAGCACCGTGGGAATGAAACGATCCTGATCCCGCAGCGCATACGGCAGCCGCCATTCATCCTCCACACGGCTCGCGGAAAGCAGCCCCAACTCCGTGGAAGCACGCACGGAGGCATCCGGTGCGGTGATGAGGCTGGCCAGCCGGGGCGCGCGGCTGAGATCGCCCCCCACCTGCTGGAAGTGAGGCAGCAAAGAATCCAGATCACCCAAAAAAGCCGCGTCCGTCTTCGTCGCTTCTGCCACCTGAGTCTCGATGCCCAAGATCACACTGGGAAAGGCCAGCAAGGCCTCCGCCACCGCCGGGGCAAAGTCCGGCGTCGGGTTCCCCCAATTCAGCGGCGTGGCGATCACCAGCACCTCGGGTTGGTAGGTCTGCAGTTGCTTCAGCAGCGTCTGCCAGTCCAGCGGTGGCGGTGGCCAGGTCGCATAGTCGGCCCGCTCTTGCTCGCGCATCTCCACCAGCACCACGTCACCCCCGCCTTCCGGTTTTTCAAAACGGCCCCGCGTATTGGAAACCAAAAAGTCCAGGAACAGCTCATCCACCCGGTGAAACCGTCCCGCCTTCTGTTCACGGTCCAGGTACCCAGCGGTGGCCGCCAGGCAGAGGAGAGTCAAAACAACACGCACAAACATGCCCCACTTTGGGCGAGCCCACTGATTCTGCCAGAACAATTCCCCACCGACCCCACTGCCCGCTGTCCCTACGGCACCTCTTCAGCGTCATCGCCGCCTCACGCCCGAGATTCGTCATTGCTCAAGAACCTCCGCTTGCACTCCCCGCAAACCCTGCCAGACTGCGTGTCCCATATTCACTACCCCTTGGTGTAATGGTAACATAACAGATTCTGACTCTGTTGTTCAAGGTTCGAGTCCTTGAGGGGTAGCCACTCACAGAAGCCTCGCATTTGCGGGGCTTTTTCGTGTCTGCGGGCAAGTCTTGTGGATGAACAAGTTTCCTCCAAGTTGCAGCACAAAGCCTCACTATCTGCTGACACCACGCACCGCGAAAGCGGTGGTGAGCAGTGACCCAGGCGGCAGCGGTGCTGGGACACAAGACCACCCGATGGTCGAGACGACCTTTGGCTTGGGGCAGGAGACCCTGGCGCCAATCAACGATGATGAGATCCTGCGGCGATTGGGGTAATTTGTCTGAACAGTATTTTCGGGTTTGATTTGGCAGTGTTCAAGTGAACTGTTTACTGAAACAGTTCACGCTCATGAAAAATCTATATCCTGTCATTTATGGAACCGAATGCCCTGAAGCTCTGGCTGCCCAGGCCCGTCTGGATGCTTGGTTGCAGGGGCTAACGCCTCAGCAACGCAGTAAGCTGAGGAAGGAGTTCTTGGAGCCGGACAAGGTGCGGACTCGGACCCTGAGCCAAAAGGCTCAAGCAGAGATTGAATCGTTGATGGGATTCTCACCTTCGGCGCAACCCTATACTGAAAGTCCTGACTGGGGGCTGGCCATCCGCGCCTGAAACCTTTTGCGTGTCTTCCTAGGAGTGAGCGCCAACCGCTCATCCTTCCTGAGGAAAGTTGGGAGGAGTGGATGAATCCCGCTAGCGAGCCTGAGAAATTGCTGCCTCTGATTCAAACTTGGCATGATCTGGTGACGGTGGCCCTGGCACCACTACTACGAAAACCCAAACTTATTCCACTTTGCCGCCTGAGCAGCATTTGGAATTGAAGTTTTGAGAAACACTGAACCGCGTTTTGAGGGAAACTTGCAAGTGCTTCTATGGCTCTACATAAGTCTTGCGCTTCAGGAACTTTTGTAGATTCTTGGCCTTGCATGAAAAGCTTGCTTCTTCTCTTCACCGCTGCGGCGTTGGTCGTTCTGGCACAAAATAATTCGGCGAACGCTGCCGGGAATCCGGTTCCGACAGCCCAAACAACGCCGCCAGCCGTGGATATGAGCGATCCGCGTGTGGCGGCCTTTGTGAAGGAGGAAAATGCCAGCCGGGAGCGTGCGCTGGCGAAGTACTCGGTTTTCATGCTGGATAAGACGCATGATTTTAATGACCTAGTGGATCTGGAGATCAGCCGGGCTGAGAAGTCGAATGATGAAGTGCTGACAAAGCCGAACTGGCCGGAAGCGGTCTGCGACCGGGTGTTTGAGAAGCACAAGGCACGCTGGCAGCATGAAGCGATGAACTCGGGAAAAACGGTGGGTGAAGCGCTGCCTGCGGCTGCGCCAACTCCGGCCCCTGCACCGGTGGGAAATGGGCTGCCCTCGGGTCCGATCACCTTTACCGATGCGGTGGGGCGGATGGTGATCGATGGGGCTGCCTGGCGCGGCCAGGTGCACGAGTATCGGGATGGCAAGATCAGCGTGACAGCGGACGTGACGGCCGGCAAGCTGGTGTGGGTGGCGGTGGAGCGGCTGGGCCCTGAAACGAAGGGCTGGCTGGGTTTTGGCGGAGAGGCAGAAAAAGCCGCCTTTGAAGCCTATTCGCAGCGCCAGCAAGATGAACACAACCGTGCGGAGGCCACCCGGCAGCAGGCGCTGGAAATGCAGCAACAGGAGCGGCACAATATGCAGATGCAAATCCTCGCTCAGCAGCGGATGCAGCAGGAAGCGAAAGACCGGCGGGAAGCCCAGCGACAGGCCAAGGCAGAGGCCGCAGCCCAGGCCCGCCGTGATGGTGCTGCCCGACAGGCAGCCCAGGCCCTGGACATTATTAGCCGCAAGCTGCGGTGATTCACTGACTGATTACCCGCATCCACAGTCCAAGCTTTCCATGGGTGATCCTATTTCAACCGCTGGTGGAGCCGTACTTGCCACTGATCTGCTTGACTCTGATGGCTGTGGCTTGGGCCGCTGCGCCGAAACGACAGGTGGGGCCGTGTGAACCCTAGGCGGAGAAGTGCCGGTATTGCAGCGACTGCTCGAAGTGCAAGCACTGCGCGGTGGATAAGGGGAAGTGCAGCGTTCACTAGGGAACACGTAAAAGGACAGTATTATGAATAAAGAGGCAGCTCCAATGACTTTCGGGTGTGTTCTGATCCTTGGAATGGGGGCATTGTTCGTGGCTCAATGTTATGCGGGATACCATGGTATTTCTCACCATTGGGGAATCGAGTGGGCGATAGCGGCTATCGTTCTCGCTTTTTTCTTTCAATTTACCTTACCCATCACGGTGGGGTCTTACTTTGGAGCCATTTACCTCTGGCATTGGCCCTGGTATGGGGCTTTGGCCTTTGCTACTCCGGGTATGGCGTTGATGCTGCTGGCAATGATTCCTGGGGCAATGGCAGGCCTGTTTGAAAAAGCCAGAGGGCGCAATCTATGAGCCTTGCTCTGCCTTATTTGATGTCTGCCAGTCTGTGCTTGGTGGCGCTGCTACCTGGGCTGCCGTATGGTTACTTCATGTTAGTGCGCTGGGTAGTGTGTGTGGTGGCGGGCTATGGTGCGGTGCAGTTTTTCAAGGCCAAGTCAGAGGCCTGGGCCTGGGGTTGCCTCGGGCTGGCTCTGCTCTTCAATCCGATCTTCAAGATCCACCTGGGCCGGGAGCTGTGGTGGTGGGCAGACCTGGGGGCTGCGGTGTTTTTAGGTGTGGTGGCTAAACAAAGCGGTGGTAGGTGAGGTGTGGCCGCTATTCGGTAGCTTATCGAGCCTATAAACACGATGGTGGCTACTCCGCCTTTTGGCGTAAGTGGAAAAGGGGCTATCTGAACGACCTCAAGGCTGCTAACCGCATAGGGACTGTGCGGGACGCCTTCCCCTCAATACCCCCCAGCACCGATACTCGCACTCCCCCCGCTCTCACCCGTGGCCTCGCGGCGACGGTATTCGTCGAGGATGGACTTGGTGGCGCTGGCGCCGAGGCGGGTGCAGCCGAGGTCGCGGACGAGGATGAGGCCGTCGAGATCGCGCACGCCGCCGGCGGCTTTCACCTGGACGTGGGCGGGGCTGTGCTGGCGCATGAGTTTCACGTCATGCTCAGTCGCGCCTTGGTAATTGTAGCTGCCATCGGGCTGCTTGCTGAAACCGTAGCCGGTGGAGGTCTTCACCCAGTCGGCCCCCACGCGGGCGCAGATTTCGCAAAGGCGAATTTTGAGGGCGTCATTCGGCAGGTAATCGTTTTCAAAGATGACCTTGAGTTTAGCCCCGTGTTTGTGGGCTTCATCGGCGATGACCTGGATCTCCCGCTCCACGTAGTCCCAGTCGCCACCGAGGGCTTTGCCGATGTTGATGACCATGTCTATCTCGCGGGCTCCGTCCTTGCAGGCGAGTTCAGTTTCGTAGCGTTTCACCTCGGTGCTGCTGTTGCCGGCAGGAAAGCCGATGACGCAGCCGACGATGACGCCTGTATCCGCGAGCAACGAGGCGGCGCGGGGGACAAAGTAGGGCTTCACACAGACGGAGGCCACGCCGTATTCGGCAGCCAGGATGCAACCGGCCTCGGCTTCGGCATCGGTGAGACCGGGCTGAAGCAGGGAGTGGTCAATCATGCCCGCGAGTTCGGCGTAGCTGTATTTCATGAGGAGCAGGGGAGGGGATAAAAACGGCGGCGTTACGAGACCGGGAGCAGGACTATTCCAGACGGGACAGGCTGCCGATGCGGAACATGCCATTCATGAGCTGGAGGTTATCCTTCTCCACCTTGGTGGCATCGAGGTACAGGATGAAAGGGAACTGGTCCAGCTTCACCACATGCAGGCCATCCTTGGGCTTTTTAAAGGCCTCGGCCACGTCTTCGATCTGGGAGATTTTCACGCCATTGATCTCATCCACCACTTGGCCGCTGAGGCGCTCGTAACCCTGGGTGCTGGTGGTGGGCAGGACGGCGCTGAGGAAGACCACGCGCCTGCGGCCTTTCTTCTCATACTCTTCTGGATTGCTGGCGATGCGGGCCAGGCGCAGGATTGGGCCGCCCTGCTGCTCGGTGCCGAAGGAGTTCAGGTAGGGGCGGGTGAGCTCCTGGAAAAGCATACCGCCATTGATGAGGTACTTCGGCCCTTGATCAAACTGGTAGGGCAGCACGAGGTAGTCGGTGGGTTGCTTGCGGGCCAGCTTACCCGTGAGCGTCACTTCTTTGCCATCGCGCAGGACTTTCATCTCCACTTCATCACCCACGAAGGCTTTGCCCCGGACGATGTGGCTGACGCTGAGAGGGCCGAAAAGAGGGTCCTGATAGTCACCACGGGAGTCAATGGTGAAGCCATTGATGGAGAGCATGATGTCGCCTTTTTTCACCCCGGCCTTGTCAGCGGAGGCACCTTTGGTCACGCTGCTGATGTAAACACCAGGTTGGTCCGCCTTCATGCCCAAGTAGTCGCGGAACTGCTCATCCAGGGTGATTTGAAACTCGATGCCCAGGGAGGGGAAGCCATCGTACTTGCCATCGGCCACGTCTTTGAGGAAGTGCTCGATGATGGGCGCGGGCAGCAGGGTGGCGAGCTGATTTTTTGAATCGTAACGCAGCAGCAGAGCGGCGAGTTTGCGACCCTTCGCCACCGGCAGCGTGAAGCTATTGGCCTCACTGCGGATGATGCCCTGCGCTTCATAAACGATGAAGCTGGCATTCTCCACCACGTAGCCCTGATTCATGACCTTACTGATGCGCATGGGGGTGACGATGAGCTCGCCCACGCGGCCGGTTTGCCAAACCACCAGGGTGTCACCGATACGGGCGGTGGTATCCACTTCCATGGGGCTGAGCCCGGCAAAGAAGGCCTCCTCACGGGCGGGGGAATTGGGAGCCAGCAGGGCGAGGTTGGCCTCGTAATCCACGGCGATGACGCGGGCGGGGATCTTCTGGCCGCTCTCGGGCAGCTCCAGCTCGATGTAGGTGGCATCGCTGACCATCTGGCCAGTGACGAGGATGCGGTTTCCCTCCAGCACCACACCCAGGCCGCGACGGCCCCCAGCGCTCTCTTTCTGCCAGGGGATGCGGAGATTGTAGCTCTGGTAGGTGACGTTCACCTTCAGCAGGGAGCTGGTCTGGATGCCTGCCTGCTGCTGTGGCTGCGGCGGCTGGGTGGGGGCATTTGGATTGATGAGCACCCGACGCGGGCCGATGGGCGGCTTGGGCGTGGTGGGGGCGACCTGGGCCTGCACGCTGGCGGCGGTCAGCAGGGTGAAAAGAAAGGAAAGGGACTTCATGAGCACGAAAGGAAAAAAGGTGGCAGGGACAGTCTCGGAAAAAGGGCGGGGTTATTCGCCCAGGTAGGCGTCTTCCGGGATGTTATAGGTCTGCATGATTTTAGGGTGGGCGGCATCGGCGAGGTCGCGCTTCAGCACCAGGGGGCGGCCTTTTTCCAGCAGCTTGATGACGATGAAGTCTGCCTTTTCACCTTTCTTCTCCAGGGCCGTTTTCACGTCCTTGAGGCTGCGGATTTTCACCCCGTTGATCTCATCCACCACGCTCTGCGCGTAGGGGGTGATGTAGGTATTCACTTCATCGGCCAGGATGCTCGTCAGCAGCACGGGCTCCGGCCGTTCCACGTAGAGTTTTTCCGTCAGGTAATTGTCAAACAAGTAGTTAGCCGCCGAGTCGGCGATCTGGTGGGCATCCATGAGGTTCTTGTCCATGGGCTGGAAGACCAGACCAGCATAGACGAGGTAACGCGGGCGCTGATTGTACTGCTCTCCCAGCTTAACGTAGGGGTCAAAGCGCTTCAGCACCACCTCGGTCTCCGTCTTTTTGCCATCGCGCATGTAGGCCAGCTTCAGCTTGTCCCCGGCGAACTTGCGCTCCACCACTTCGTTCATGTCCATCAGCTCACCTTCAAAGCGGATGAGGCCATTGTTCATGATGGGGTTGTCATCCATGGAGAGGAGCACATCTCCGCGCTTCAGCAGATTTCCCGCGCTGCCAGCAGGCTCCACATCGGCGATCATCACGCCCACACCACCGCCATTCAGCCCCATGGCCTTTTTCTGGGCGCTGTTTTCGATGGGGAAATCGCTGACGGCGAGGTCCACGTAGTGGTCATACTTGCCATCGTCCACATCCTTTAAAAAGCGCTGCACCACTGGCACGGGGATGATGTAGCCGACATTCTGCGCCACGCGGCCATTGAAGCCCTGGAAGGCCACGCCCACGACCTTGCCATCCTGGATGACGGGGCCGCCTGAGTTGCCGGGGTTGATCGCCGCATCCACCTGAATGGCGAGGTGGGAATCCACCTGCGTGTGGCTGAAGGGGCGGAAGTCAATGCGTGAGACCACGCCGCGAGTGACGGAGATGCGATCTCCACCGATGGGGTAACCGACGGCGATGACCTCGGTATTCAGCTTGGGGATGCCGCCAAAGGTGAGGGGCTTCAGCTTCTCAAAGTGAGAGCCGTCTTCGGCCTCCAGGATGGCGAGGTCACAATCATGCGCCACATGCACCACGCGGGCCGGATGGGGCTCGGGGTCATTGGTGGTGCGGATCACCAGCTTGGTGGCATTGCTGATGACGTGGGCATTGGTGAGGAAGCGGTTTTTACCGATGAGGAAACCTGTGCCCGACCCGCCGGAGGGCTGGCCGGCATTCCAGGGCTCGCGGTAGTCAGGGAGCAGAACGGAAGCGTCGATGTTGACGATGCCTTCCCATTCATCAATCAGCGGAGCCTCAGGAGCAGGAGGAGAGGCGGCAGGGACGGAGTCCGGCACGGTATCCGGCGCAGCTTGCTGGGCAGGGGAGAGAACGGAAAACGCCAAGGCTGCGACGGCGGGGTAAAGGGGACGCATTTTCATGAAAAAGGACAATCTGTGCCAAACATACGTAGGGCGGTGCATCAAAGACAAGTGCTTCTGCCGACCTGCTCAAACAATACGCAACGAAGTTCGCGGACTCTTGTTGCTCCGTTTGAAAGATTCGGCAGGATCAGGCCGCAAATCCATGGCCAATCCCTCTCAGTCAGAATCCATTGATCAACTTCGCCAGGATGCCTGGGTGGGAGATGCAGTGCTGGAACTTTACGTCCGCAGTTACATCCTGCGCCTGCATGGCAAGGTGGATGCGGAGATGAAGACCCGGTTTACCTGCAATCAGTTTCTCAACTGCGTGGGCAACCCCACCAAGGTCGAGGCCGACATCGGCATCATCTACCAGAAGAGCGGGCTGGAGACGGCCTTTGCCTGGATCCGCGAGAACCTGGAGCCGCTGTTTATCAAACAAGAGGCTAAGCGAGTGCGAACGGGGAAGTGAACTTGAGATTCAAAAAGCCCTTTCTTGACAGCGCCTAACCATTCGGTTAATCACGGGCCTCGTTTGATGAACTCTCTCCGTCATCCATGCATTGCCGCCGTCGCTGGTTCCCCAGCGAAACGTGGCGTCATGGTGTGGGCCGTTAACGCGGCCTGGCCACGCCAGGTGGGTTGAGATCTTCGTTTATCTAAATTTCCAAACGTATCTCCCAAACCCACCCCGGACACAGGCGGTGGGTTTTTTCTTGCCGCTGCGTGATTCCCAAAATCACTTTTCATGAGCAGCCCTAGCATCCTGGTCGAATCTTCCACCTCGCTCCCCAGCGTGGCCGGTCCCTTACGCCCTCCCTTCAGTCTCGTCATCGCAGCCTTTGCGGCGGTGTATCTGATCTGGGGGTCCACATATCTGGGCATTCGTCTGGCCATTGATTCCATCCCACCCCTGCTGATGGCGGGCAGCCGTTTTGTCACCGCTGGCGGTGTTTTGTATCTGGTCATGCGAATGCGCGGTGCACCGCGTCCCGACTGGGACCACTGGCGCGGTTCCATCATCATCGGTGGCCTGCTGCTGATGGCGGGAAATGGCGGTGTGTGCTGGACCCAGCAGACGGTTCCGTCTGGTGTGGCGGCGCTCATCGTGGCCTCCGTGCCGCTGTGGATCATGCTGGTGGATTGGCTGCGCCCGCAGGGCCTGCGGCCCACGCGCCGGGTGGTGGCGGGCCTCTTCATTGGCATGACGGGCGTTGCCGTGATCATCTTGGGTCGTGGGGCCTTGGGCCAGCGAGTGGTGGAGCCCGTGGCGGCTCTGGTGCTCGTGGGAGCAAACATCTGCTGGGCTCTCGGCTCCATCTATGCCCGCCATGCACGAAAGCCCAGCTCTGCCCTGCTAGGTGTGGCCATGCAGATGTTGTGTGGGGGTGGATTGCAATTGTTGTTAGGCCTGATTTTGGGTGAAGCGCAGGATTTAAATCTGGCTGCCATCACTCCCACCTCGGCCTGGGCTTTTGTTTATCTCACCTTCATCGGCTCCCTCGTTGGCTTCACCGCCTACATCTGGCTGCTGCAGGTCAGCACCCCAGCACGGGTCTCCACCCATGCTTATGTGAACCCTCTCGTGGCCGTGCTGCTCGGCAGTTGGTTCCTGCATGAGCCCATCTCTCAGAACGTCATCATCGCAGGCGCTCTGGTGCTTTTTTCCGTGCTTCTCATCACCCGTTCCTCTCCCTCTCCCAAGTGAACACCCTTTCTGTTAGCGACTTCTATCTCCCTCCCGCCTCGGCTTCTGCGGCGGACTTGCCTGCACGGCGCAGTGCGGGCACACACGCGTCTTTTGCCCTGCCTCTGATGCGGCCGGGGATGCGCTTGCTGGACTGTGGCTGTGGCCATGGTTCCATTACCCTCGGCCTCGCGGAACGCGTGCGGCCTGGGGGCATCATCGGCATTGATGTCCAGGGTGACTCGTTGGCACAGGCCAATGAAAAAGCGGCAGAACGCGGCCTAAACGCCGCCTTCTTGCAGGCCAATCTGTATGAACTGTCCTTCGGTGCGGCCGAGTTCGACGGGGTGTTCTCGCATGCCTTGTTCGAGCATCTGGCGCATCCGCTGGTGGCTCTGCGTGAGCTCCGGCGGGTGATGAAGCCGGGGGCGTTCATTGCCCTGCGCAGCCTGGACTGGGGTGGTTTTGTCCTGGAGCCCTGGGATGAAACCGTGGCCGCTGCGCTGGAGACCTGCAAACAGATGCAGGCCCAGAAGGGCGGCGACATCCACGCCGGGCGGAAGCTGCCTGCCTGGTTGCGGGCTGCGGGCTTTCATCATGTCACCCCCTCTGCCAGTTATGAGATCCATCCTTCGACCACTTTGATCGCCGGAGATTTGGCTCAACAACTGGAGCAAGGGGGACACACGGAGGCCGCCCAAAACATGTGCCAATGGGCCACCCAACGCGGTGCCCTCGTCGCTCAATCCTGGTTTGAAGCCGTCGGCTGGAAACCCTGGATGTGAGGTGCCCGGAACGGTGGAGGTGTGGAGCCTCCAGCGACGATTCGCTAGCTCTGCTGGTGTCTAGCCTTTAGGCGAGGCTTCGGTATTCGATGTTTCCCGAGATCGCCTAAAGGCTAGACACCAACAGAGCGAATTAGGCCTCGGAGAAACGTGTCATTGAGCTGTCTCAATCACCTGCCCGCCGGGGCGAGGTGATTCGCCTCAGCATGCACCCGCAGTTCCTCCACGGCCTCTAGGATCAGTTCGCGGTCCATTTCGTGGACTTCGAGTTTTTGACCCACTTTGGGCACGAGGGTGACGGTGAGTTCGCCGCCGAGGTGCTCGCGGAACTCTTCGAGGCCTTCGAGGATGGTGGGCTCGCCAGTCCTGCCTTCGGCAAGGAGGCTGGGGTGGTAGATTTCAAAGCCGATCTGTTCCACCAGGCGCATGACACGCTGCGCGGTGGGGGCATCGAGAATGCCTTTCTTCACCGAGTAAAGGAGGTCCACCGCCATGCCGATGGCCACGGCTTCGCCATGGGTGACGGCAAAGTGAGTGATCTGCTCCAGCTTATGCGCGGCCCAGTGACCGAAGTCGAGCGGGCGGGCGCTGCCGAGTTCAAAGGGGTCGCCCCCGGTGGCGATGTGCTCCACATGCAGCTCGGCACTGCGCTGGACCACCCGCTCAAGTGCAGGCTGCTCCAGACGGGCGAGGGCCGGAGCCATCTGCTCGATCTCTTCAAAAAAGGCGCGGTCGCGGATGAGGGAAACTTTGATGGCCTCAATGATGCCATTGCGGCGCTCGCGTTCGGGCAGGGACTCCAGAAAGGCAAAGTCATTCACCACGGCAAAAGGAACGGCGAAGCTGCCCACCCAGTTCTTTTTCTCGAAGTAATTGACGCCATTTTTCACGCCCACGCCGCCATCGCCCTGGCTGAGGGTGGTGGTGGGGAAGCGCACGTGGCGGATGCCCCGGTGGGCGGTGGCTGCCGCAAAACAAACGAGGTCCAGCGTGGCCCCACCGCCGATGACAAAGACGTAACTGTGGCGGTCCAGCCCGGCATCGTTGATGGCCTGCCAGCACTGCTGGACGAGGGAAAAGTCATTCTTGCAGGGTTCACCACCGGGCAGGATCACGGGCTCGCCCGCTAGGTCCAGCACCTCGGCATGGGCCCGTGCATACGAGCGGATGTTGTCGAGAAGTTGCGGGTTGGCTGAGGCCACATGATCATCCACAAACACCAGCACACGAGGGACCTTGTTGGGGTGGTCCAGCAGGAGGAGATCGCAGATGGTCGTGTTTGCAGCAGCAAACACATCGCGGGTGAAAAGGATGCGATGGGCGTATTCGAGCCTGATTTTCTTCTCCAGCATGGGCGGTTGGGTCTCATTAATCCTTACGCCAAAGGTGACGAAAGGGAAAGACTAGAACGAGCTTTGCCGCCGTTTCATGCAGTCAGGAGACGTGGAAATGCATGCTTAAGTGGCCGCAATCCACCGCTGCCAGAGGCGCAGCAGTGGGGCCATTAGGACAAAGCCACAGGCTAGAGATAGGGAAACCTGCATGACGGCCAGCGCATCCACCACGGCGATGCCTGCCAGCAGGATGCCCACCGCCCGGCCAATCGCGGGCCCGCCCTGGTGCATGACCCGTGTGGCGTAGGCCACCATGCCGATGAAAAGCAGGATGAAGGGCAGGGGAGCGAGCGGCGTGAGATCCCCCAAAAGAGAAATGAGCCGCCAGTTTGCCCGGCTGAGCCAGAAGACCGTGGCGACCAGCGCCGGTGCATACAGCAGACCTTTGGCAAAAAAAGCGCGCAGGCGGGAGGTGAGCGCCCCTTTAGCCTCCATGCGGGCGACCATGGTGAGGCCGACGATGTAGGCACCTAAAGTGAGGGCAAAAATCAGCCCGTCACCATTCATCCACCCATGAATGCTGGCCCCGCTGCCGGGCAGGGCCGAGCTGGCCATGAGATAAAGCAGCACCCGGCACGAGCCCATCACCCACACGGCCCCTGGCCAGGGTTTATGATAGAGATCATAAAACAGAATGGCGGAGACGAGGGCGACGGTGATGCCCACGCTAGCCCCGGCAGTGCAGATGGCGAGCGTTGCTCCCAGTGCCATCATCCCCAGCCCCACGCCCCAGGCAGTGCCGGCGCTGATTTTGCCACTTGGGATGGGGCGTTCCTTTTTGTGCTCGCGATCGAATTTGGCATCCGCCGCATCATTCAGGATCATGCCGCCTGTATAAAGAAGGGAGCCCGCCAGCAGCAGCCAGCCCAGCTTTGCATCCATCCACGGGCCACCTGCCAGTAGCCAGGCGGCGGTGACGTTGGTCCAGACAGTGGGGAGATTGGAGATGCGGGCGAGTTCGAGCCAGGCGCGGAGCATGGGCGGACCCTAGCGCACGCTGTGGGCTGCGCAAAGGCGCGGCATCATTTCGCCTTCATCGTCCGCTTTTGATGCTCTTTAAAAGCTTCCCGCGCCTCGGTTTCACGGCCCATCTTTTTATAGGCGTAGGCCAGATTCATCCAGGCTTGCGGGTGCGTGGGGCGCAGGCGCACGGTATTGCGGTAGGCTTTGGTTGCCTCGCCAGGATCACCCTGCTTATCAAAAAGCAGCCCCTGATAATACCAGGCCTCGGAGTAGCCAGCGTTCAGCTTCAAGCTTTGGGAAATGGCCGCCTGGGCTCCATCATAGTCCTTTAAACGACCGCGCACATAAGCCTGCAAATAATGCGCCTGGGCATAACCAGGAGCCAGCAGAGTCACGCGGCGCAGGGCATCATCGGCCTTGCCCAGATCCCCATCCCGCACGTGGCGGCTGGCCAGCAGCAGCCAGGCCAGTTGATCATTCGGTCGCTGCTCCACGGCCAGTTCCAGCGCTTCGCGGTCCTCCGTGGTGTCCGGCAGGCCACCAGGGGATTCACGCAGTTTAGCAAAGGCCAGTTGATGCCAGTAGAGTCCCGCCTTGGGGTCCAGAGCCACGGCTTTGCGCTGGCAGTTCAGCGCCTCGGGAGAGGCCCCTAGATAGGTGGCACTCAGCCCCAGCAGGGCCCAGCATTCCGCGCTGCGTGGGTACTTGCGGGTCAGTTGCACCAGCTTGCGCATGGCAGACTCCACACGCTTTTGCTGAAGAGTGGCAAAGGCGGCAACGAACTCGGGATCGTTGGCCACTTCACGCAACTTGGGGCTCTGGGGCAGTTTCGAAAGCGGCTGCATGGGCGCGCGGTTTTTGCGCAGTTCAAAGGCGGCTGCATCGCAGGGCAGGGCAAAGTTCATCCAGCTCTGCAGTGGCACCTTCATTCCCACCACGGCCATGACGCGCCCGGCCTTCGACAACACGGGGGAACCCACCGCGCCAGGGGAGTCTGTGCCTTTTAGATTCAGCCAGCCCAGGCCCGTGAGGGCGGGGTCCATCTGCACCTTCGCATCCGCCAGCACGAGTCCGCGTTTTTCAGAGACCGCGAGGACGTGGCAGGCGCGTTCTTGGGCAAAGTCCGTGTCGGGGGCGAGCTCCAGCGGCGTGGTGTCCCTGGTTTCACTTTGCAGCAGCGTCACTCCAGTGACGAGATCCGCCAAGTAGAAACCGGCCACTTTATGATTGGTGCCATCCGCGCCCGTGGTGGTGATGTAGTCCACCTTTTCCGCGATCTCCGGATGTAGCAAACCTGTGTCTGTTAGGATAACGCCGTCTTTTGTCACAAAGCAGCCGACCCCACTGCTGATCTGATTGCCAAATTCATCCCAGACACGGATGCCTACGACAGAGGCGGCTACCTTGGCCCCCAAGCTGCGCAGTTCCAGCTCTTCCGGTGTCAGCGGTTTGTCCGGTGTACCTGCGGGGGCTTGCTCCCCAGGCAGATAGGGAGAGATGGGCGGTAGCAGCTCCAGGTTCTCTTCATCGGCCATGGGCAGGTCGCGCTTCTCGCTTTGGAAGAGGAGCAGCGGATTCTCGTAGTTGTTCACGTCCACGGGAAACCCGGCATTCTGAGGAAGAGCAGGTTCACCTGGTCCAGCGGGCACATTGGGGGAGATAGGATCCAAAACCGCCGCCGGGGCAGGGGCGGGGCGGCTAGGCTGTTGGGCATGCAACAGGACCGTCAAAAGGGCTAGGCAGAGCATCAATAAAGGTCTCATCATGTGCCAGAGTGTGAGCAGAATGTGACACTTTGCGGCGGGTAACGTGTGACGAATTCTTCACATCGAACTCATTTCAGCAGCGGAAAGCACAGATTAATAAACGAGGCAATTCCATCCCATCATGCGTTCCCTCGCTTTGCTCACTCTTACCTTTTGTGCCCTGGCTGCCCCAGCGGCCGAGCTTGAACTCAAGTCGCTCGGCGGTGAAGGCGCGGCGCAAAAGCGCAAATACGGACCTTTTGTCGGCGTGTCCGTCGGCGAGTCCTTCGGTCAGAGCGGGGATGTGAAGATCGGTGACAAAAGATTCAGCCTGGATGATTCTGACGGTGCTGCCAGTTTCAGCATCGAAGTCGGTAAGAGCTGGAAGATGAAGCGTCTGCCCATCCTCGCTTCCGTGGATGTGGAAGGAACCTTCATGTCCACCGAGCTTAAAGGGCGCTCTGCCGATGCTAACCAACCCGCGGGTGGTGGCCGTCTGGCGACCGACACGGTGTCTTATCAGGCTGACATGAATTCCCTGTTCTTTAACCTGAATGGCACCCTGGCCCTGGATCTTTACCGCTACCGGGCTCGCATCGGCAAATTCGCCGCTGGGTTCCGCCCCTACGTGGGCGCAGGCTTCGGCGGTGGTCAGGTGTGGTATCGCAATGCCACAGCCAAGTCCCGTGCCCAGTTTAATAACACAGGAACCAATACAGCCAGCACCACGCCCTTCAGTGTGGATGAATTCATCAATTCCTGGAACTGGTACGCCGGTGTCGAGTGGACCTGGAAAGACCAGTATTCCATCTTCGCTGAGTATCGTGACTTCCACGTCGGTGACCTTGAGGAGCTAACGAACTTTGCTTCCGATGGCTACCTCATCGGTTTCCGCTACCGCTATTAATTTTCATTTCGCCCGGCTCTCCCTCAACCCACCTCCATGAAGTTCTCCCGCCTGTTTACTTTGGGCCTTGCCACCGTCGCACTGGCCTCCTGCAAGACCATCACCTCGGAGCGTCTCGCGTTCCCTAACGCCCCTGTGAGCTATCAACTGGTGAGCGATATGGTGGATGAAGAAACGATCGAAAACACCATCAAGTTCCGCAACTTGGGGCAGCAGATCGTCAGCTTTGACTACACCATCTCGGATGAACCCGGCATCCCTCATGTGGACTGCCTCGGGCCTAACTCTGGCCTGGTCGAAAACCTTTATCCCGGTGCTGAAGCCAAGGTGAAAAACCCTCTAGATAAAAACGGTGAATTCGTCACTCTGGGGCGCGTGACCTATGGTAAACGCAGCACGGAAGAGCTGGCCAAGCAGTATAAGCCCAGCACCCTGCTGCCTGCCACCTCGACAAGCGGTGGTGCCTCTCCATTACCTGTGCTCGAAGCGGTAAACGCCCCTGGCGAATGATTTTAAAATCTTCAGCGATGTCTTTTTTTAGCAGCCCTGTTCGAGCAGGGCTGCTTTGTTTTTTTCTGCTCGGCGCTCTGCTGCCCGCACAGGCACGGGATACTGATGAGTCGGTGCGACGCCTGTATTCGCGTGCTCAGAAATTGATGTCTGAAGGCGAGGCTGAAGAGGCTCTGGAACGCTTTCTCAATGTGGTCAAACATTACCCCCGCACGGAGTGGTCGGCCTTGTCATTGTGGGAGGTGTATCGCATCAACATTCATCTGGGTGATGATGAAGCCGCCTTTGAGGCCCTGAACCGTCTCATTGTGGAGCAGCCCGGCCATTTTGAAAAAGCCCATGCCGCGCAGCTTCAGTTGGTGCAGCGACTGCTGGGCAACGGCAAAGAAAGCCGCCGCACGCTGGAAGTGGCCCGTAAATCTCAGATCACGCCACCTGAAATCCTGGTGGAGATGCTGAAGACCGTAATCAAAAACGGCCCTCAGAGTGAGGTAGGCATTCAGGCACATTATTACCTCGCCATTGCCCAAGAGAAAGCGGGGGAAAAGAAGGTGGCCATCGCCACTCATGAAGACTTTACGGAAACGTATCCCCGACATGAATTGGCGGATGATGCGGGTTACCAGGTGGCCTACATCGCCTACAAAGACTGGAAGACCATGCGCAGCAATGGCCCCCACCAGCGCGAAGGTGCGGCAGTCTCTCTCGCGTGGTTCATCGCTCGTTTTCCTGAAAGTGATAAGGTAGCCCAGGCCCGCTCCTGCCTCTCGGAGGTGCGTGCTTCTGAAATGCGTGAGTTGTTAGGCCTCGCACGCTATTATGAAGGGCGGGGGAATGAAAAAGCGGCTGCCGTTTATTATGAACAATTGGCCGAGCGTTTTCCAGAAGCCGTCGTGGCAGATAAAACCCTGGCTGATAAGATCCTGAAGACCCAACCGACCACCGAAATTATCGGTGCAGTGAGGTGAGGGAAGTGTCACGCTCTTTGAGTCGTTCATCGGCCGTTTTCGCGCATCTTAAGGGTAGATGTTGCGTCGCACATGGCTTCAGGGCTGGCTCATCGGGACTGCGCGTACAGTCACGGGTCTGGCCTGGGCACGTGGAATGGTGATGGAAGTGACCGCTTTACAAACAGGACCGGGCGCATTGTATTTGTCCTTGGCCAGCTTTCCTGCCTTGCAGTCGATAGGGGGCTCTGTGCAGGTGAATCTCAGTGCGGTGGACACGGCCCTCATTGTGACGCGTGCTTCGGCTTCCGTCTTCCATGCGCTAGATTCGGTTTGCACGCACGCAGGTTGCACCGTGGGCACCTTTGTTCAGCAACAGGGTTACATGCAGTGCCCTTGCCATGGCTCCCGTTATGACATCCAAGGTCAGGTGGTGCGCGGACCTGCGGAAGGGAATCTGGCCTCGTTTGGCATTGATTTTGACGGGGCTGATGAGTTGAAAATCTCTCTGCCGAACTTGCCCCTGGATGTGAAACCCATCCAGCTTTACCGCCGCGCTGGAAATCGCCTGCGCCTGAAGCTGACCTTTGAGGGCGAGTCGGGACGGCGTTATCAGCTCAGATTCAAGGCAGATGTCACCTCTGTTTTTTCTCGCGTCGCTTTTGCAGTGACACCGAATGGCCTCACTGAAACCTTAGAGATCACGGTTACGAGCGATGGCCCTAGACACCTTTATGTGGAGGCGGCTACCCAGCGAGGTTTTTACACCGTGAATGAAGTAGAGTGAGTCGTTTTAATCCCCCAACGAGCCACCTCGGATGATGGCGATGTCATCGGCACTGAAGCCCGCAGCCTTTAGCCCTTCCTCATTCACTTTTCTTTGGCGAGCTTGCTGCGCGTAAACCCGTAGCTTTGCCTCATGGCGGTGCGCCTCGTCCGGGATGGCTTCGACCCACGCAAGAGCCGTCTGCATTTGTCCCTGATTGGCAATGCCAAGCGCGAGTGACGACAGGCTGGGAACGAGGTCGTTAAAGCGCTCGGTTTGGTTGATCCAGTCCGTGGCGGCTTTTGGATTTTGGTCAAACCAGAGCAGCAAGCTGTCATTGAGCTGGCGTGCCTCACCGTCTTGCTCCAGGGCACGAACTTCGGCCTCATAATCTCGTTGAATGGAGGGGCCAGTGCGTGGTTGGAGGACGACCTGGGTAGGTGCATCCGAAGTGACAAGATCCGGCACGCTTGCCTCCTCCCAAAAAGGGCGCTCTACTGCCTGGGGCTGCACCTTGATTGGGCTGGGAGGCATGACTTTGGTCCCCTCAGGTTGGCCTAAATAAAGACCCAGACCGGCCGCCATCAGCAGTGCCGTTGCGACCAGCAAAAGACTGGCAGACTTTTTAGACATGGGTAGGTGTAAGTTGCACGGGCGAAGCAATGGCAGCTTCCTCCTGAGGCCCCATTTCCAGTCCATCAAAGCGCAGCAAACGAGCGCTGTTAAAGATCACAAAGAAGGCGCTGAACTCATGCATGAAAGCAGCGGCGATGGGGTTGACAAAGCCCAGGCTGCTGAGCGTGATGGCTAGGATGATGAAGGCAAATCCACACAGCAAGTTTTGATTGATGATGCCCACCGTGCGGGCGGAAAGCAGCAGCAGGTCTGGCAGACGACGCAGGTCATGGGACATCAGAGCCACGTCGGAGGTATGCACAGTGACATCATTGCCCAGGGTGCCCATGGCCACGCCCACATCGCCTTCCGCCAGAGCTGGGGCATCATTGAGTCCATCGCCGATCACCAACACCCGGCGGCCCGCAGCTTTCAGTTCGCGGATGTGGCGCACCTTATCCTCTGGCAGGCACTCGGCATGCAGATGGGTGATGCCGACTTGACCCGCAATGTGCTGAGCCACTTCTAGACGATCGCCGGTGAGCATGTGGAAATCCTGAATGCCTAAAAAGCGCAATCGTTCCAGGGCCTCATGCGCTTCGGGACGCACTTGATCGGCTAACAAAAAGGTGGCGATGTGGCGGCCGTTTTGGGCCAGTAGCACGAGGCTGTGGCGGGTGAAGTCTGCGGGAACAATCGCTAACGGCATGCCGCTTTTCATCAACCAGGAACTGCGCCCGATCTGCAAATGCTGCCCCTCTCTTACCCCTTCCAGTCCCAGGCCGTGATACTCGGTGAAGTCAGTCACTTGTGGTAAATTTTTCCCCTCTCCCGCTGCGGCGATGGCCCGTGCCACCGGGTGGTTCGACTGCTGTTCCAGCGCGGCAGCCATCTCAATCACCTGCTCTCGGGTCAAGGTTTCATCATGCACCAGCACCTGCTCCAGTTCGAGCTGGCCCAGCGTCAGCGTGCCGGTTTTATCAAACACCACTGTGTCCACCCGACGTGCTGTTTCCAAATGGCGGATGCTCTTCACTAGCAGGCCCAGGCGTGAAGCGGAAGCAATCGCCGAGACCATGGCAGAAGGACTGGCCAGCACAAACGCACAGGGGATGCTGACCACCAGCACAGCGATGGCCCGCTCCATGTCCTGAGTGAAAAAGAACACACTCGTGGCGATGAGCAAGATGAGCGGGGTGTAATAGCGGGCGTAGTCTTCAGCGAGGCTGATGATGGGGGCCTCGGATTCTTTAGCTTGCTCGATGATGCTCTGCACCCGGCCCATCACGGTATCCATGCCAGCGCCAGTCACGCGCGCCTGAAGAAAGCCATTGAGATTGGCCGTGCCTGCATAGATCTCGCTGCCAGGGGCCACTTCCAACGGCACAGATTCACCCGTGATGCGGCTTTGATCCACCATCGCTTGACCGGTCACGACCGTGGCATCGGCAGGCACTATTTCGCCAGGTCGAATGAGGATCTCATCACCGATGCGCAGTTCGCTGGATTCACACTCTTCGTCACTATCTCCGACTTTACGGCGCGCGCGCAGACGGCTGAGTTGGCGCAGCTTTGACAAGGCCATTTCCACCCCCACAGTGGTCCGTTCCTCCAGCATTTGACCAAACAGTAGGATGATGGCCACGATGCCGCCAGTGAGATACTTGCCTGTGGCCAAACAGGCCGCCAGTGCGAGCACCACATACTGGTCCATGTAAAACTGAGTGGCACCAAATCCCGTGGCCCGAATGGCCGTGATCACCCCACGAACAATGGGTGTGGCTACAATAAGCGTGGCCAGCAGCGCCAGAGCTCCCTTCACGGTTTCCTGCTCTGGGCGTAGCCACCCGGTGATGATGGAGGCTGCCATGAGAGCCGTCGCCACAAAGAGCAGCAGCAGGCGCTGGCGGGTCGTTGAGTCGAGATCATTCATCGGGCAAATTCAGGGGCGGGCTCTAGGATGACGGTGGGTCGGGCCTGTTGCA
Organism: Prosthecobacter dejongeii; assembly: GCF_014203045.1. Taxonomy (NCBI): domain Bacteria; kingdom Pseudomonadati; phylum Verrucomicrobiota; class Verrucomicrobiia; order Verrucomicrobiales; family Verrucomicrobiaceae; genus Prosthecobacter; species Prosthecobacter dejongeii. The sequence goes on from NZ_JACHIF010000006.1 coordinate 161,436, forward strand.
TAGGCAGCAGGGTGCGGGAGGAAACCTGGCCCATCACTCCATCCAGCGTCTCTCGCAGCAGTCTCTGGGAAACGAGTTGGGGATTCAGACGATAGTTCCCGAGCAGGGAAGTGAAGGCGGACGCTTCACCTTTGGCAGACTCCACTAGGCCTGTGGCATAACCTTCTGCACGGAAAAGAATGGAGGCGGCTTCACCCTCAAACTTTGTGCGCGTTTCCGCATCGTACTGACGCGCGTTTTCAAACATGGTTTTGGCAAACTGGCGTGCATTCGTCACTTCCTCAAAGGCCGCCAACACCTGGGCAGGTGGTGAAAGAGCGCGGATGTCTAGCCCCGTGATGCGCACGCCGAGATGCAGTCGGCTTGCCTCAGTCTGCACCTGTTTCGTCGCCTCGGTTGCCACATCACGGCGGTCGTCGGTCAGGCTGGCATCAATGCGTCTGCTCGCCAGTTGCGCCGTTAGGGCTCGGTAGCTGAGTTTTGCGAGCAGATGTTCAATGCGGTCTCCCGCGATGGTATAACGAAAAGGATCGTCAATGCGGTAGCGTAGATTGAACTGTCCCTGGATGACATTGGTGTCTAGCGTCAGCGTGTAGCCATGGTCCAGTGGATTCAGCGTGGTGTGTTCGTAAGTGGGGTATTTGGCCCCTTCAACATCACGGGTGTTAAGCTGCTGGATCAGTTCCTCATTCGTCGGCTCAATTTGCTTGTCTGGATCCCCAATCTTGGTGCCGACGAGTGCCCAGGCATCGAGTGGCAGGCTGGTATCCTTCCCCGTTTCAAAAAGCAGCACTTCATCAAAGGGACGTGGTAGCCCCACCAGCAGACCGGGCTGATGCAGGTGAGGTTGCAGGCGGCCCAGCCTTCTCACCAGTGCTGTCTGCTGGGGCTGGATGGTGTGAATGCCTGAGACCGCATAAAGCAGTAGCAATGCAGCAAAGACCCAGCGGGCGTGAGCCGTGAGCTGCTTTAAGAACAGTAGCAGCGCCTCCACCACGTGGCCTTCATCCCGCAGAGTGATGGGGGGTGGAGAAGGCTTCATGGCGTCGGGTCCAGGGCGGCTGGGGCAGGGGTGGGCATGGGGGTGGCGCTGCCCTTGGCAACGGCTCCCGGTTCCGTGGCCTTTAGCCAGTGAAAGGGGGCAATGCTGGTGTCTAGGATCACGGTGGTGTTCTTATCCACCACGGTGCGCAGGCTCTGAAGCTCCCGCAGAAATTTGTAAAACTGTGGATCTTGTCCATGAGCCGCCGCATAGATGGCGGAGGCTTCAGCCTCGGCTTTGCCGCGCATTTCTTCGGCCTGTCGTTTAGCATCGGCGGTCATGCGTGTGGCTTCCTTATCCGTTTCCGCTTTCATCTGTGCCGTCTTGGCGCGGCCTTCGGCGCGATACTGCGTGGCCTCCCGTTTACGCTCTGCACGCATGCGGCGGAAGACGGATTCTGTATTGGCCTCAGGTAGCTGGATCTGCGTGATGCCGGTGGAAATGAGCTCGATGCCCAGTTGCTTCGCGGCATCTCCTGCGGCCAGGGCTTGCATTTCGTTCTCCAGTTTTTCCAGCGGGCTTTTTTGATTTTCGCTCATCAGCAGAGCGGTGAAGTCATGGCGGCCTAACACCGAGTTGCGTGCGCTGGTGACCAGGGCGTCTAGCTTGATGTAGGCCTGCTTCAGTTCACGCACGGAGGTGTAGAACAGAAGGGGATCTGCCACGCGCCAGGTGAAAAACATGGGCACGATGACATTGCGCTGATCTCGTGTCAGCGTTTCGCTGAGGCGGATGTCGGCGTGCTGCAGGCGGCGATCCACGCGGACGATTTGCTCCACCGGCATGGGCAGGCGAAAGTAAAGGCCGGGGGCGCTCAAAATGCGCACAGGTTTACCAAAACGCAGGATCAGCGCGTGCTCCGTCTCGCTGACAATGAAGCAGCAAGCGGAGGCAATGACGCTGAAAGCCACGGCCAGGATGAGCCCGAGCCGCAGGCTGATGAGGCGGTTTTGAGATGAGGGGGAAGGGGCTTCGCTCATGGCTGAGTCTGGGCAGGTGGCTGAGTGGGCGTGGAGGATGAGGCTTTCAGAACATTGTCCGCATCCGGCGGGGAAAAGTCAGGGGCAGGCACTTCGCCTTGGTCGGCGCGCAGATAGCCCTCGATGTCCAGATCAAAGGCATCGGTGGATTTCGCTGGGCGCGGCACCAGGGTCTGTGGGCGCACGGGGGCGGTATCCACAAAGTCGGGATTCAGCACCTTGCGCAGATCCACATGCGTGGGCATGTCGCCGCGCATGGATTCATCGAAGATGGCTTTCTTCGCCCCACTGAGGGTCTCATCCAGGGCCCGGTAACCTTCGCGCCATTGGTAAAGATCTTTGCCCAAGGCCCAGGATTTTTGCATGGCGGTGAAACGGTGCGCCTGGCCTTCGGTCTGCATCAGGCGATTGCTGGCACTGGAACCGGCGGTGATGAGGATGGCTTTGGCATCACCCTCCGTGCGGGTGAGGATGTCCCGGCGGTAGGCTTCCCCTTCATGCAGCAGCGCTTCTTTTTCTTCCAGCGCGCTGACCACTTCCTGGAAATTCGGGGCCACACTCACCGGCGGGTGGATGTCCCGCAGATAGACTTCGGCCAGCACCAGCCCACTCTGGCGTTCATCCAGCGCCGCTTGCAGATCCCGGTGCAATTGCTGGCGCAGCGCCTCGCGCGAGGTGGTCATGATATCGCGCGCAGGCAGTCGCAGCGTGAGATTCAGCAGGACCCGCTGAGCCAGGCTGCGCAGCAGGGCCTCCGCATCGGAGGAAGAACGCAGATGCAGTGCGGCATCCCCGACCCGATAAAAAACCGGCACGCTGATGGAAAGAAAGTCATCTCCACCGCCCACGAGTGAATGCTGCTCTCCCTCATAATGGGCTTTCTCCCAGAGGATCGGCTGGCCGGGATCTGTGCGAAAGCCGAGCACGATTTCGCGCAGGCGAGTGGTATCCACAGCCTGGATGCTACCCATGGGCCAGGGCAGCGAAAAATGCAGGCCAGGGGCCAGAGGTCGGCTCTCCCATGTGCCCAGGTGATGACGCACCCCGGCATGGCCAGCGGGCAGCTCATGCACAGTGCTGAGTAGCCAGACCAACAAAACAATGGTGCTAAGCAAGGAGGGTAGCGCTGCACGCAAGGTGGGCCACATCCACATCTCCGCCAGTTTCAGGTCAAAGCTTTCATCCCGTGCCGTTGTTTCAGGTAAGCAGGCACGCCATTCGTCACCTAACAAACGATAGAAAAATAAGGCTCCCGGTTCTGGCAGTGTCTGCCAGTGACGCTTGGGCGTGTACAGGCGGCCCACTAGGCGCAGCAGGCAATCCAGCACCAGCAGGGCATTCAGCACCGCATAAGCCAGCGCGATCCAACGCTGCCAACTGCCGCCCAGATATAGGGCACCGAGAAGAACCCCTGCCGTGATGAAATGCAGTAACACCGCCAAGCGCCCCAGGCAGAGCTGGACGGGACTAACGTCACGCTTTTTTAACGCGGTGTGAATATTGAGAAAAGCGAGGGCAGCCCCGATGAGCAAGGCCCCGATGGGGTGGGCCGTCAAAATAGCGCCGTCTGGCATGTTCTGCCCCAGCGTCCACACCCAGCCCCCGGTGGCGACGATGCAGACCACGATGCCCACTCCCAGCCAGCGACCTGCAAGGCCAGCCAGAAGAGCTGCGCAACCTACCCAAGGTAAGAGCCAATACATCTTCGAGGCCAAAGCGAGCACACTTAAGCCGATAGCCTCCAGCCCCAGGGCGAAGCTAAACAAAGGACGTTGGCGATTCATGAAAAGTGAAGTGAGTGGAGTGACCCGCCCGATTGAAAATGCAGATTCCCGGTTAGGCCTGAGCCTAACCGGGAATGATGCAACTAACCTGAAGAGTGGCCGGTCATCAGTCAGCGACGGGGCGCACGATCAGCACCTGACCATCTTCAGCGAAGAGGCTCACGGCTTCGGCGCGTGTGTAGGTGCCACCAGCAGGTTTCGGGATATTGGTGCGGATGGAGGTCGCTAAATCTCCACTGGCAGGAGTCAGGGTGACATTGGTGCGGTGCGCCTGGACGGCGATCACGAAAGTGCCTACACCAAAAATTTCGTCAGAGCGGATGACTCCCGAAGTTTCCCATAGACCACGCGTAGTGATGGCCGAGTGGCCATCGCGGGCCTCCACACCGGCGAAGTTGAAGGTGCTTTGCAGCTTTGCGGAGTTGCCATTGTTACGATTAAGCGTCCAGAGGCCGCCGTTGCGCGCATACTTTGCAAAGACAGCATCTGCTGGGCTGTTACGATCTTCGCAAATGACAATGAAGTCATTGGAAACAGCGATGTTATCGATGCTGACAGCAAAGTCCCGGCCATTGTCAATGTTGCCACCCGTGTAGTTACCCAAGGAGCCTGTGGCACCATTGGCCGCGAGCAAGGTACCGACAGTACCCGTGAAAGTGCCACCAGGAGTGACGATGGTGTCAGCATTGTAAACCACATTCAGGGTGCCATTCGCCAGTGGGTTGGATGGGTTCATGGTCAGCTCATACAGGCGACCCAGACGGTTCGGGCCGCTGCCCCCAGTGGTGGCGAGGAAGAGGCTGCGAGTCGGCTTGGCCGGGTCAAATTCCTGGTCTTCCACGCGAATGAAGCCGAAACCACCGATGGCATCGGCAGCGGTGTTCAACTGGGTGGCGGAGAGATTGGCCGCGTTAGGGATCTCTTTCCACTTGGTTGGCAGTGCGCCAGTGAAGAAGGTGCCTTCATTGTGACGGGCATCGCGACCGCACAGCACATAGACTTTACCGTTGGTCAGGCCATTGCGGTCCAGCGGGCTGGTGGAGCGAATCTGCTTACGACCAACATACATGTAAACAAAGGAAGGGTTGTTGCCATCTTCCGTGGACATGATGACCGTGAGGGAGTCGCGGCGCGGTTGCACAACGGTGGTTTCACGCGCCACACGGCCCAGGTCCGGCAGGGTGTACATGTTACCGTCTGCGATGGCCACTGTCTGGGAGCCTTTCACGTCGCCGTCATAGTTACCACTGCCACTTTCTTCATTGGTAAAGAAGAAGGGGCGATCCAGGCCGGACTCACGGCCACAAAAAGCACCGGAGCAAAAACGTGTGAAACCATTGGTATCACCTTCTACGGGTGGGGTGAGCGAAACCTGGGTGTTTTCCAAAAAGAGTTTGGAGTGTGCAGGTGCAGCGCTGTTGATGCCGCCACCAGCAGCCATGACGAAGCGAGAAACCCAAGCGCCTTTGTATTTAGGCATGCCAGGAAATGGCGCGGTGTTTACGTTGCTAGGAATTTCATGGGCTACAAAAAGGATATTCTCATTGGTGACCTTGTCTTTATAAAGACCCATGGCATCAGGGATGCCCACAAAAGCGAAATCCTTGCTGGCATCGCCAGTCAATGGCACGCGGTCACCAACGGTGACGATGGGCTGATAGGTGAAATCAGCGCCTGGAGCCGGAGTCAAATAAGAGAACTCCGAAGTCTGAAAGCCTTGTCCGAAGGCGGCGGAAGCGAGCAGAAGGCTCGCAGCAAAGGTGGTGGATGTTTTCATGAGAAGATGGGTCAAGGAGGCGTTAGGAAATGTCATTCCATCGGCATTCACATCCCAAGCCCATGTCCAAGCTGCTCACAAACAAGCCTGCGTAACACTTCCGCCTCATGGCGGAAATGTCACGCGATGGTACTTGGTGAAAAATCTTCAAACCTAACCAAAAGCGGAATAATAAGATTAAATCGGATCTTTGATTTTTAGGTGCCTTTTAAATGACTCTATTCGGTCAGCCTGATGTCACAAAAGCAGGGCACTGCTCAAAACGAGTTGGCAGGCGTGAGTGACATCCGTTTCGGCGTGGTCGAGTCAGTCAGAGGAGAATGTGTCAAAAGTTACTGTGACGAAAACGTCGCATGGAAACCATTGTCGAGCCGCCAGTGCACGTACCCAAAAGACCTAGCGAGGTACTGAGCCTCACTAAGAAAAGGGGTAGGTGACAAAAGTGTTGCTGAGGAGCTTTTGTCCCGTGGGGGGAAGTGGGTTCATGTCGGCGGACGGTGCTTCAGAACCCTCGCACCTCCACGACCACCTCAATATCATGACAATGAAACTACGCTCTCCCTTCGGATGGCTGGCACTGGCGGCGCTGAGCGCCAGCCCACTGTGCGGCCAGGAAAACTTGCTGCCAGTCAGCCGCACGGCTGGCGTGCTGACGACTGATCTGCCTGCTGGCAAATCCACGCTCCTAGGGATGCCCTTCGCCAGCATTGTGGCGAGTGGTACAGTGAGTGCAGTCAATGCAGGTCAACTGACACTGGCTTCTTCCCCGGCGGTTCTTCCTACCCTTTCAACTCCTCACGCCATCAAGATCACCAGCCGTGTGGATCAGCGTGGCACGGGTAGCAATGCTCCTGCTGGCGTCAGCACCAATGCTTATGGTCGTGCGGCCAAAATTACCGCTCAAAACGAGCAAGTGGTGACCACTCCTCTCGCCGTCGTGCCAAACGTGGGCGATGAATTTGTGATCTATAAACTGGCGACTCTTTCCAGCCTGTTCGGAGCTAACAACAGCGCCAACCTCAAAGAGGGTGAATCCTCCGCAACGGCTGACATTGTTTACCTAGCTTCTGCGGGTGAATTGGTCGGTTACTTCTACCACAGCACAGCGGATGTCTGGCGCGCAGCCGCCACGCCTACCGCAGGAGACGCGGGCGCGACAGAGATCGCTCCAGGCGCCGCCATCTTGGTGGCTCGCAAGGCTGACGGCGCAGCCAACATCGAAATCACCTTCACGGGAGATACCCTCCCAGGTCGTCAGACCTTCGATGCCAACACAGGCTTCCAGGTCATCAATAACCCCTACAGCGTCAGCACCACGCTGGCTGCCAGTGGTTTGCAGACCTACGTCACCGGGGGCACCGGCGCTGCCAGTGCAGACGTGATCTACCTTGAGCAGGACGGCGTCCTCTCCGGTTACTATTACAAATCAGGTGGTCTCGGTGGCATCGGCTGGCGCGCCATTTCTAACAACACGGCAGATGCAGGCGCCACGCTCGTCTCCCCCGGCAAGGCTATCCTTTTCAAGGAGCAGGCTGGCTCGGTGGGGTTCGCTCTTCAGGAGCCCTTCGCTGAGTAACTTTTCTCTATCTCTCTCTTCATACTTCTCTTTCACCCATGAAAAAAATATTCCTCTCCGCGCTTTTGGCGCTGGGTACTTTGGGCAGCGGCCAAGCGGCCAATCTTTACTCCAGTAACCTGGGTAACGGTGTTTCTCTCGATGGCAACCTCGCTGGCATCGCTTCCGGCACGGTGCGTTTTGGTGTCTTCCCAGACAACTATGACTTCGCCGCCAATGTCTCCGACTTTACAGCTCTGGACGCAGCCTTTATCCAGGTGGCTTCCTTCAGCGGTGACCTCAGTGTCAATGCGATCAACGGATTCTACCAGCAGGCCATCAGCTATGATTCATCCATCAGCTATGAAGGCACCTCTTACGCCTCTGGCATCGCAGGTAAAAAAGTTTACATCTGGATTCTGAACAGCGTGAACCCTGAAGAAGTGACGCAGCAGCTCATCGCTTCCTCCAACCAGACTTGGGCCGCAGCAGATGCCGTGGTAGCAGACACCTTCGCCTCCCCCGATAGCGGCGTGGCAGGTCTCACCTTCCACGTTGGCAGCGCAGGCGGTGCAGACATCGGCGCAGGTGCAGCTTCTCACGTGCTGGGTGGTGCTCAGACAGCCGTCACGGAAGTGACGCTGGCTGTGGCTCCAGCCGGTGTGGTCAATGCAGGGACAGCCGTCACCTTCACGGCCACCACAGACGGTTCCCCAGTGAAGACCTTCAAGTGGCGCAAAAACGGAGTCATCATCCCGAACCAGTCTGCTAGCAGCCTGGTGCTCGCGACCTCGGTGGCCCAAGACACCGGCGTCTATGACGTCCTTGTCAGCAACAACTTGGCCACCGATGTGCCAAGTAACACCGTTTCTCTGACGGTCAATACGCCGAAGCCAACGATCCTTACTCAGCCTCTTTCCACCGTCCTCGCTGTCGGTGATACCCTGGAGCTGAATACCGAAGCCGTGGCGACTGGCAATCTTCAGTTCCAGTGGAAAAAAGGTGCCAACATCGCCGGTGCGACCACCAAAGAGCTGGTGCTGCCAAACATGAGCCTCGCCCAGGCCGGTGCTTACACCGTGAGTGTGACCAATGCCCCTGGCGCTGGCACAGGCACCGTCACGAGCGCTAAGGCGGAAGTCGTCGTCGTTGATAAAACTCCAGCCGTGGTCGCTAGCGCTGTCGGTGGCAATGTCTCCCTCACCACGCTGACCGCAGGTAAGGTGCAGAGCTTCCAGTGGTTCAAAGTGGGCGACATCAATGCCCTGCAGAATGGCACCAAATACTCCGGTGTCACCACCAAGACCCTCCTCGTACGCAGTGTCCAGGAAGCTGACTCAGGCGATTATTTCTGCGTCATCACCTCTGGCACGGACAGTGAGAACTCCGGTATCCGCACCCTCAATGTCTTTACCCAGGCTCCTGAGCTGGATGCAGCAGCCGTGGCTCTCATGCCAGATGCTGAAATCGGCTCCACATACTTCTTCAGTGTCCCAGTTCTCGGGGGTGCTGTGAAGGCTCCTCTCACCTACGCTGCTCGTGGTCTCCCAGCAGGTCTGAAGATTGATGCCAAGACCGGCCTCATCAGTGGTCGCCCGACCAAAGCCGCACAGAACATCTCCGTCACCCTGACGGTGACAAACCGCGCTGGCACGGATACCGAAACGGTCGTCATCAATGTCAACGCCTCTCCTGAACTGGCTGGTTTGGCTGGTAGCTACGTCGGCCCGATCGATCGCAACACCGACTCTGGTCTGCCTGGTGCAGAGCTGGGTGGTCGTTTTGAACTGACCGTCTCCACTCTCGGTGCTTTGACTGGCAAGCTTTACCTGGGCGCTGTCACGCTGCCTGTGAAGGGCTTCCTGGAACTCAATGACGATGTCCCATATGCCTCGTTTGCCGTGGCTCGCACGGGTGGCCTCACTCCCCTGTTGGTCGGTTTTGAAATCGAAGGCGACAACCTCGTCAACGGCTTTATCAGCGACACCGAGAACGACGTGAACTTTGATGGTTATCGCAATGTTTTCAGCACCAAGCTCAATCCTGCCGACGACTACAAAGGTCTCTACAATTTCGCGATTGGCTTTGAAGAAGGCAATGCCAATATCGGAGAGGCCTCCGTGCCCCAGGGCGCTGGTTTTGGCTCCTTCACCGTCGCTGCAGATGGTAAGCTGAGCATCAAAGGCAAAACTGCCGATGGCGAAGCTTTCACCACCTCTTCCTTCGTGAGCCCAACAGGGGATGTCTTCCTCTTCCAGACTCTCTACAAGACCGTCACGAAAGGTTCCATCCATGGTCGCCTGATCATTGACTCCACGAACGACAACCTCATCGAAGGCACGGCGACTCAAAACCGTCCTTTCGACATCTCGGCCAAACAGCGCACCTACGCTGCCGGCTTCTCCATCACTGATCCTGCGGAAGCCTACGTGATCCTGGGTGGCCTCTATGTGGCTCCTGTTTCACCGCTGGTGCTGCTGAACAAGGCTGCCAATACGAACGTGGAACTCAGCCTCACTGGTGGTGCAGATGCCTCCGCGGCTGAAGCCCTGGTCACCTTGCAGGCGGCTAACAAAATCCTCGTTGGTACGAATACCGCCAAGACGAAGCTGGCCATCAATGCGAAGACCGGTCTCATCACCGGCAGCTTTGCACTGACGGATAAGCGCGCTGGCAAGTTCGAAGGCGTGGTCATCCCTGAAGGCAGCAACCTCATCGGTCTGGGTTACTACATCCTTCCAGAAGCCACCCCGACCATCACCACTTCGAAAATCCTCTCGGGTCTCATGAGCCTGGATGTTCCTGCAGCTCCTCCTGCTCTTGACTAATCCTGATCGAAGAAACTGACGACGAACTCCCCATTTATTCCTTTATGAAGCTACCCAATCTGAAAGCCTTCGGTCTCGCCTGCGCGGCCCTCGGCTGTGCCTTCAGCACGGCGCGTGCTGATATCATCGAGATCAGCGGCAACATTGCCTCCGACACTCGTTTTACACGTGACAACGTGTATGTGATCACACGGGTCATTTACGTCCTGCCTCCAGCCAAACTCACCGTCGAACCCGGCACCGTCATTCGTGCTCTTAGCTCCACGGTGACTGGTTTTACCAATAGCCCGGGTTCCATCGTGGTGACTCGCGGTGCGAAGATCATCGGAAACGGCACCGTGGATGATCCGATCATCTTCACCTCCGTGGATGACACCTTCGTTCCTGGTGGTGCCAATACCATCCCAGTCAACGTGACTGGAAACGCCGGGACTGTCGCCATTGCTCCCAAGGATTATTCTGTCTCAGGTCCTCAGTTCTCGAACGCCTTCGCCTATTCCAAAGAATGCGGTGGTTTGGTGCTTTTGGGTCGCAGCCCTCTGGGTTATGACAGTGATGGGGATGCAAGCAACCTCCAGTGGAACGGCACCGCTCACAGTGTTGACACCATCGCTTATCCAAATCTTTTCACGAAGACAACTGGAAACGGCACTGGCTTTGCTTTGATCGAAGGTCTGACTTCCACCACGACGACTCTGGCTACGCCATTTGACGCGGATGGTGCAGGCACTGTCTTTGCTCCTGATACTGCATTTCCTGTGGGTTTCTTCGGCGGCGTGGATGAAAACGATAACAGTGGTGTTATTCGTTTCTGGTCCCACCGCTACGGTGGTTTCAACCTCACAGGTAACAACGAAATCAACGGCGTCACCCTGGGTGGCGTGGGCCGCGGCACGGTCATGGAATTCCAAGAAGTCGCTCAGAACGCGGATGACGGCTTTGAGTGGTTCGGTGGTTATGTCAATGCTCGTTACTTGGCCTCTGTTCTCAATGGCGATGATGCCTTCGACGGTGACTTCGGTTACTCGGGTAACCTTCAGCACTTGTTTGGTATCAATGACAATGAAACCTACGTCCGTAGCGGCTACGGTGAAAATACCCTCATCGGTCGTAACACCGCTGCTGTGAGTGACAAGATGGTCGAGTGGGATGGTTCTGAAAACAACCTTCTTGGGGTGACTCCAGAGACAGACTCTCGCACATTCAACTTCACCTTCATCGGTAACAAAGATGCCACAGGTGGTTTGCCAACTGGCAATGACAGTTCCCTTAACCTGCTGCAAGGAACATCTGCTCAGTGGTCCAACGGGATCTCTGAAGACATCTTTGCTGCCGTGGTTTTAATCAGCAACTCCATCACGGCCTCCAGCAATAACGTGAACGGCACAGACGGCGATGTGTTTAACCTGCTGTATTTCAATATCGGCACGGTGAGCTCGGGTGCGGATGCAAACAACGACCTCACCACCGTCACTGCTGCTCCGATCTCTCAGTTGCGTGCTAAAGGCCACGCCACCAAAAATGGCCTGGACCCACGCCTGGTGAATGATACAGACGTCGGCAGCATCGCTCGTGATTTCACGATGGCGCTGCCTTCCCGAGTCGGAGTTACAGACTTCTTCTCCCCCATCCGTTATCGCGGTGCGATGCGCGACAACAACTGGCTCTTTGGCTGGACCTGGACCCACGCTACGGAACTGATGACCACCACCAATGTGGATCGCCCTCGCGTCACCCTGGCTGTCTCTGGAGCAACGGTTTCCGTTTCCTTCGCGGCAGATATGGATGAAACCTCTGGTGCTGATAAAGTACTCTACGTGATCGAACGCTCCGTTGATGGTCGCGTTTGGGCACCGATCGGCACTGTTCAGGACAACTCCACAGTGGATGCTCCTAACCAAGTGTTTGCTGACAGCAATGCAGCCGCTGGTCAGATCACCGTGGCGGACGCTGCCTACGCCTACACAGGCAGCCCAGTCCATTACCGCGTGATCCCTCAGTAATAGGTATCTCCAGTCTTCCTTAATCAGCGGGGCGATCCACACGGGTCGCCCCGCTTTTTTGGGCCTCGAATGAAGGCTTCCTTGTCAATGCTAGGGCATCTCTTTCCCCTCCCTTGTTTTTCCCCAGCTCAAACACGGAATGACTCAAGAGCACTGATTGGGTTTGTGACAGATACCTTCACTCAGCCATTTCCCTGGGGTGAGAGTTGAATCTGACAATCTGTGACAAAACCGTTGAGCGTTAAGTGACTGATTTGTCACCTTAATCAGGTTTCTCCGAAGGCGAGTCACAGCACATATCAAGGCCGCCCACCTAGCCTCGGGCGGTAGATCTATGGATTTTCCTTTTGCTATCAGTGACCCTCCAAACCGTGCGTGCCGCCAACGTTCTCTGCGGGTATGCCTTCAGTGGTGTGGCCCCCTTTTGAGTGTGGCTGCATTGGCTACTAGTTCGATGGTTTTAGGCAGTGAATCGAGTGACGATCTCGTTGCGCGGCTGGTGCAGGAATCTCAAAAGCATGTGACTCCACGGGATGTCAGCCCCACAGATCCCCTGTATCAAGCTGAAAACTATGCGGTGGGACTGGCGGCTGATGTGGCAGAATTTAATGTCTGGATGCTGGAAATCATCAAGGCCTATGCAAACCGAGGCGATTTCAACAGCGCTGCTTATTTGGCAAAACGCCTTCCAGGCAGTGGCAAAGGCACGGCCCATGCAGAAATAGCCGTTTACTTGGCTGCTCTCCCTGGGCGTCAGGCAGAGGCTGAGCCTTACCTCAAAGTGGCTTTGAAAGAATTGAACCAAGTTTCAGGTTTGGCCGCAGAACTCATGCGCGCGCGCTGCGCTCTGGCTCTTTATCATCTAGGCCGCAAAGAAGAGGCGGTAAAGATGGAGGACGGACTGGGGAAATTAGAGCTTTTGTCCCTCAACACTCAGCTTCAGGCGGCAGACCTTCTTCCCGCCCTCAGCCTGCTGGATGCTAAGAGACTCCTGGTGACATTGACTGAGCCTGGAAATGATGAGCGAAAAGCACGCTTCTTGTTAGCCTGTGCCCAGCAGCAGTTCAAAAAAGGCAACACTGAACTGGCGCTGCCATTTTTAGAAGAGATCGGCACCATGTCCATGGAAGCTGGGCTGCCTTCTGCGCAGCGGGTGCTTTTGGATCTCGCCCGCACAGCGCATGCGGGTGGGCAGGCTAAGCTGGCTAACAAGAGCATGAATCTCTTTTTGAAATGCTGTGAGGCCTACTCGGACAACGTGGAGTGGAAGGCTCTCTTTTTGGCCTCGGCCTCGGAAGTTTTGGTGGATTGGAAGCGCCCTGACGAAGCACGTGCTTGGCTGAAGGTGGCGGAAGCGGCGATTCCTAAAATCTTTGTCATGGAGGCACCAGCCGCCATGCTGCTCATCGCCCAGCAGCGCGAGAGACTGGACGGCGCTGCCGCTGCGGAGCCTATCTTGCTGGCCGTGGCACGTGCAGGTCGTTCTCACGCCCATCCGCGCTTCTTGGCTGAGACAGCGGTGCGGCTCTGCCTGCACTACAATACCCTTTCACGCCCCGTGTCTGCGGAAGTGACTCAAATTCTGAATCCAGCAGATGTGGAGGTGAAGGATTGAAGATGATGGCGCGGTGCTTATACTTGATCGTCGTTTTTTCTCTGTGGCTGGGGAGCGGTGACTTGCATGCGCAAGGGGCCAACGGGGGCCTGCGTGGCAGCGTCCAAGATGCGGACTTTTACGTGCCTCTTCCTGGTGTCTCCGTGCAGCTCGAAGGCACAGGCTTTGCCGCAACGACAGATGAAAATGGTAACTTTTTCATCAACAATTTACCCCCTGGACAGTATGCCTTGTTGGCCACGGGTGGCGGTTTCATCCGCGAGCGCAAGACGGGCATCGTCGTGACACCCGGTAGCGTCAGTGAAGCTTCTTTGAGCCTCACGGCTGAGGTGGTGGAATTGGATGAGTTTGTGGTTTCGGCAGAGGAATTGGTGGACACGAGTTCCTCGGTTTCTTCGTTGACGTTGCGCACAGAAATGAAAAGCTTTGGTGATGTCTTGGGCGCTAAGTTCATCACGCAGTCCGGTGCAAGTGATGCCGCAAAGCTGCTGGCCAAAACGACCGGCGTGAACGTGGCTGATGGTAAATTTGTCGTCGTTCGTGGTCTCAATGACCGCTACAACGTCGTGAGTTTGAATTCCTTGCGCGTGCCCAGTTCTGACCCTGACCGCCGTGCCGTGGCTCTGGATCTTTTCCCCAGCGCGGTGATTGAAGACGTGCGCACGAGCAAAACTTTCGTGCCAGATTTGAATGGTGAGTCCACCGGTGGCACGATCAATATCATCACCAAGTCCGTGCCGGAGGAAGACTTCGTCAAATTCAAGGTGGGCACAGGTTACAACACTCAGTCCACAGGCAATGATAAGTTTTTAAGTTACAAAGGTGGTGGCACAGGGACTTTCGGCACAGCGGATTCTCGCAGGCTGCCAGACTTCATCAAATCTGCGGACTTGCCGGATCTGCTGGACCAGTCTGCTGGCGGCGTGGGAGATGGCCTGACTCGCACGGACAATCCGATTCGCCTTTTCAGCCAAAAAGCCAACGATGCCCTGAGCCCGGTGATGGGAACGCAAGAGGTGAGTGCCCCGGTGGACTTCACACTGGAAGCCAGCATGGGCCACAGGACCGAGTTCATGGGTGCACCTGCGGGTATCACCATCGCTGCGGATTATTCGAAAAAATACATCTACAATGATGACGACCAGATCGGGCGTTACTTTTTCAATGGTCTCGGGCTGCCCAATGCGGGGGAGGTGCAGATCCTCCGTCGTCAATCGACCGTGCGCTCAGGACAAGAGACCATGCGTGCAGGCCTTCTCGTCTCAGCCGGGATTGAGCCTGAAGAAGGCAGCGAGATTGTCTTCACCTACTTCTTTAATCGAGTGGCAGAGGATCGCGCTACCTTACAGTACGGGCTCGTGGATGACAGCATCATCAATGCTGATGAAAGAGATTATCGAGAGTCGATTACCTACACGGAGCGCGAGTTGAAGGTGATGCAACTCGCCGGTAAACACGAGGAAATGATCAATGGCAAAGACCTGAAAGTGGAATGGGGCCTGGCCTACAACCAGTCTTCCCAGCTTGAGCCCGACCACCGTTTTGTCAGAGGCTTGTACAACGTGAACAATGGCTCCTATGGCGTTTTCCCTGGCGTGCCTACCGTGCCTGAGTTCCAGCGCATCTGGCGCGAATTGCATGATCAAAACTACTCGGGTCGGTTCGACATCACGACGGATCTTTTTGAGGGGGCTGACGAGGAGCGGATTCAATTGAAATTCGGCGGCTTCCTGGATGTGAGCAATCGAGAGTTCCGTTCGGATTCATTTGCTTACCGTCGCGGGTCCGAAAACATCAGTTTCCCAAATCCGCTGAAGCCCGGATTTCCTGGAGCAACGTGGGGAGATGAGTTTTTGTCTGGCAATGCCCCTGTGGGCTCTGACCCCGATGGAATCCTAAACAATGGCCCGCTGACCAGCGTCCGGCAGTTTACATATCTCTACCGCTCGAACGATGCGGAAATGTACTCCGCTTCCCAGCTTTTGGCCGCAGGTTACGCGACGTTAGACTTTGATCTCGGGCCGAGCTTGAACATCAGCTTGGGCGGCCGTGTGGAGACGACGGATATTGATATCCAGTCCACCCCCATCTACCTCTACCCTGAGGAGCAGTTGCGCTTTGCTTTGCTCAGTGAGGCAGGCCGTGCAGACCCGGTGCTCACTCAGTTGTTGAATGCCGCTTTTGAAGGGAATGTGGATGCTCAAAATGATCCGCGCATCACGGAAAGAAGTCGCGCTATCATCGCCGAGCAGCACTTTTTGCCCGCCCTCTCCGCGAACTGGGAGATGTCCGATACCATGCGAGTACGCTCTTCGGTGGCGCGCACGGTGGCTCGGCCATCGTTTAAAGAGTTGGCTCCGGTTATTTTCCTCAATGTGGAATCTGGGGATATCTTTGTCGGGAACGTGGATCTCGAACTTTCCACCATTATGAACTACGATGCCCGGTGGGAGTGGTATCCGACTCCCGGCAGCTTGCTCGGCGTCAGTTTCTTTGCCAAGCGCATCAACAAACCCATCGAACTCTCGCAGGAAAGTGGCAATGTGGACATCATCCGTTATGTGAACTCGGTCGAAGGTTCGGTGTATGGCTTGGAGCTCGAGTTGCAGCGGGACTTGGGTTTCATCGGGGAACCTCTTCGCCACTTTTCGTTAGGGGCGAACTATTCGTATATCCAGTCTCAGGCAACTCGACCGGACTTTGTCACCACCGGCGGCACGGTGGAGGATCCTGCGACGGTTCCGAGCCTCTTTGGCAAAAGCCGTCGCTTGCAGGGGCAGCCTGACTACATCGTGAATTTTAACCTGACGTATGACAATCCAGAATACCCATTGTCTTACGGCGCGTTTTTGAATATCACCGGCCCTCAGCTTTTTGCGGTGGGTGGGCGGCCTGAGGATCCGGATGTCTTTCAGGAACCCTTCACCACGCTGGACCTGGGCGTCACCTACAAAGTGGCCAAAAACGCCCGCATGAGCCTGCGCGCCCAAAACGTGCTCAATGCCCAAGTGACTCGCTACTTCAATAACCAAGGGCGCCCGATTCACTCCACCCGGCAGACGGGTATCGGTTTTTCCCTCAGCATGACGGTGGACTGGTGAGATGTGGGGAATCTGGCACTTCTGAAAAGCTTACAAAGGTATAAAGAGATCCAGAGTTGCCATGTGCAGGTCTTTGGGCATGATCCTTGCTCCCCCCTTCCTTCAGATGCCTTTGGTTCCCATCATCTGCCCTCATTGCGAAAAATCCGTGGAAGTTCATGTCACGGATGTCGCCCGTTCTCGCTCCTGTCCGTCCTGCGGGCAGGCGCTGATGCTGCAGGTGGCAGAGCGTGCGACAGGAGTGAAGCGCAAGGCACTGCTGGTGGGTGAATTGGCACCCAACCTAGCTTCGCAGGATGCGTTCACGCAGAGGCAGTTCGAGGGAGAAGCCTTTGACCGAATGCGGGCTGACCCTGAGGTGGCCCGCGCCAGTCGCCGCCTGTCTTTGGGGATCGCGGCGGTGATGTCACTCATTTTATTGGTCACCGTATGCAGCGTGTTCACCCACTGGGGGGCTCGTGCGCAAGCGGCGACTGCGGCTACTCCTGCTGAGCCGGCCATTGAGGTCAAAGCTGCGGTGCAAAAGCCGCAGCACCTGCCGCCCATGCTTTCTCGCCCACTGGATTTTGAAAAAATCGTCAAAGAACGTAAGTCAGAATTGGCGCGCCATACGGATTCCAGCTCAGGCGAATAAAGGTTCAACTCGGAAAAAACTTTTTCCGATTCTGCAAGAAGGGGTTTTGGCAGGCGTAATCCCCACTGCTCAAGTATAAAACTCCTCCTCCCTGCGCCATGAAAATGCACCCCAATTGCCAAGGCAATCACATTGATCTCCGTGTTGGAGCTAGCCGTCGTGACTTCATGTACGTCGGCATGATGGGCGGTCTCGGTCTGAGTCTGCCGCAAATGCTGCGCTTGCAGGCTGCCAATAACATTCCTGAGGTGGAGAGCTTCAAGCCGATCGCTGATTCGATCATCCACATTTATCTGCCTGGGGGGATGGCTCAGCATGAATCTTGGGATCCGAAGCCATTTGCTTCGCCCGATTACCGTGGTCCTTACACGCCGATCAAGACCTCTATTCCCGGGGAATACGTGGGTGAGAAATTCCAAAACATCGCCAAAATCATGAACAAGCTGACGGTCATCCGCAGCATGACTCATGGTGAAGCCGCTCATGAGCGTGGCACGCACAACATGTTCACGGGCTACCGCCCAAGCCCGGCCATTAAATTCCCGAGCTTTGGCTCCATCATCTCTCACGAGATGGGTTCCCGTAACAATCTGCCACCTTACGTGGCAGTGCCAAACGTCATCGCCCCTGAGCAGGGCACCGGCTACATGAGCAGTGCCTTTGGTCCCTTCGCCCTGGGCAGTGACCCTGCGGACAAAAACTTCACGGTGCGTGACCTGCTCACGCCGAAGGACATTGATGACAAGCGTTTCGACCGCCGCCGCTCTCTCCTGAGCACTGTGGATGAGCATTTCCGTAGCGTCGAGAAGGCAGATTCCATCAATGCTATGGATAGTTTCTATCAGGCCGCTTATGGCTTGATCAGCAGCAGCCAGGCTCGTGAAGCTTTCGACCTGAACAAAGAAACCGACAAACTCCGTGATGAGTACGGTCGCAACAGCGCAGGTCAGCGTTTCCTCCTGGCACGTCGCTTGGTTGAGGCTGGCGTTCGTATGGTGTCCGTCAATTTCGGTGGCTGGGATCACCACAGCAACATCAAGAGCGCATTCGACGGTCAGGCACCTAACTTCGATCAGGCTTTTGCCCGCCTCATCACCGATCTGGCAGACCGTGGTATGCTCAAGAAGACCCTCGTCATGGTTAGCTCTGAGTTCGGTCGCACACCGAAGATCAATGCCACCAATGGCCGTGACCACTGGCCACGCGTTTTCTCGGTGGCCATGGCTGGCGGCGGCGTCAAAGAAGGCTACATCCACGGTGCTTCTGACTCCCTCGGTGGTGAGCCAGACCGTGATCCTGTCGGTCCAGAAGATCTGGCCAAGACCATGTATCGCCTCCTCGGCATCAATAGCGAGAAGCGCATCATGTCGGATGGAGCTCGCCCGATTGATATCGTCAACGGTGGTCGCATCATGAACGAGTGGATCGCCTGATCCTTCCTTCACGGATACCTCAATTTAAAGGCGGTGTGGAGCCATCCATGCCGCCTTTTACATTCCGTCCCCTCTCTCTGGATCGCTGATTTCTGCAATAAGGCAGTGTCATCCTCACGTAGTTATACCCGAATCCTTTTTTCTGCTTATGAACCTCCGTTTCTTCCTCACCCGGCTTTCGATGGTCTTCCTCGGAGGAGCATCTCTGCATGCTGCCTACCCGGAGTTTAATACCACCAAGCCCAATGGTGCCCAGCGTGGCACGGAGATGAAACTCACCGTCACGGGCAATCGCCTGGATGACTTTGAAAGCCTCATTTTCTTCTCTCCTGGCTTCACGCAGAAAAGCGTAGAGAAAGTGGAAAAGAACAAGGTGGAGCTCACGCTGACCATCGCGCCGAATGTGGAGCTTGGGAATCACTTGATGCGTATCCGCACGCGGTCGGGGGTTTCACATGCCCGTCAATTTTTTGTGGGCCCTTTCCCCAATGTGGAAGAGAAAGAGCCTAACTCAGAGTTCGACACGGCGCAAACCATTGGCTTTGACCAAACGGTGGAAGGTCTCATCACCAATGAAGATGTGGACTACTTCAAACTGACCGTGAAAAAAGGCCAGCGCATCAGTCTGGAGGCCGATGGTCTCCGCCTGGGCTACACCGTGTTTGATCCCTACATCGCCATTCTGGACAAGGACCGTTTTGAAAAAGCCTTTTCGGACGATACCATTTTGCATCGTCAGGATGGTTACTGCAGCTTCGTGGCGGAGTACGATGGTGACTACTACGTCATGGTCCGCGAGTCTTCCTACCGGGGCGGTGGCAACAACTTCTACCGCCTGCATGTGGGCAACTTCCGCCGCCCAGACGTGGTGTATCCCGCAGGTGGTAAGCTGGGCAGCACAACGAAGGTGCGGTTCATTGATAAAGAAGGTGTCTCTGAAGAAGAAGTGAAATTGCCTGAGGTCCAGGACCCCGGTTTCATGATCTTTGCCAAAGGTGCCGAGGCTGCCCCGTCTGGAAACCCTTTCCGCTTGGTGCCCTTTGACAACTCTCTGGAAGTGGAGCCTAACAATGAACAGGCTAAAGCTACCGTCGTGACGGTTGGGGAGCCGGTGGCCCTCAACGGCGTCATCGAAGCCCCTGGCGACATTGATTATTTCAAGATCGCTCTGAAAAAAGATCAGCAGGTGGTTGTGCAGGCTTTCGCACAGAGCTTGGGCTCTCCCTTGGATACTGTGATTGGCATCTACAATGCTAAAGGAGGCCGTCTGGGCTCCAATGACGATGGCGGTGGTCGCCGTCGTCTGGACAGCAAGCAGACGGTCAAAATCCCTGCCGATGGCGAGTACTTCGTCAGCATTGCCGATCACCTTGAGCGCGGTGGCCCTAACTTTGTGTATCGCGTGGAGATGGTAGCCAGCCAGCCTGAGCTTACTTTTGCCTCACCGCATTACTCAGTGAATGATTCTCACTACCGCCAGTTCATGGCCGTGCCGAAGGGGGGGCGTATGGCGTTGTTGGTCAATTTCTCACGCAACAATGTGGGCGGAGATTTCACCTTCGACGCGGCAAATCTGCCTGCTGGAGTGAAGCTGTTGACCGAGATGGCTCCGAAGGACCAGCCCGGTATGCCGCTGATGTTTGAAGCCGCCCCAGACGCTCCTCTTGGCCATGCGACGGTGCCTGTGACTCTGAAAGCCGTGGACCCCAACGTGAAAATCACTGGCACCATGCGCCAGGAGTTCGACATCGTTCGCCAAGGTAACGTCGTGTTCTACACAGAGATTCAGGACAAGGTGCCGGTGGCTGTCGTGGAGGAGGCTCCTTACTCGCTTGAAATCGTCAAGCCGTCCGTCCCGCTGGTGAATAATGGCATCCTAAATTTAAAGGTGATCTCCAAGCGCAAAGAGGGGTTCAAAGCTCCGATCCGCGTGCTCATGGTCTGGAAGCCCAATGGCATCAGCACCCTGGGTGAGCAGACCATCCCGGAAGGCCAAAACGAATGCACCTTCGTGCTGGATGCGAATGCCAATACCCCCGCAGGCACTTGGAAATTCACCGTCATGGGGGAGGCTGATGCGGGCAATGGCCGTGTGTACAATGCCTCCCCTTTCTGTGAAGTCACCACCGCCCCCGCCTATGTCAATGCACCTGCGATTCCTCTGACCGCCGTTGAGCAGGGGCAGGAGACGGTCATGGTGGCCAAGTTAGAGACCCTTCAGCCTTTCGAAGGCGAAGCGGAAGCCTCCATCGTAGGTGTTCCTGAGACCATCCCGATTGAGTCCGCGAAGATCAACAAAGACACCAAGGAAGTCTCCTTCAAGGTGAAGACTCACGACAAATCCCCTGTGGGCAAACAAGGGAACCTGTTTGTACGTGTGGACGTTCCGGTGGCCGGCGGCACCACCACACATCGCATCGCGCTTGGTTCCATCCTACGCATTGATGCCCCGCGCAAAGTCGTCGCCAAACCAGCGGCTGCGGTGGTGGCTGAGAATAAACCCAAAGAAGCTGCTAAACCGGCTGCGCCAAAACCGCTTTCTCGTCTGGAGCAGCTCCGTCAGGAAGCTGCTGGTGGAAAATGATCCGCAATGTAGATCGCCCTATTTAGCAGAATCCTGAGATGCGTCTGTTTGCCCGTGATGGCACAGACGCATCTTTGCGTTGAGGGTGGTAACTCATTTTGCAAAGGCGGAGCTAGGTCTTGAAATCCAGAGGTGCATTCCGTGGTATGGCAGTCGCATGGCCTATTCGCCGTTATTTGAGATCTAGGTGGAACCCAGAAAATGGCAGGTTTAGCATTTCCTCATCTGCATCGGCGTGGGGTTGAGCCGCGTATTTCAGGATCGACTGAAATTCGTGCCCGTGAAGTTTACCTACTGATTGCGTGTGATTTTTGTCCATTATCGAAAAAAAGCGTCACGGGCCGCGTAGGTATGTCTCAAGCCCCAATTCGTCTCCATGACAACTCCTCGCTTCGTTCGCCATTTCACCCTCTTAGGCCTTGCGGTATCGCCCACGTGGGCGTTTGCCAATCCGGCCCCCGCGCCTGCTGCTGCCGCAGCCGTTGCTCCGGTGGATTTCGCCCAAGTTCAGGCGGTGTTAGAAAGCAAATGCCTTGAATGTCACAATCCGGACAAGGTCAAAGGCAAGCTCCTCATGCACACGGCTGAGGCCATGATCAAAGGTGGTGACTCGGGCACCTCGCTGGTGCCTGGAAAGCCAGATGAAAGTGAGCTGCTGAAGCGTGTGGTCCTGCCTGCGGATCACGATGATGTCATGCCTCCCAAAGGTGGTCCTCTAGCACCGAATGAAGTGGACCTACTGAAGCGCTGGATCGCTGAGGGAGCGCACTGGCCGCAGGGGTTGACGCTTCGTGCCAAAAGCCCCGAGGAGATCAAGGCCCTGGCTGAGCTGAATGCCAAGCTGCCTTCCATGACGAAGCTGGAGATCTTCCCAGACAAGTTTGCTCTGGAAACGAAGCGCGATTTTCATCAAGTCGTCGTCATGGCCACCTTTGCGGATGCCACCACCCGCGACGTCACCAAATTTTCCAACCTGCGCGTGGCAGATGCCAAGGTCGCCAGCCTAACGGGAGATGTGTTGCAGCCCGTGGCCGATGCTGGCTCAACAGAACTGATGGCGACGCTCGGCAGCACCACGGTAAAGGCTCCCGTGAGCCTGAATGGCGGGCAGAAAGAACGTGCCATTTCTTTCAATCTGGATGTCATGCCCGTCTTCCTCCGCGGTGGCTGCAATGCCGGCGGTTGCCACGGCGCAGCTCGCGGTAAGGACGGTTTCCGCCTGAGCCTCTTCGGCATGGACCCCCAGGGCGACTATACTCGTCTCACCCGTGAAATGGTCGGTCGTCGTGTGAACCTCGCCATTCCAGAGGAAAGCACCCTCGTGGAAAAAGCCGTGGGTGCGGTGCCTCACTCAGGCAATCAGTGCTATGAGCCCGAGTCCCAGTATAACAAAGCCATTTTGGAATGGATCAGCAACGGCGCGCAGTATGACCCGCCAACCGTGGCGAAGGTGACTGGCATTGAGGTGTTCCCCAAACAGATCGTCCTGGAAGGGCAGGGGAATACCCAGCAGATCACCGTCCGCGCCACCTACTCCGATGGCACCGATCGCGATGTGACGAAGCTAGCCTTGTTCATGTCCAACAATGACCCAACGGCTTCTATCAACAAAGATGGCCTTGTCACCAGCGGTGATCGCGGCGCAGCCTTTACCCTGGCTCGTTTTGATGTTTACAGCGTCACCGCTCAGGTGCTCGTCATCCCTGCGAAATTGGAGTATGAGCGTCCGAAGCTGGTGGAAAACAATTACATTGATACTCTGGTCAATGAGAACCTGCACAAGCTGCGCATCCTGCCCAGCGGTGTCTGCACGGATGAGGAATTCGTCCGCCGCGCCTACATTGACGTCATCGGCATCTATCCAAAGCCAGACGAGATCAAAAATTTCTTGGCAGATGCGAATCCCAAGAAGCGTGAGGCTCTGGTGGACTCGCTGACCCAGCGCAAAGAATTCACCGAAGTGTGGGTGATGAAGTGGGCGGAACTGCTGCAGATCCGCTCCGGCATCGCTGGCAATAACAACCAGCCTCCATTTTACAAAAATGCTCTGCTGTATTACAATTGGTTGGGCGATCGCATCGGCAAAAATGTACCGTTGGATGAGATTGTCACCGAACTGCTCTCTTCCACGGGCGGTACCGTTTCCACTCCAGCGGTGAATTTCTACCAGACCGAACTCGATCAACTCAAGCTGACCGAAAACGTTGCTCAGGTCTTCATGGGCATGCGCATCCAGTGTGCCCAGTGCCATAACCATCCGTTTGATCGCTGGACCATGGATGACTACTATGGCTTCAAAGCCTTCTTCTCTCAGATTGGTCGTAAAGCCACGGACGACCCGCAGGAAGTCATCATCTTCAATAACAAGGGCGGTGAGTCTCGTCACTTCCTGACCCAGGCCGTGATGAAGCCGAAGTTCCTGGGCGGCGAATCCCCAGAGATCAAGCCTGGCGAAGACCGTCGTAAGATCCTGGCTGAATGGATTGCCTCACCGAAGAATCCTTTCTTCGCCCGCAACATCTCCAACATCGTTTGGGCTCACTTTTTCGGTCTCGGGATCGTGGATCCCGTGGATGACGTGCGCGTTTCCAACCCCCCTTCCAATCCAGAGCTACTCACCGCTCTGGCGGAAAACCTGACGAACTACAAGTATGACATGCGTCGTCTAGTGAAAGACATCTGCACCTCCATGACCTACCAGCGCAGCACGAAGGTGAATGAGACCAACGCGGGGGATAAGAAGAACTTCTCCCACGCCCAGGTCCGCCGTGTGCGTGCAGAGATCCTGCTGGATGCCATCTCCCAGATTACCGAAACACCGAACAAATTCCAGGGCCTGCCTCTGGGCGCTCGTGCAGTACAGATCGCGGACGGTGCCGTGAGTAACTACTTCCTCACCACCTTTGGCCGTGCCAAGCGTGAGTCGGTTTGCTCCTGCGAAGTGAAGATGGAGCCTACCCTGTCTCAGGCCCTGCATTTGATGAATGGTGATGCTGTCAATGACCGCATCAAACAGGGGAAAGTGGTGGCGACGCTCATCAAAGAGAAGAAGTCTGATGCTGAGATCGTCGAGAATCTTTACCTGCGTGTTTTTGGCCGCCTGCCAAAAGACAAAGAGAAAGAGGCCATCAATCAGACCCTCGCAGGTGCAGGCGACCAACGTCAGGTGGCTCTCGAAGATGTCTTCTGGGCACTGCTGAACTCCAAGGAGTTTTACTTCAATCATTAAAGCCTCGTCGGAGTGCAGGCTTCATCGCCTGCTTTTCCCTCGGATGCCTTCGCATCCGCTGAGATTCTCCACCCTTTTTCCTAGCCATGAAAACCCACGCCAAGATCCTTTCCCTCAGCCTTTTCACTGCCGCGAGCGCGGTGGCGCAGGATGCCGAAAAGATCACTTATGAGGACCACGTCCGCCCGCTGCTGGAGAATAAATGTTTCTCCTGCCACAGCCCGGATAAGAAGAAGGGCGACCTCGACCTCACCAGCTTCGGTGCCCTCATGACGGGCGGCGGTGGCGGTGCCATCGTGGATTCTGGCAACTCGGACGCCAGCCGTCTGTGGACGACTTGTGCCAAGAAGGAAGAGCCCTTCATGCCCCCGGAAGGCGCACCGCTAAACGCGAAAGAATTGGAGATTTTGGCCAAGTGGATCAGTGGTGGTTTGCTCGAGACCAAATCCAGCGTCGCCAAAAAATCGGCCAAGCCCAAGGTGGACATGGCCGTGGCAGTCACCAGTGGCAAGCCTGAAGGCCCTATCGCCAAACCAGAACATGTTCTGTTGGAGCCCGTCATTGTGACCCCGCGCACCACGGCGGTCACCGCCATGGCGGCCAGTCCCTGGACATCCCTGGTTGCCATCGCAGGCACCAAACAAATTTTGCTTTATGACACGGAGACCCGCCAGCTCGCAGGTATCTTCCCCTACACGGAAGGTTATGCCCGCAGTCTCCGCTTCAGCCGCAACGGTTCTCTCCTGGTCATGGGCGGTGGCAAAGGTGGCAAGCTGGGCCACGCCATTGTCTGGGATGTGAAGACGGGCAAGCGCATCGTCGAAGTCGGCAAGGAATTCGATCAAGTCATGAGTGCGGACATCAGTGCCGATCATAAAATGGTCGTCATTGGCAGCCCTTCGAAAAAGGTGAAAGTTTACGATACCGCCACGGGCGAGGAATTATACACGATCAGCAAGCACACGGAGTGGATCATGGGCACCGCCTTCAGTCCAGATGGCGTGCTACTGGCCACCTCGGATCGCAACGGCAACGTCATGGTCTGGGAAGCCGCGAATGGGGGCGAGTTTTACGTCCTGGGTCAGCACAAAGCCTCCTGCACCGACCTCGCCTGGCGTGCGGATTCTAACATCCTCGCCTCATGTTCCATGGATGGTACCATCAGCCTGTGGGAAATGAGTGAGGGGAAACAGGTGAAGAATTGGGCCGCCCATGGCGGTGGCGTTCAGTCCGTGTCATTCACTCCGGATGGCAAATTGATCTCCAGCGGCAATGACGGCCTCGTCCGCATCTGGGACATCAATGGCAACAAGATCGGCGAAGCTGCTAGCCAGGGAGACATCGTCACCAAGGTCATCGCTCTGCATGACTCCCAGTCCACCATTTCCGCCAACTGGCGCGGTGAGATCAAAGTCTGGTCTGTCGAGGCCAAGATGGCTGAAAAAGGTCAGCTTTCCAGCAACCCCCCTCTCATTGCCCAGCGCATCGTGGAGTCTGAAAAGCAAGCCACGGCATTGGTGTCACAACTTCCTGAAGTGGAAGCGAAGTTGAAGAAGGCTCAGGAGGCCGTTCAGGCCGCAGAAGCACGCCTTGGAGAAACCAAAAAGAAAACGGCAGATGCGCAGGCTCGAGTGGCATTGCTGGAAAACGAAATCAAAGAATTGCCCGCTAAGATCGCTGCCTCAGAGCAGGCCGTGTCGGAAGCTCAGGCTAAAAAAGCGGCTCAGGCTGAATTGCTGAAAAAGCACGATCAATCGCTCGCCGAAATCAAAGCTGTAGAAGCCGCTCTGGCCAAACTCAATGCCGATAAGGCTGCGTTAACAAAGCCTGAAGACGCGCCGAAAGTGGCGGAGGCGACCAAAACCATCGGTGAGCAATCGGCCAAACTGGAGGCTTTGAAAAAAGCCACAGCAACGGCACCCCAGCCAGTGGCTGAATTTGACCAAGCGATCAAAGCTGCCCAAGATCAGGTCGCGGCGCTGAAAGCGGCCAAACCAGCCAAGGAGAAAGAGCTGCCAGTCTTGAAGAAAGGCCTGGAAGCCTGGCCTAAGTCTATTGCAGACAATGAGAAACAGATTGCCGGTGCCAAGGCTGCCTTGCCTGCCATCCAGGCTCAGTTGGCAGATCAGAAGGCTCAGATCGCCGTTCTGCAAAAGCTCCCTACCATCCTCAAGGCCGCGCAGTTCAATGTGGGAGTGCTCACTGAAAAGGAAAAACTGGCCAAGCTGGAAGGAGACTTTAACGACTACACCGCTGCCAAGAAAGAGAATGAAGAGGCCAAGGTAGCGAATGCTGCTCGGATCGAATCTTCCAAAAAAGTCATCGCAGAAGCGGTCAATCAGATCCCTCAACATGAGGCCACTTTGGCCAAGTTGAAGGCTGAATTGGAAGGCATCGAAAAAGCCACTGAGCCCACTCGCGCTATGGATGCCGCCGCTGCTGCGAAGCTGGACGAAAACAAAAAAAACCTAGCTGCACGTGAGGCTGAAGTCGCCGCCCTGGTCAAGGTCCGCGACGAGGGGACGGCGGCAGCCAAAACAGCTGCGGAAGGCATCCAGAAAGCCATTGATCCACTCGCCAAAAAATTGGCGGAAGTCGCCGCGAAACTCAAGACGCCTGAAGAGCAGGTAAAGAGCAAGCTGGCAAACGCCGCCAAGTTTGAGGCCAACCATGCTACAGCGAAAAAGACTGCTGCGGCACTTACCGCTGATCTTCCAGCCCGAGAGAAAGCTGTCACCGCTGCCGAAGCAGCCCTCCCTCCGCTCGTGGCGGCTATTCAAACGTCTGACAAAGCACTCAGCGAAGCCCGACGTGCCACGGCCGAGGCTGGACGCAGCATCCAGCCAGTGCGCCAGGAAATCACTAAAGCCGAAAAAGCTGTGGCAGATGCCAAAGCCAAAAACGAAAATGCGCAGCCACTCGAGCAGGCTCTTGCGGCAGCCCGAGAAAAGCTGGCGACCGTGGAAAAACAGGCCGCAGATTCCGCCATGAAATTGGCCGATGCTCAGGGGAATTTTGATGCCCGTCGTGCCGCTCGTGAAGCCGCTGAAAAGGCTCTGACTGAAGCTCGTCAAACCTTGGGCAAAACCAAGAATGAACTGAGGGCAGCAAACACTTCCATTGCGCAGACAGAGAAACAGATCTCTCAGAGCAAAGCCGAACTGGCCGCTGCTGAAAAAGCCGCCGCTCCTCATCGTGGACAACATGAAAGCCTGACCAAGGAAATCGCGGCCCAGAAGGCTGCGCTTGCCGCTAAGCAGGCCATTCCTGCCGCTTTGCAGGCCGAGTTTGCAGCTAAGTCACAACCTCTGAATGAGGCCATCGCGCAACTCAAAGCGGCTCAGCCACCGCTGGAAAAAGCCTTTGCTGAAGCCCATGCAAAACTCGAGGCCGAGATGAAAGTGGTGGAAGCCAAAAAGCTGGAAGTCGGCCAGAGCATCACCGCCCTGGAAGCCGCCAAGAAGAAAAAGACAGAGGCCGAAGCCGCCATCGCCGCTGCTGAAAAAGACACACCTCAGCGTGATAAAAACCTCGCCGAGATCAATGCCGAGCTCGCGAAAATGCAGCCTCAGCTCGATCCCCTTCGCACGAAGGTTAAGCAGATGGAAGAGCAGTATTTCACTATGCTGCCGAAGTAACGCCGCAGACAGCCATTTAAAATCAGAGCACACGGAAGTTTCTTCCGTGTGTTTTTGTTTTTAGAGACAGTGTTGGAGGTGGGATTTGATTGTCCGGTTCTTTCTCTTCGTGCGGGAAGCTTCACTGGCGCGAAAGGATCACGCCCTGGGGCCGTATCCACTCGCCGCTTTGTTCCAACCTTCGCATGAAAACTAGCTTCTCCATATTCTTCGCCATTCTCGGCTTGGTCGCGCCCCTGCGCGCACAGGTCGAGTTTCAAAAGGGCGATTCCATTGCCATTTTGGGCAACGTCTTGCCAGATCGCTCCCAGCATTATGGCTGGTTGGAGGCCATGCTGACCCAGGCCAATGCGGACAAAGACCTGACCTTTCGCAACCTGGCGTTCTCAGGGGATGAGGTGCAGACCTGGCATCGGGTGGATGGCTTTGGGAGCCGCGATGAGTGGCTAGCTAAAGTGAAGGCCGATGTCATCTTCGCCTTCTACGGTAACAATGAGTCTTTCAAAGGTTACGAAGGTCTGGACGCCTTCAAAAAGAACCTGGACACCTTCTTGAAGGAGACCAAGGCGAAGAACTACAACGGCAAAGGCGCGCCGAAGATCGTACTGTTCTCGCCCATCGCGCTGGAAAAGCTGTCGAATCCCAGCCTGCCACCAGTGGAGGAGAAAAACACGAATCTGCAGAACTACACGGCAGCGATGAATGAGGTGGCCGCCGCGAATGGAGTGACTTTGGTGGATCTCTTTGCGCCCAGCCAAAAGATCATGAGCCAAGCGCCGTTGAGCCTGAATGGCCTCTACCTGAATGAGCAAGGTGACAAAGCAGTGGCCGAAGCCGCATTCAAAGGCATCACGGGCAAAGAAGCCCCTTCGGTCAATGACAAACTGCGGAAAGCCATCGTAGAAAAGAACTGGGAGTGGCATCAGCGCTACCGCACGGTGGATGGCTACAATGTGTATGGTGGCCGCAGCGGCCTGGCCTATGCCCCAGGGGTGGGTGCCTTCAAGCAGAATGAGAAAGATCCAGCCAAGCCTTACACCTCCAATTTTCAGGTGATGCAGCAGGAGATGTCTCAGCGGGATGTGAAGACCGCCAACCGCGACCTGCGCGTCTGGGCCCTCGCCAAAGGCGGCGATTTAGTGGTTAAGGATGACAATCTGCCTGCCGTGGAGTCTGTGCCGACCAACATGCCTAACCCGAAAGATGGCAAAGACTTTAACAAGACGCCGATGACCGGCATGACTTTCACGGAAGATGGACTGGTGGCCATCCCGGATGCGAC
Source organism: Prosthecobacter dejongeii (assembly GCF_014203045.1). NCBI lineage: Bacteria > Pseudomonadati > Verrucomicrobiota > Verrucomicrobiia > Verrucomicrobiales > Verrucomicrobiaceae > Prosthecobacter > Prosthecobacter dejongeii. Next base: position 190,921 of record NZ_JACHIF010000006.1, read on the forward strand.
GGAAAAAATGAAGGACATTCAGGTCCACAGCGGCATGAAGATCCAACTCTTTGCCGATGAAAAAATGTTCCCTGAATTGGTGAATCCCGTGGCCATGCAGTGGGATACCAAGGGCCGCCTCTGGGTGAGTGCTTGGCTGAATTATCCAGGCCGCACGCCCACTAGCCCGAAGGGGGATAGCCTACTGATCTTTGAAGACACAGATGGTGACGGCAAGGCCGACAAGATGACCACCTTTGCCGATGACCTGAATTGCCCCACGGGTTTCCAGATTTACAAAGATGGCGTCATCGTCATGCAGTCCCCCAGCCTGCTCTACATCGCTGATACCGATGGCGATGGCATAGCCGATAAGCGCGAGCGCATCCTCATGGGCCTCTGCGCGGCAGACAGCCATCACGAGACTTGTTACCTGAGTTATGACAATGGCGGTGCCATTTACCCCAGCGACGGCGTCTTTCATCGCACTCAGGTCGAGACAATTTACGGCGTGGTGCGCAACACCAATGGAGCCATCTATCGCTACGATTTGAATCGCAATGAGCTGCAACGTTTCACCACGGATGCCACGGTGAATCCTCATGGCAAGATCTGGGATCGCTGGGGCAATGCTTACTTCACCGATGCCACGGGCAACGTGAATACCTTTGCCGAAGCCTCCTCCAGCTACCTGCCTCGTGAGGGTGGTGGCAGTGCCAAGATGAAACCGTTTTGGGATCGTCCTGCGCGCCCCAGCCCAGGCAATGGCATCATCAGCAGCCGCCATTTTCCGGAGGAGTTCCAGAACAATTTCCTGAACTGCAACGTCATCGGTTTCCAGGGCATCTGGCGCGTGAAGCTGGACCAGGACGGTTCCGGCATGAAGGGTGAAACGGTGGAAGATTTGGTGAAGGCAGACCCGGCCGTGTATCCCACCTTCCGCCCTGCCTGCGTGAGCGTGGGGCCGGACGGTGCACTTTATTTCTGCGATTGGTCGAATGCCATCATCGGCCACATGCAGCATCATCTGCGTGACCCGAACCGCGACCACAAACACGGCCGCATTTACAAAATGACCTATGAGGGCCGCCCTCTGTTGAAGCCCAAGAAGATTGACGGTGAGCCCATCGCAAATTTGCTGGAACTGCTGAAAGAATGGGAAGATGGCACCCGCCAACTGGCCAAGGTAGAATTGGCCAAACACGAGCCGAAAGAAGTCGCCAGCGCTGCCAAAAAATGGGCAGCTGCTTTGGACAAAACGGACGCAGAGTACGAGCACCATCGCCTGGAGGCCCTGTGGACCCACCAGTGGGTGGACGTGGTGGATGTGGACCTGCTGAAAGAGGTGCTGGCCTCGCCTGAGCCACGTGCCCGCGCAGCCGCCACTCGTGTGCTCTGCTATTGGAAAGATCGTGTGCCAGGAGCCCTGGATCTGCTGCGTATCGCCGTCAATGATGCCGACCCACGTGTGCGCATGCACGGCATTCGCGCCCTCAGTTTCTACCAGCCGACGGATGAGGCAGAAAAGGCGCTAGAGATCGCTTACGATGTCCTGAAGCACCCGACGGATTACTACATTGATCACGTTTTCAGCGAGTGCCGCAAAGGCCTCCAGAGTGTGTTGAAGACCAAACTACTTCCCAAAGACCCCGCTGCCTTGGCGGAGTTGATTGCGAAGACCACCGATGCCGACCTCAAAGGCCTGCCCGATGTGGAGCCCGTGCTGATCGAAAAACTCACCCGCCCGAAACTCCCTGCGGACATGCGCGCCTCGGCCCTGATCGAATTGGTGAAACTCACAGGTCAAGATCGCACGCTGGAAATTGTGAAATTACTCCAGCGCATTGATGCAGCCGAAGGTCGCCTGAATGCGACGGCGGAGGAAATCGGAAAAATCCTCGTGCAGGAAAATCGTGGGCATCTGGCCCGTCATCGCGATGGCTTGGTCGCCCTGGCGAAGCAAGGGAAACAGGCCCCTGTTATCCGCGCTGCGTATGCAGCTTTGGTCATGACTGATTTAGGACCAGATGAGATTTGGAAAGCTACAGACATAGCATCCCGACATTACCTCATTGAGTCCATAGGTCTCATTCCGGCCAGCAGCGCAGGCCTGCGAAACAAGTTCCAACCATTGCTTACCGCTCTTCTAAAAGAAGGGAAAACAGATGGTCAAACTCTGCGTGCCGTTCTGGCTGCACTACCTTTGATGACGGGTAATCAAGCTGGGGCCAACTTTGCCCTCGCGGCGGATCACTTGATTGAGGGTAAGGAACGAAATGCTGCGGCGAAGGCACTGCTGAAGTTCCCCAAAGCCAATTGGGATGCGGCAAAGGCCAAGCCCCTCACCGACAGTGTTTTGGCCTATGCCAAGACCGTGCCTGCCGGAGATCGCTCCAAGCAGGACTATGTGGAAGTCATCACCGCAGCCAAAGAAATGGCCGCGCTGCAAGGGGCCGCTGCAGAGGCTGTGCTAAAGGAACTCAGTGCCGTCAGTGTGGATGTTTTCATCGTTCACACCGTCCATGAGCAACTTCGCTACGACACGACCAAGCTGACCGTGAAAGCAGGCAAGTCCTTTGAGGTCATCTTTGAAAATGACGATGTCATGCCGCATAACTTTGTCATCGTTCCTCCCGGCAAACACATGGAAATCGGCAATGCAGCCATGACCATGACGCCTGACAAGCTGGACAAACAAGGCCGTGCTTACCTGCCTGCGGCCTTTGAAAAAGACATCATCGCTGCCACGAAGCTGATGGAGCCTGGCCAAAAGGAACAACTTAAAGTGCGTGCGCCTAACCAACCCGGCGACTATGAATTTGTCTGCACCTTCCCCGGCCATGCCCTCATCATGTGGGGCACCCTCACGGTGACGAAGTAACCTTTCCCAATAAAACCCATGATCCGTCGTACCTTTCTCACCCTCGCCGCAGCGTTACCGCTGGGCACCTGTTTCGCGGCCGAAGATTTCCTGAGCTACGAGCCGAAAGGCGAGGCAAAGGGCAAGCATGTCGTGCTCCTGGCCGGCGATGAAGAATACCGCAGTGAAGAGGCCTTGCCCATGCTGGCCAAAGTGCTGAGCGAGCGCCATGGTTTCAAGACCACGGTACTGTTCTCTGTGGGCGCAGATGGCGGGGTAGATCCCACCGCAGGTGGCAGCCTCACCAATCCCCAAGCCCTGGACAGCGCCGACGCCATCGTGATGCTGCTGCGTTTCCGCAAATGGAATGAAGAGACCTTGGGCAAATTCGATGCGGCCATCAAACGGGGCATTCCGGTCATCGCCCTGCGCACCAGCACCCACGCTTTTGCAGGGATCCCCAATGACAGCAAGTTCGCTTCCTGGAACTGGAACAAGGATGGCGGCTGGGGCAAAAAAGTATTGGGAGAGACCTGGGTGAGCCACTGGGGGCACCACAAGTTTGAGGCCACTCAAGGCGTGATCGAGGCGAGCCATGCGGATGATGCGCTGCTGAGCGGAGTCACCGATGTTTTCGGCACCAGCGATGTGTATGAGGCCTACCCACCGGCAGATGCGAAGATCCTGATGCGTGGGCGCGTGCTCAAAGGCATGACCCCTGACTCCGGTTCTCTGGAGACTGTCAAAGCGCGCGCGACGGATAAGAAGGAGCAGCCTGTGAATGAACCCATGATGCCCATCGCCTGGACCCGCAGCGTGAAGAACGAGGCTGGCACGGAAAATAAAATCCTCACCACCACCATGGGTGCCGCCACGGATCTGACGAATGAAAGCCTGCGCCGCCTTGTGGTGAATGGCGTTTACTGGGGCCTCGGCTTGCCAGTGCCTGCAAAGGCGGATGTCTCCGTGGTGGGTGACTACAACCCCACGGCCTACGGCTTTAACGGCTTCAAAAAAGGCCTCAAGATCAGTGATCTAAAGTAGAGTCTCCAAGCTTCCATCTCTGTGCAAAGGGCGACTGCGAAGTCGCCCTTTGTTTTGGGCGGAAGTACGGAAGACTTGCCCAACAAGCCCCTTTCGAAGTTCCGCAGACGCATTACTCTGGGGGCTACATGGCAGACCTTGGCAGACTCAATCAACTCCCCGTTCTCTACAGCACCCCACAGGGCATTTATCTGGGGGGCGGAGATCATGGCGAGATCCTGCTGCCAAACCGTTACGTACCACGGGGGACGCAGATTGACGATGTGCTGGAGGTCTTCATTTACCGCGACTCCGAGGATCGCCTGGTCGCCACCACGGAGCGCCCTCTGGTGATGGTGGGGGAATCTGCCCCTCTGCGTGTGGTCAGCGTGAATCGCAATGTGGGGGCCTTTTTAGACTGGGGGCTGCCCAAAGATCTACTGCTGCCTTTCCGCCAGCAGGCAGAGCAGGTTTTCGTGGGAGACACCGTCATCGCCCACGTGATGGTGGATGCGAAAACAGACCGCATCATCGCTACGACGAAGATTAACAAACACCTCAACAAAGCCCAACCCATCGGCTTCAAACCTGGACAGCAGGTGGCCTTGGTCATTCTGGGAGAAACTCCATTGGGCTACAATGCCATCGTTGAGGGCACACACCAGGGCCTGCTCTACCACAGCAATGTGGGAGCCACCTTGGAAGTGGGACAAAAGCTCAAAGGTTTTGTCACCGCCATCCGCCCCGGCGGGAAGCTGGATCTCAGCCTGGATGCGAGGGGTTACCAACGTGTGGCTCCGCTGACGGATCAAATCCTCCAGGCTCTCCAGGCCAAAGGCGGGCAGCTTTCTTTTGATGATGACAGCTCACCCGAGGCCATTCGGCAGAACTTTGATTGCAGCAAAAAAGCCTTCAAGCAGGCGCTCGGTGCCCTGTTTCGTCAGCGCCGAATTCGCTTTACGAACCCTGGCATTGCCGCCGTGGACATCCGCGAAAGCACAGGTCAAGAGTGGCGACCGGAAGAATGATCCCGGGTTTTGATTGACCTAGATACGGTCCCTCAGTCAGACTCCCAGTATGATCATCTTTGGCATCCTCTTCATGCTGTTCGGGATTGGCATGTTGGTCGTGATTGCGCGGCAGCCAGTGCGCCCCAGCCCACGGCAGAAGCGGGCGGCGGGTGCCGGTTTCATGGCTCATGACGCCGCAGCCGGGGGGGATGGATCTGCTGCATTACTCGTCTGGCATGCCGTCTTCTGCTCATGATATGCCGAGAGTCATGGATACCTCTTCTTGGGAAAGTGGTTCCAGTTTTTCTGGCAGCAGCTTCGACAGTGGCAGCAGCGGTTTTGATAGCGGTGCAAGCAGTGGCTTTGATGGCGGCAGTGGCGTTAGTTCCGGCGGGGATGGATGCGGCTGAGGTGGCCTTGGCCACTGGTGTTAAAACTCGGTCTTTACCCAGACCTTTTTCCCCTCTATATCGCGATCATGCACGATCCACGCGTTGACCAGCTCGCTCGCCAACTTGTCCGTTACTCCACCCAGGTGAAAAAAGGTGACTTTGTCTGGATTGACTGCTTTGACGTGCCTAACTACGTGGCCCATGCCATGATCCGCGCTGTCGTGGAGGCCAAGGCCCGCCCCATTGTGAAGCTGCATGACACCACCATCACGCGTGAGCTGATGATGCATGCCGATGAGACCCAGTATGACGTCATCGCAGAAAGCGAACTGGCGCTCATGAAGAAAATGGACTGCTACATCGCCGTGCGGGGCAGCCATAACATCACTGAAAATAGCGATGTGCCAGCCGACCGCATGAAGCTGGTGATGGCCAAGCTGCGCCCGCTGCAAAATGAGCGCGTGAATAACACCCGCTGGTGTGTGCTGCGCTGGCCTACCAGTGCCATGGCCCAGCAGGCTGGCATGAGCACACGTGCATTTGAAGACTTCTACTTCAAGGTCTGCCTGCTGGATTACGCCGCCCTCATCCCCGCCATGAACTCGCTGAAAAAGCTCATGGATAAGGCCAAGGACGTGCACATCAAAGGCCCTGGAACTGACCTGCGCTTTAGCCTCAAAGGACTGAAGTCCATTGTCTGCGGGGGCCGACATAACATTCCGGATGGAGAAGTCTTCAGCGCGCCAGTGAAGGACAGCGTGGAAGGCGTGATCAGTTACAATGCGCCCACGATTTATCAGGGAATCGCCTTTGATTCCGTGAAGCTGGAGTTCTCCAAAGGCAAGATCGTCAATGCCACCTCGAACCACACGGCGGCGATTAACAAGATCTTCGACAGCGATGAAGGGGCCCGTTACATCGGCGAATTTGCCATCGGTTTTAACCGGGAAATTCGCGAGCCCATGCGTGACATTCTCTTCGATGAAAAGATCGCTGGCAGCTTCCACTTCACCCCTGGTCAGGCTTATGAAGGCGTGGCGGATAACACCAACCGCAGTCAAGTTCACTGGGATCTGGTGTGCATCCAGCGTCCCGACTACGGCGGTGGGGAGATCTACTTCGATGGCGAACTCATTCGCAAAAACGGCCAGTTTTTGCTGCCTGAATTGAAGCCTCTAAATTGATTGGCCTTGTAACGTAGCCGCGTCCGCTAGGACGTGGGTATTGGGGTGGGCGAAGCGTGAGAGCCTTCCCCCAGACCATCCGCTGGCGTGGGCCGCTACGGTGTAGCTGCGTCCGCCAGGACGTGGTTTTTTCGAGGTGGGCGAAGCTTGAGAGCCTTCCCCCAGAACCACCCGCTGGCGCGGGCAGCTACGGTGTAGCTGCGTCCGCCAGGACGTGGTTTTTTTGAGGTGGGGCGAAGAGTGAGAGCCTTCCCCCAGACCACCCGCTGGCGCGGGCAGCTACATTGTAGCCGCGTCCGCTAGGACGTGGGTATTGGGGTGTCGAAAAAGTGAGAGCTTTTGACCAGACCATCCGCTGGCGCGGGCCGCTACTTGCTCTTTTTCTCTTCTGGCATCACCGTGACGATGTGGGCCTGGGCACGGGCAAAGTAGGTCTTCGCCACGCGGCGCAGGTCTTTGTCTGTCAGGGCCGCTACGCGATCGGGCAACTGGCGAAAATGCTCGTACCCCAGACCATTCAGCTCGCTCCAGCCATAGGCATCCGCCAAGCTCGCATTGCCCTGCTGCGCCCGCAGCCACCCAGATTTCCAGGTCGTTTTGGCACGCTGGATTTCATCCTTGGCCAGACCGTTCTGGGTGAGGTCAGCAATCTGGACGAGCATCTCCTGCTGGGCGAGCGCAGCCTTTTCCGGGCTGGTGCCCACGTAGAAATAGAATGCGCCGGCTCCCAGGGCGGAAAAATGCTGCGCGCCTACGTAGTAGGCAAGGCCTAACTCCTCCCGGATGCGGTTGAACAAACGACTGCCCATGTCACTGCAAGCTTCGTCAATCAGTGACAGGGCCTGGCTATCCGCATGATGCAGACCCACGGTGCGGAAGCCGATGACGATGATGGCCTGCTCCTTGTCCATACGCAGTTCATGCACGCCGGGTTGGGGGGTGGCTTTGCCCGTGTGCTCTGCCCGTGCGTCGTAGTGGCGGCTGCCCTTTTTCAGCTTGCCCAGCGCCTTTTCCACCAGCTTGCGCACCGCCGCTGCTTTCACGTCGCCTTGGATGGAGACCACGCCATTGCCACCCACCAAAGAGCGCGAGAGCATCTCACGGCAGGTTTCCACTTTCAGCGCCTTGACGGAGGTTTCCGTTCCTAACGCGGTGCGGGCGAAGGGCGTTCCTGCGAAGATTTCTTTGCGGGCGTGGCGCATGGCCACCGTCAGCGGGTCCTCTTTCTCTTCTTGAATGGAGGCGATCTGGCGCTTCTGCACATCCTTTAGTTGGGCGGTAGGCAGGGTGGCGTTTTGAATCAAGTCAGCGATCAGGTTCAGGCCACAGGCTTCATCTCCACGCATCACATCAGCACCGATGAGGTAGCGGTGCGCATCCGCCGTGCATTGCAGGGAACCGCCCAAGTTTTCCAGTTCAGCGGCGATTTCAGCGGCCTTCCGGGTCTTCGTGCCTTTGAGTAAAAGGGCAGCGGAAACCTGCGTTGCCCCGCCATTGGTCGCTGTTTCAGCAGGCACACCCGCTAGGAAACTGGTGCGGATGGAGACGAGCGGTAAGCGCGGATTTTCCCCCACCAGCAGAGTGAGCCCATTGGGCAGAACAAATCGCTGCAGCTCGCCTTTTGTCAGGCCCTGGCTGCTACTGTTACTCGTGGCTTCCACATCCGGGCCTACGATGGCCACGCTGGAGGAGGCCGGTGTCAAATACTGCCGGGCAATGTCACGAACCAGAGTCGGCGTGAGGGCACGGATGCTGGCCAGATAATGCTGCGCATGATCCAGGCTGCCTGTGGCCAACCAACTACCGGCAAGTGAAGCCGCCTGCCCTTTCGTGCTGGCCAGCGTGCGCACCTGACCGCCAATGGTGGCGCGAACGGCCTTTGCCAACTCAGCCGCCGTAGGGCCTTTCGCTTGGAAAGTTGCGATGACTTCCAGCATCGCTTTTTGGCAGGCCTCCACGTCTTTAGGGTCGCACTCCGCTTCCGCATTAAAAAGTCCGCACTCCTGCGCACCCCAGGCCCCCGCCCACACCCAGTGGGCCACGCTGCGTTTCTCCCGCAGTTCTTGATACAGGCGGGAACTGCGGCCAGAGCCGAGCAGGAAAGCCAGCACATCCAGGGCAGCTTTGTCGGGATGATTTTCTCCCGGGATCTGCCAGCCCAGGGCCACGCGCGTCAGTTCCGTATCGAAGTTTTTCCTTCCTTCCCGGCGTCCACGCTGGGGAGCCTCCTGCGGTAGCAAGATGGGTTCATAAGGGCGGCGTTCCCAGTCGCCTAACAAACGTTGCACTGCGCTAAAGGTTTCTTCCGTCTTGACCGCTCCTGCGATGACCACAAAGCAATTGTTAGGCACATAATGACGGCTAACAAAGCCCGCCACATCGTCCCGACTCACTTGGTCAAACACCGCGCGGTGACCGATGATTGGGTGCTTCAGCGGATGCTGGCGAAAAGCCGTGCTCTGCACCAAGTGCTGCACGACGGACCCTGCATCGTCATTGTCCATGGCCATCTCGCGGCGGATCACGTCCTGCTCCTTTTGCAGTTCACCCGCATCGATTTTCGAGTTTCGCACCATGTCTGCTAGGATTTCCAGGTAGCCTTCCGTGTGCTCAGCCAGACCGTCGATCCAATACACCGTCCGGTTAAAGGTGGTGTAGGCATTCACATAGCCTCCTAGTTCTTGGATGCCCTGAGAGATTTGCGAGGCCGTCCTTTTCCACGTGCCTTTGAAAAGCATGTGCTCCACGCAGTGGGCCAGTCCCGCCCCCGTCCATTTTTCCTCATGCAGGCTCCCGGCCTTCACCCAGATCTGCACACTGACTAAGGGATGATCTGGATCTTTGCGGACGATCACGTCCAGCCCATTGTCAAGCGTGCGGACTTCGGCCTTCAAGGCCGGGACGCTCAGGTCAGCCCCACCTGAAGAACGCGGGGCAGGGGAGTTGCGGGATGACGTCTTGCGGGAACGGGCGGTAGGCATGGGTGGAAAAAAGCCACAGTGGCGCAGGTGGCCTCTCTGGCAAGGCGGCTTGTTAAAAGCCAGCCATCCACAGGAAAAGTCTCCTTGAGAATTTACAGCCACGCGTGTTCAACAAAAACTGGACAAGTCCGTTCTCAACCCCACTCGCGATTGATCTCTCAGAAGTGCACTCTCGTTAAGAGGCAGTCCTCCAACTGCGGCCTTCGTCCACTCAACCATGTCCCAGCACCTAGCCACCATTCGTTGGACTCGCAGCGGTCCAGATTTTCTTGAGCGATGCTACTCGCGCGAACATACCTGGGCCTTTGATGGCGGCGCCATTGTGCCTGCCTCGCCCTCGCCTTGTTCCGTGCCCGCTCCTTGGTCGAATGCGGCCAGTGTGGATCCTGAAGAGGCCTTGGTCGCCTCCGTCTCCAGTTGCCACATGCTCTGGTTTCTCCATGTCGCTGTAGATTCGGGCTTCATCGCAGACAGTTACGAAGATGCAGCGTCTGGCATCATGACGAAAAATGACGACGGCATCCCCTGGGTCAGCCGCATCACTCTTCGTCCAAAGGTGACCTGGAGTGGCGAAGTCATACCTACCCCCGCCGAGGTTCAGCACCTCCACCGCGAAGCTCACCGCCGCTGTTTCATCGCCGCCTCTATTCGCAGTGAGGTCATTATCGAGACTAGCCCTTCAGTCGAATAATCCATGCGCAGCTTATTTTCATCCTCGAAAGAAAAAATCCGAAGGCTAAGATTCTGATGAGTGTCTGCTTATTAAATTAAAGGATTTTGTATCAGTCTTTTACCCTTTTGTATTCGTAGGCGAGGTATCCATTGTATCAGGCTAAAGAAAGCCCCAAAGTTCAGGTCTGAGATTCCTTTGTAGCTTTAAAGCGGCCAATTTGGAGGAATTCGGAGGAAGTGAAAAGATTGTGCTTGGAGACTGACATGACTTTGTGATTACATGGTCAATAATCTAAAAATCGGTGATTTCCCTGCCTCCAACCCTCCTTTGCAGGTCATCTTCACGGCATTTACGTCGTGAAATGGGCTGTTTTGAGGCTGAATTAAGTCTCAAAGACTTTGTTCAGGGTGCTGGTTCTCAACGAATTACGAATTTTACGCAAAGTTGTAACCCGGTCAGCATTTCCCGGCTGTCTCACTTGGGAAGCAACTGAACTCTTTACCTGCCACTCATATGAAAAAATCCCATCCGCAGCTCAATATCTCTGAGCAGATGATGCACACGATGCGCCATCGTTTGCGTCTGCCTGTGACGGTATTGATGCTCGCCTGCAACCTTTGCTGGACCTTGCAGAGCAATGGTGAGGTTTTGGTAAAATCAAACAGTGGCTCAAACACCTTTTTGTCTCCGACCGTGGTGCTGCCAGTCGCTCATTATGCGAACAATGCCGAGCCTACAGCCTCGGATATTTTGTTGTTTAAAAACGACATCACGGCTGCTTCCACCTTCCGTGTTTCCAGCATTGCCAACAGCATTTTGTCTATTCAGGGGTTGCAGATTTGGAACCCTGCTGGGGCTTTGACGATCCAAAATAACGCCAGCCAAAACCAGACGCTGCGCATTGGTTCCGCAGGCATTGACATGTCTCGCGCCACCCAGAATTTGGTAATTAACAACAACACAGGGGGTGTTTTGACTCTGGCGCTGGACAGTGCAGCCGCCGCGACTTGGAGTGTCGCTCAAGGGCGCACCCTGCAGGTGACATCTAACATCACCGGTACTAACACGGGCCTGACCATCAACCCTGGGCTCAATGGCCTGGGCGGCACCGTGAACCTCGGCGGAGCCAACACCTTCACGGGAGCCACCACCGTAAATAACTCGGCGTTGATTCTCGATTATACCAGCGCTGCCAACCGCATTGCCAGCGGCAGCAGCCTGAATCTGAATCGCGGAGCAGTCACGGTTCAAGGTAGCGCCACCTTCACACAGGCCGTAACCGGCTTGAATCTGGGCTCAGGCCTGAACCAGATTATTCGTGGCGGCACCACTGCCTCTCTCAATGTCGGCGCGATCACCCGTAGCAGCCCTGCTGCCTTGCTGAACATCGGTGCCGCAGGCTTCGTGACGACCAGCCAAGCTAATACGAATGGCATCCTCGGTGGTTGGGCTGTGGTGAACAACACAGATTGGGCTGTCGGTAACGGGGCCAGCACCATCACTGCTTTGGCTACCTACGTGGACCGCACGGGTGCCTGGACGGCTCCCCTTGCGACGGATAACGTGCGCGTCACTGGCGCTGTGACCGCAGCGACCACGGGCACGATCAATTCTCTGAAATTTAACACCGGTGCCTTCAACCTCACCCAAAATGCAGGCACCACACTGAACATCGCCTCAGGCGGTATTCTGAAAAATGATAACAATGCCACCACCATCTCTGGAGGTAGTTTGACCGCTGGCGGCACGGCGAATGGCACTGCGGATAGCCTTTACATCTGGCAGTCCCAGAACACCATGACCATCAGCTCCAACATCGTAAACAACGGTGCAGATGTGGTGAATCTGGTGAAAGCAGGTGCTTCAGACCTTGTTCTCAGCGGCACGGCATCCACTTACACTGGCACCACCACCGTGGCCAATGGCCGTCTCACCATCGGGAATGCTGGAGCCATCAATAAAGCAGGAAACATTGAAATCTACGGCAACTCAGGTGCGGATAACACCGGGAGTCTGCGCTGGAACACCACTACCACGGACACCATCACCGGGAACATCACGGGTGCCGCAGGCACAGATGCCCTCCGCCACACACTCCAGAAGCTGAATACGGGCGTTTTGATCCTTAATCCGACCGTTGCCAATACCTATTTCGGCAGCACTTTGATTGATGCAGGCACCCTTCGCGCTGGTAAAGCAGGGGCTTTTTCTGCCAATTCACGTTTCCAGTTTGCCAACGTGGCCACGGCCATTTTGGACCTTGCAGGCTTTAATAACACCATTCGCGGCCTCGCAGGCGGCGGCACCACGGGGGGCAGTGTCTCCTTGGGATCGGGCACGCTCACTCTGCAGAACCTGGAAAATGACGCCCTCAGCTATGCGGGTGTGATTTCTGGCACGGGCGGCGTCATCAAGGAAGGCGCAGGCACCCAAACCTTCACCACCAACCAAACCTTTACGGGCCCGCTGTCCGTCAACGAAGGTTTGCTCAGTACCTCGGGTTTAGCGACGACGAATGTGACTGTTCAGGCTGGCGGTATTCTCCAGCCTGCTAACCTCACCGCTGCCACGACCATCACAATCCAGGGGAACGGCATGCTGCAAATGAAAGTCGGCGGCAGTCTGAACGCTTCTCCCTCGGTCTCCCTCAATGGGCAGGGTTCCACTCTCCAACTGGCCACAGGAGTTACCCAGAGTTTCAATTCGTTCACCAGTGCAGAAGGTAGCCGTCTGGTGATGACCTCTGGCGTCGCTGATACGAATCTGACCTTCATTGACAATGGCGGCGCGACAAACATCATCCGAGGCGTCATCGGCATGAGTGGCACCACGGGTGCGGGCAAAGGGAACATCATCAAAGCAGGTTCCAACAATTGGGAGCTGGCTGGTGGCAATGCTTACAATGGTTCGACCACCGTCAATGGCGGTGACCTCATCATTTCCTCCTCAGCTCTGGTGGAAGTTCTTCCCGACCTTACCGCCCTCACTTTGGCCAATACGAGCGGTGTGGATTTCATTTTGAATGGCAAGACCGAAACCATCGGCTCCCTCAGTGGCGGTGGCGGCACTGGTGGTAACGTGAACCTGGGCGCAGGCCGCTTGACGGTGGGTGGCAACGGCACTTCAACCACTTACGCAGGCGCGATCTCTGGCGCAGGTTCCCTGGTGAAAACTGGCAATGGGGTCATGACCCTCAGTGGTGCGAATACCTTTACGGGCGGTCTCGAAATCAATCGTGGTACTTTGGTCTTGGATCGCACAGGCGGTAACACCCTTGCCAGCACGCTCCCTGTCACTCTCAGTGGCCTCAATGCACGTCTGGAAGTGAATGCCTCTCAGTCCCTCGGCTCTCTGAATAGTGGCCCTGGCACCACGGTGAAGGTCGCTTCCGGTGCGACTTTGACCACCACTCAGTCTGCCTCTGGCAGCGTGTTCATTTCAGGGGCAGGAGATACAGACACTCGCGTCATCCAGCTTGGAAGCATCGACGCTGCGGCAAATCTTCGCGTCGGCATGTCCGTCACCGGTGCCGGCTTGCCAGCGGGCGTTTACATCACGCAGATTCTGGCAGGAGACCAGATTTTGGTGAACCGCACCTTGGGTGCAGATTTCTCCAATCAGTTGCTGACCTTTGGAACCGCAGGTGAGATGTCAGGCGTCCTTGAGGGCGAGGGTAACTGGACCAAAGCTGGCACTGGCCGCACCGTTCTGGCGGCTAACAACACCTTGAGCGGCACCATGACCATCAGCGAGGGGACCCTCCAAGTGGGCGGCGTCACCACAGGTGGGCGCAACTGGACGCAGGATATCGTCGGCGATCAAGCGTCTCTAGTCTTCAGCGATACGAATTCGACCACCTTGAACTTTGCTGACAACGTGGCTGCAGCTTTGATTTATGAACGTATCGGTTCTATCGGTGGTGGGGTGAGTGCTACCAATATCAGCACCATCAACCTTTCCGGGACGAACGTTCACGCTCTTTTGGCTGTGGGCGGAAATAATACAACCTCCACCTTCAAAGGCACCATTTTAGGAGATGCTGCATCCGTCTTCGTGAAGGAAGGCGATGGTAAATTGACCTGGCAAAGTGACCGCACGGGATCCATGCGTGGAACCATTCGTGTGGAATCCGGTGGGTTAGCCATTACCGGGACCGAGGGACTGAACAGTGCTGCTCGCGTGGCCATCAGCAACAAACCTGGTGCCTATCTTGAGCTCAATGCCAATGTCTCACAAACAGTGACTTCACTGGTCGGCGGTGGCCGTGGTGCCGTCACGACTTACGCCAACGGCACCCTGGGTGCTTTGGGCGGGGCTTATTTAGGCGCGACGGGTGGTGAAGTCCGTTTAACGGATGCCATCACGACAGATCAGTCCATCCCTAACCTGACTCTGGACAGCCCGACGGCCAATGCCGTCTTTCGTTTTGGCGGTGCCGTTACAGGCACCGGAAATCTGGTGAAAGGGGGAGCAAATACCCTCGAATTGCTGGGTGATAACACCTACTCAGGTTTCACTTCCGTGGAAGCGGCTGCTGCTGCAAATACCACGAATACCCTGCGCCTAGGTGCTTACGGGACCAGTTCAGGCGTGGGCTCTCTGGCTTCCGGTGGTTACGGTAGCTTACCTTCCACGACGGCCCTAAACCTCGTGGCTGGCAATGGCGGTGCTGCCAATCGCAGTGTTGTGTTTGATCTGAATGGAGCTTCTCAAACTCTCGCCTCCCTCAGTACCTCTTTTGAAGGTGGTGGACGCACAGTCTTCATGCGTGGGGGCAGCCTCACCATTAACACCCAGCCTGGTGGCGTGTCGGGTACTTTCAGCGGGATTTTTGACGGTTTAGGCACCATCAACGTTCAGGCCACTCAAAATCAGGTGAGTTCCACAGACGGCTGGATCTTGACAGGTGACAATAACCTTAATCAAACAGGTTCTCTCAACATCTCTGGTGGCAAAGTCACCCTGAACCGTGTGGATGGAACTCTTGGAGATCGGCTCAATGTGACGGTGACTGGCACGGGCGAGTTATTTGCCCGGGAATCAGATGTTATCGGCTCGTTGTCCGGCAATGGCACTGTGACCATCGCCTCTGGTCACACACTGACACTCAGCGCAGCGCCAGTCGGTGGCGTAGCAGAAAATGCCTGGAGTGGCAATATTACGGGTTTGGGTGGCCTCACCCTGGCTCCTGGAGGAAGTATTCGCCTGACTACACCGCAGTCCTACTTGGGCAATACCACCTTAAATACCAATTCGGCGCTTTACCTTGATTACGGCACTACGGCTCAGGACCTTCTGCCTGGAGCACTCGTTTTGAATGGCGGAAATATTTTCCTCAGCGGCAGCACCGGCCAGACCATCGCTTCTACGACCATCGGCAGTGGTGTCACTTCCATTTCGACTCAGTTAAATGCTCCTGCGGCAAGATTGCAGTTGAACGCCATCAACCGTGATACGCTTACCCTCCCGAGTGGAATTAACCCTGGCTCCGGTGGTGGGGTTCTCCAAATTCGCGGAGCTTCGGCTTCCACCTCAGTGACAGCCCAAAATGGTATTTTGGGAGGTTATGCCACCTATCATGCGGTGGATGCCAATGGCAACCCTGTCGTTACCTGGGCCAAGCCTAATGGTGCCAATGTGCCTATCAATGGTTACACCGCCTATACGACGGACTTTGCTTTAGCGAATAATAACAACATGGATGTCAACCTTGCGAATGCGGAGTTCGCTGTGGCAGGCACCATTGGTTCCTTGCGTTTCAACGCGCCTGCATTGGTAGATCTTTTCATCGGTGGGGAGAGTGGTACTGCCGCCACCCGCATTCAGTCCGGTGGTATCCTTATCACTCCGAATGTAGGACCTAACAATGTGAGCATCACAGGGCTAGAGGCCAGTGCATCCATCACGGGTGGCGACAGCGGTTTCCGTGTCCGCCGTGAACTGATCGTTCACCAGCACAACACTCGCGGCACTTTCACTATCAATGCGCCGATTGTGGATAACGTTCAGGCCACTCGCCTCACCAAGGTTGGTCAGGGGACTTTGATTTTGACTCAGCCCAACTCATACAGCGGCCAAACCAGCATCCTGGCTGGGGTTTTGGAGTTGGCCTCCGCTGAGGGTGGGGGGCAGGGTTCGCTTGGAAACATCAGCGGCAGTTTTGCCATCCAAAACTTTGGATACCTCTCCTTCAATCGTGCTGGAGCCAATGACACCTATGAAGTGATCAATGACATCATCGGAACGGGGGCCCTGCGTAAAATGAACACCGGCACGGTCATCCTTAGAGGCTCAAACAGCACTTACACGGGGCCGACTCAGGTCCTTGGAGGTAAACTCTCGGTTGGCTCAGATCGCGCCTTGGGTTCCACCTCAGGTCTGACCAGCGTGGCGCCGAGCGGTATTCTAGAACTTCGTGGTATCAATAGCCCGGAATCTGTTGTTCTAGAAGGCGGCACCCTCTCCTCAGCCATCGGGGCATCCACTCTTTCGGGTTCTCTGACTCTCACTTCCTCCAGCACTCTGGTGGCTCCAGACTCGAACTCAGATCTCGTCCTCGCAGGTCTTGTGACCGCATACCCCGGCAGCACATTGACGATTTCTGGCAATGGTTCAACGGGAGGCAAAGTCATTTTGACGAATGCCAATAACCAGATCGGCAACGTCAATGTGAATGCCAATACTTCTCTTCAGGTTGGCAACAACACTCCAGGTTGGGTTGGGCGTGGTGTCATCACCACCAATGCCGCCAGCAGCGGAGTCATCACAAATACCAACAACTCCCAGCTTGTCTTTGGCACTAAAATCACTGGCTCCGGGAATTACACGCAGGCACGTAACACGGTCTTTTTGACCCAGGATAATGATTATACAGGCACCACGACCGTGGGTGGGAACGGTGTGGTGGGGGTGCTCAACAGCGTAGCAAACCTTCGTGTGGGGATGGATACTTACACGGGGTCCATCGGCACTGGCAGTGTCACGATCCAGGCCGGAAACGGTGGCGACAGCTGGTTGCGTTATCACTTGCTGAAAAGCGTCCAGATCGCCAATAACATCACCATCAATCCATTTTTGGAAGGGGCCACGCCTCGCGCCGCAGGGTTCAACCGTTTCAGCCTCGGTTCCATTGAGTTGAAAGGCAGCATCACCGCTGGCCCGCACGGCATCGGCACCCAGCGTGCATTCTTGCAAACGGAAGGTGGTGGTAAAATGACCGTCGCGGGCGTCATCAACGATGGAGAAACCAATGCCCTGAACATCGTGAACAACGGCTTCATGGTTTTTGCCAATTCTAACGCCGCTCACAGCCAAGATCTGTGGGGTGTCATCAGCGGTGGTGGTAACTACACTTTTAGAAGTGCTGGCACCATCACCCTCAAAGGGATCAATACCTTTAACTCCTCTAACTTCATCCGCTCTGGCACCGTCATTGTGGACAATGCCCCTGCTGTTGGACAGACCTTAGGCTTGGGACTCAATGACGACAATGACTTCTACTTGGCCCGTGGCGCGGAACTCCAGTTTAATTACGATGAAATCACAGGAGCTTTGGGGTTACTGAGTGGATCAACCGTGCGGTTGAACAATGGTGCCGCGCTCACTCTGGATGATGCGGTGGCAATGGGAAGCTATGGTAACTTCACCGGAGATGGTACGCTCAATCTCACTGCCAATGGTGGCGCTGCTTGGTTGGGGCTTTTCGGCACCAATGACCTTTCGACGGCAGCCAACATCGGCAGCACGAACCAGCAGACCACAGTTCGTATCAATAGCCTTCCCGCCACAGGCACAGCAGGTTCTTTGGGCACAAATTACAATGTCAATCTAGGCGTTGCAGGTGGCACCGGTGAAACCCGTCTGGAATACATGGGGCCTGGCGAATCTACAGATCGCGGCATCAACTTGAGCGGTGGTGCCAGTGTGGTCCGCATTGCTGGCAGCGGAAAAGGAGCCCTTATCTTGGATGGGCCTATCAGCATCACCAGCCCAGGAAACAAGACTCTGCATCTTCAAGGCCAAACCATTGGCAACACCGTCAACGGTATGATTGACGAAAGCAGCAACGTTATTTCCCTGGTGGTCAACCAAGCTGCTGGTAACACCGACATGAACGGCCTTGGCCGCTGGATCTTGACCAATGCTGCTAATAACTTCAGTGGCAACGTGACTGTGGATCTCGGCGTCTTGGAGCTTGCCGGAAATCTTGGTTCTGGAAATGCCGCTAGCAGCGTGTTCGGTGACATGACCACCACTCGTGTCATCTCTCTTGGAACGGGTAACTTCGATGGTCGTAAGTTCGATGTTTTTGGTGGGGGTGATAACTTAGGCGCAGCTTCAGGATTGGGATCCACGGGCAGCATCGTCTTCAATGACCCGAATGTTGGCACCGCTACTTTTGGGACTAACATCAGGTTTGTGCAGCCCTATAACAGCACCACCAACCCTGGGAATGGTGAGTTGGTCAACAATGGCAACAAAGTGCTTGTCTTTAATGGGACCTTCACTGCTGGAGACAGCGGTAACCGTAACTGGATCTTGGATGGCACCAACACTGGAACCAACACCATCAATGGCGTCATTTCAGACACTCTGACGACGGGTGGTAACACGGTGGGGATCTTGAAGGAAGGCCCTGGAACCTGGAGACTGGCAGGGGCCAATACTTATGAAGGCACTACCACCGTTGCACGTGGGGTCCTCGAACTTTCAGGTGGATTGGCTGTGTTTGACAACGGCATTATCAACCTCAGCAATGCTGGTTCTGATGGCTCCTCCGTAGGCGGCGCGACTGTGCGTGTACTTCAGTCAGAAACCATCGGTGGTTTGCAGGGGAATGTCGGCACCACGGTGGACATCGCCGCTGGCCAATTGCTGACCGTGCGCAACGCCACGCAGACCTACAACGGACAGGTCACCGGCAACGGTGGATTTGTTCGCACCAACAACGATGGCAATGCCCGAGACACGACCTTCACGAACCTGAACACCTATGCCGGGCCGACTCGCATCATCAACAATGTGACCAACCAGGTAAGCAACCGCATCAACATCTTCTTCTTGGCCAATGGCGGTCAGGCGAGTGGGATTGGCGCGGCATCCAGCTCTGCATCAAACTTAGTGCTGGATAACGGCACTGGTGGTGGTGGTCTGCGCTGGTTGGGCTCGAACAATCAATCCACCGATCGCCTCTTCACCCTGGGGGCAGGCGCTGGTGCTGGGGCTATCTGGGGAGATGGCCAGGTGTTTGGCGACTTCGCACCTGCCATGAGCTTCACAAATCCAGGAGCTATCGCTTTCGTCACCTCCAATACCAACCAGACACTGACTCTGCGCGGCGGCACGGTTTCCGATAATACGTTTGCGCCTTTGCTCTCCAACAATGGCACCGGCATTACTTCCCTCAGCAAGGTGGACGGTGGTATGTGGGTCCTTACCAATGCCAACACCTACACAGGCACCACCACCATCAGTGGCGGCACCTTGGCCATCACCAATTCTGCAGCACTCGGCACCGGGGCCATCTCCCTGGCGGGTGGTGCAGGCACAGGTTTGCAGCTCCGCGGTGGATTGACCATTACTCAGGGCCTGACCAATACCGTCAGTGACGGCACTCTGGTGGCAGCCTCTGGCATCAATACCTGGAATGGCGCCATGGCCCTCGGCGGCTCCAACGCCAATTTCCGTGTTGGGGTGAACGAAGGTGCAACTCTCAATATCACCAGCGCCATCACAGGTTCTGTCGGCACTTCCCGCCTCATTAAGTTTGACCGTGGAACTCTGATGTTCAGCGGAAACAATACCTTCACCGGCACCACCAACGTCGCTGGTGGCACCCTGATCCTGAACTATGACACCACAGCAGGCGGCACAAACAGCAGCAAGCTGGCAGATGCGAGCGGCAGCAACCTGGAGCTAGGCTTCTCGGGTGCCAGTGGAAGTGCTGGCATCACTACTGGTCTTGGTGCTGACAATGATGTGGGCGGGCAGACCTACCAGCCCGCTTTCGCAGGCGGTACTTTGGTTCTTTCGGGCGGTAGCCATACGGAAATTGTCGCAGCTACCACTCTGAACAATGGGGCGAACCGTGTCATCCGCAATGGTGGCACCTCCGTCCTTCAGATGGGCCTCATCACCCGCGCTGCTGCTAACAATATCAACGAATTTGGTACCATTGATTTCAGCGCGGCGGGTATCGCTACGACCAGCACGGTGAACTCCAGTGGTGGCATCTTGGCAAATACCGGCACCAACACCCTGAGCGGTGCTTACGCTACGATTGATCGCACCAACTGGGCTGTGTCCGCTGCGTCCGGCACAAACATTCTCATCAATGCTCTGGCGAGCTACAGCGCCAATACCTTTGCTGCGAATGCGAATACGGACATCACCAGTGCCTCTGTCAATGCAGCGGCCAATGCCACCACGCACACCCTTCGTTTCAATACGAACAATGGCGGCACCACCACCCTGAACTTGGCTGGCATTCTTTCTCTGGAAACAGGGGGCATTCTGGTCACTAAAAACATCACGGACAACATCGTCATTGATGGTAGCGCTGGCAGCCTCCGTCGCTCTGGCAACACTGCGGGTTTGGATACCATCATCCACCATTACGGATCTGGTCTTCTGACCATCAATGCAGTCATCGCTAACAACACCAACGCCCAAGCTCTGACTAAGACTGGCACGGGAACACTGGTTCTGAATGCTGCTAATAGCTACACTGGCCGTGTCAACATCCAGCAGGGGATCGTTCAAGTGGGCGACGGCACTGCTGCAACGAGCGCAGCCCGCTTAGGTGGCGGTAACAATGCTCTCAGCATGGCTGATGGGGCGACGCTGCGCCTGAATGTGGCGAATTCCAATCTTGAGTTCGCACTCGGAACCATGAGCGGTGGCGGCACCCTGCATTTGGCTGCGACCAATCAATCCATCCTGAATCTCAGTGCTGACAACGGCAACTGGGTGGGAGACATCCTTGTTCAGGGCGGTGTCCTGCGGATCCGCGGTAACAACAACGCACTTGGAAACCTTCGCGGCATTACCACCATCGAATCTGGCGGTCGTCTCGATATCAACGGTTCCAACCAGAGTTTTGCCGAGCGTATCACCTTTAAAGAAGGTGCTTTGTTCACCGTCACAAACAATGGCGCAACCAATTCCAGTGCGACGATTTCGGGCATCCTGACTCTGCAAAATACCACCACCGCAGGTCTGGCTGTGAATGTGGGCACCAGTCAGGCGCTGACCCTTACGGGTCTCATTCGTGGTAGCAATGGCTTTACCAAGACGGGTAATGGGATCCTGAACCTGAGTGCAAACCAGATGCAGGATCTCCTCCCTGGAACGACACCGGGTACCAGCGTTCCAAATACCAATCCGGCTTTGCTCGGTCAGGTCATCATCGCCGGTGGTGAGGTGCGCCTGGGCAATGCTCGTGCGCTCGGGGCTACGGGCGTGGGTAATGAAACCATCGTGCAGTCAGGTGCCTCTCTTGACCTTCGTGGCCAGGCCTTGAACTTTGCTGACGATCCATCCCTCACGCGTGAAGTCATCCGTGTGAATGGAGCTGGTTTCAATAACCTTGGTGCTTTGAAAAACACCAGTGGTCTTGGAGTGGTTTCCTCGGTGGTTTTCGATGGCAATACCACCTTGAGTGGCGGCGGTTTTGTGAATAGTTCCCGCTTGGTGGTGGCTCCGTTTGATACCAATGAGAACGTTGGTTCTAACTTTGCTGGCAACCTCACTCGCACTCAGTCGGTGATTGACGGTAAAAATGCTGACTTGGTCATTTTGGGAAGTTCTACGGCCAATGATGCCAACGGCGTCGGCGTGACCTTCCGCGACCCAAACTTCACCAGCGCACTTAACTCTATCAATGTCCGTGAAGGCACTTTCCGTATCGAGCAGGAAGCCGGCTCGAATGCAAACTTCAATGGTCTCACCACCAGCAACGTGACGAACGGCATCACGGTTGGTTACGGCGGCGCTACTTTGGCTGACCACACCAACTCTTCCCTGGGCGTGGGTCCGAATGTGGGCGCTCGGTTGAATTTCTACCGTAACTGGAACACGAGCCACAGTGTGAACATCACCCTGGATGGTGAGCTAGCCAAAACCAATTTGGGCGTCAACTACATTGACATGGGGAACGATGCCACCATCCCGAACCCTCGCACCTACCTCACGGGCACCATCACCCTGAAGGGAGATGCGGACCGCAACGTGTTCCACATTGATGCAAGTGCCATTCAGCAGACTCTCGGAGAGCAAGGGAACCTGACGGGTACCATCCAGTCCAAACTCGTCATCAATGGCCCCCTCGTGGGCACGGGTGGGTTCACCAAAACGGGTGCTCGCGAACTTCGTTTGACGGCTAACAACACCTTCTCTGGCAATGTCAACGTTCTGCGTTTCATCACCGCAGCGGTGGCTTGGCAGGATAACCTTCAAAACATCAACGGTGTGGACTACCAGACCCTCGGGGATGCTGAAGCCTGGGCTGAATGGGGCGTCACGCTTTCTGGTTCCAATGGCCGCCTCTCTGGCACTCAGAACATCAATCTTCAGCGTCGTGGTTTGATCACCCTGGACAATACCAACCGCCTGGATGCCAGCAGTGGTGCGGGTGTCGTAGGTGGTAATAACAACGACCGTATCAACAACTCAGCCAGCATCAACTTCGACCACGGCTGGCTGAAGCTCATCGGTGGCACCAGCAACAACTCCGAATCTTTGGCCACTCTTGATGGCGCGAAGATCAACGTGCGTTCTGGCTCCAACATCTTTGACATCATGCCTACGGATGGGGCCAATACCGCGATCAATCTCACGATTGGCGAGATCACACGTAGCTCTGGAGCTGTCTTGCAGTTCAATAACCTGGACTCAACCTCTAAGTTTGGCACGACGACCGGACCTGAAAGTGTGCGTATTACGCTCAACACTCTGGGCACCTTGGCACAGTCCGGTGACAGCAATAGCAGCACCGCCTCTGTAACAGATAAAAACGTCGTCATCGGTCTTCTAGGTGGCATCATGCCTCATCAATACCTGAGCGACGTTCGTCAGTTCGGTTACAACAACGCCAGCGCTTCGGATTACTATAACCAGGGTCGCAACCAGCAGTTCATCACCGCTTCCCACTTCATGACTTATGACTCGGTCACGAAGATCCTGCGTCCTCTGGATGACTCTGAGTATTACACCCCGACCAACGGTCTTCTGGACAATACGCCGAATGGCTCTCTGAACCAGAACGTGAATCTGAGCGATGCCTTTGCCATCGTCCGGGATAATACCTCCATCAACTCTCTGCGTTTTGGCCCTCTGGCTGACAACAATGGCGATGGCCTGACGGGCACCCCCATCAATGACCGCACCACTTTGACCAGCGTGATTGATGCACACGTCCTCCAACTCTATGTGGATGGCACGCTGAACATCAACTCTGGCATGATCAGCAGTGGTTATTTCACCACGGGTAACAACCAGAACAACGGCACTCACACGTTGATCGCCGGTGGTACGCTGAACTTCGGCAATCGCGAAGCGATTATCAATAATCAGAACGCCATCATTCGTTCGACCGATGGTGTGGTAGCCACAGGTAACTTGGAAATCCGCTCTGGCATTGCCGGTTCGGGTGGATTGTTAAAGACCGGTATTGCTCAGGTAGTGCTGGATGGACGCAATACCTACTCTGGCATTACCACTGTCAGCAATGGTAGCCTTTTCCTCCGCAGCGGGCGTCAGGCCCTGGGCGCAGGTGGTGCTGGCAATGGTGTGGTCATTGAAGGCATCGGCACCCTGAACTCCGGTGGTGGCATCCAGGTGGGTACCCCGACAGCCTATGAAAACTTCCTCGTGAAGGCTCTGCAGGCGAACCAGTATGTAATGCGTGTGGACAATGATCTTACCAATTGGTACTCCAACTTGATCATTGATAACGTGGATGCTGCTGGGCAGGTGCTCTTCACCCCCCTCGTCCGCACAGACAATGCTGCGACTGCGATTATCAACGGTAACATTTACGGCGGTGCGACGGCCGTCACCAACGATGTGCTAGCCATTGATTCTCGTATCGTCCAATTTGAAGCGGCGGGTAACAACGTGTATCACTTCCGTGGCCAGTTTGGAGACCGGGGAGATGCTAACGGCAATGCTCTACCCATTGCAGATCGCATCTCGACTCTGCCCACCGTGGCGGGCACCCGCACGAACGAGAATGAGGTGCTCCGGGTCAATTTCTCCGGCGCAGGGGATTCGAACTTTGTCATGGACAAGCAGTACAATGCTGCAGGTCGTCTGACGGTGATCCAGGGCAACGTCCTGGTGAATTATGACCCTGCTGATCCAACTCTGGATGGCTCGGGTTTCTATACGAATTCCGCGATTTCCAAGATCCCGAATGCAGATTCAAACACCACTACCTTCGCGGTAAATGGTGGCACTACCCAGCAGGGTTTTGTTCTTGGCACCACGGCAAACAACGGCACCAGCTCATTGTTCCTAACTAAACCTGGTCAGGTCTTTAACATGGCATCTTGGACTGCCACGGGCTCGGGCCTGAAGTGGGTGGGTGGACTTAACGAGTCGGGTGAAGTGCGTTACGGTAGCTCTACTGCCACGGGTAACTTATCCATCGGTAGCATTGCTCTCCGTCTCTACTCCGCAGCCGGAGGCACTGTGGTCTTTGATCAGCGCCTGACGGGTAACCCTGGAACTTTCCCTGATAACCTGAGCTTCTTGAAAGTGGGCCGCGGTACCGTGGTGCTGCAGAACTCCACGAATGCCACGGCATCAGACTCCAGCTTCGAAATCGCTGGGGGAACGTTGGTTCTGGATCACAGCGGTCAAAACGTCGCTCGCGTTGGCACCCTGAACGCCCGCTTTAGCGGTGGGGTGGTACACGCGCAGTCGAATCTCGCAGCCGCTACCACCATCGGTTATGCCTCGAACAGCGGTGCGGATAACACCCTGCAACTTCGTCCGGGTAGCACCGAACTCATCGCTGAAGGCCGTGGCACACGTGTGATGACGGTGAACGTCGGCAATACCAATGCGAACAACAACCGCTCTAACTTGACGCGCGATGTGGGCTCCACGTTGAACTTCGTGGAAGCCATCACCGGCAATGGCAACGGGATCATCAACCTGAACTTCAATAACTTTGCCAACGCAGCGGTGCGTAACCGGATCATCTCCTGGGCCACCTACGGCAACACGGCGCGTGAGGCTCTTGATTTTGCCATGGCAGATTCCGGCGCGGGCAACCGCGTGAAGGCCATCAATCGTGTGGCGGGTGAATACCTGAATGATGTGAGCGCCTGGCAGACAGGGATGGATGTTTCTGAAAATGGCGCTGCTGGCTTCTTTGGTGCCCTGACGGGTACCAAGATCCTCAACACCGTCCGTTTCGATACGGCTGCAGATAGCCTGGTCACCATCGGGGGCGGGCAGGCCTTGACTCTGTCTGGCGACGGCATCGCCGGGGGTATCCTCGTCAGCAGCAATACTGGGTCTTCGAACAAGACGATCAATGGCGGCTCCATCAATGCCTTCAATGCCAACTACACCGGTGGCACCACGGTAAATAGCAACGTGATCACCAATGTGTCTTCGACGGCGAATCTGACGGTGGGCATGCCAGTTACCGGTTCCGGCATCCCTGCGGGTACCTTCATCACAGCCATCATTGGCAACTCCATCACCCTTTCCGCGAATGCCACGGCGACGAATGCTTCGGTGGCACTTAACACTGCTACTCCGGAAATCATTCTTCACCAGTATGGCAAAGGCACCTTGAATATCGGTTCTACGATCTCTGAGGCTACGCCAAGCAGCACGACCAACCTGACCATCGCTGGTCCTGCCACTACGGCACCTGGCCAGTTTGGCACGACCGGTGTTGTTAAGCTGACGGGTAACAACACTTATCGCGGCTCTACCTACGTGAACGGGGCGGTGCTCGAAATCTCCGATACTTCAGCTCTGGGTGTGAACCCTTCTAGCCTGACGAACAGCCGCCTAGTTCTCAATGGAGGTTCCTTGCGCTGGACGGGCGGCATTGGTTCTCTGGATAATCGGGGAGTCGCTCTCCATGGCGGCGGTGGTGTGATTGATGTGGTGAATTCGTATGGCAATCTTGTGATCGGCCATGAACTGGCCAGCACCCAAGGTGCCCTTATCTCTCAGGAAATCTTCCGGGGTGACTTGATCAAAATGGGCGCAGGCTCGCTCACCTTGCTGGGCAACAATGCGACGTTCCAGGGTCTGATGGATGTGCGTGAAGGCAGCCTCGTCGTCATGGCCGACACGGGCAATGCTGGAACTGGCACTACGACCGTGCTGGGATCCAACCGTTCCTGGGCAGATGGCACCATCCTACGTTCTGGAGCCAACCTTCAGGCCTTCCTTGGGAACGGCAACAACGGTGGGGACTGGAACATTGATGAGTTCTTCACCTTCGAAGGAAATAACACCTTCACCTACGGTGGCCTGCTGGACATCAACGCTCCTATCGCCGCGACCCTGAATTCAAGCCAGTTCAACCTGGGCGTTCGCCGCCCGCTGAATTTGAATGGTGTCCTTGATGTCAAAGGAACTACTACCTTTGACGTGGTACCAAGCTCAGTCCTTCGCTTGAACAACGGCTCGGGTTATCTTACCGGATCTGGCGATATCGTCAAAGATGGTCAGGGCCGCCTTGAGTTCCGTGCCAACGTTCCTGACTGGACCGGAAATCTCGTCATCAAGCAGGGCCTCGTTTATGCAGCGAACCAAGCAGATGTCCTGGGCCGTGGTTATGCCTCTGGCAAGACCATCACGCTGGGCTCCACTGATCGCCAAGGCACAGCGGAGTTGCTTATCCTTAGCCCTGACACAAATAACCAAGGGTGGGAGTTCGACATCAACCATGACATTGATGTCGTTTACAACCCGGCTCAGACCAAGCGCCTCGGCATTGATGGCATCGCCAACGGTAACTTGGTCAGCTACAATGGGGACATCACCCTGAATGACAGCCTCATCCTGCTGATCCGTGATACCAACAACGCCACCGGGGGCGAGCAGTCTTATGTGAACTTCAACGGTAACTTCCGTGACGGTACGACCACCAGCGGTAACTTGGTGATCCAGACGGATGACGCCGATGGCGGTCTCAATGGCTCCCCAAACCTCGTTCGTGGTTACGGTTACGCTGTGCTGAATGGCGACAACAGCGCGTGGACGGGTGATATCACCATCGGTACCAATGCCTCTTATAACCACGACAACACGGCCATCCTCCGCTTCGGCAATCAGAAAGCGCTGACGGCTGCGAATGATGTCACGATGAGCTTCAATAGCATTCTCCAGGCAGGTGGGCAGAATGTGACGATCGGTAACCTCACCACCCAGGGTGGTGTGGGAGCCTTCTATGGTGATGTCGGCACGGCCTCCACCACAAGCGTGGGCAGCTCTGAAATCATCGAAAACGCCTCTGCTACGGCGGCTACCCTCACCATCAGCCAGACCACACCAGTGAGTTATGAAGCCTCGTGGGATGCCTTCATTCGTGACGGCACGCTGAATAGCCTCTTCTTTGCTCCAGGGGCAAATACTCAGCAGAAGAGTGCGGCTCTCAGCATCACCAAAGCAGGCAATGGCTGGGCTACCCTGAGCTTGGACAATGACTACTCTGGCACCACGACCGTCCAGGCCGGTATTCTCCAGGTGGGCCGCAATGGCATCGGCGATACGGGCACCAGCCCGACTGCAGGCAATGCACTGACCCTCATGACACAGGTCCTCAATGGCGGCACCATCGCCGGAACCGGGATCATCCAGGGCAAACTGACCGTGGCTGCTGGCGGCACGTTGAAAGCGGGTGACATGGGTGGTAACACCATTGGTACTCTGGCTGTGAGTGGTGACGCCATCTTCGCCAGCGGCTCGAATGCGCTCTTCCAACTGCGCAATGCCACCTACAACAACCCTGGCGCTCTCACCGCTACAGACACCAACTATGGTTTCTGGCGCGACAACGTGGTGACAGACCAGTTCTCCAGCGCACTTAACAACTTGGTCACCACCGCCCAGCACGACATGCTCACAGCTACGGGAAGCATCAATTGGGCTCCAGGCATGAAGATCACCGTCCAGAATGATGGTTATACGCCAAAAGCTGGCGATGTCTTCCGTCTCTTTAAAGGGGCAGGTTATGTGGGCGATATCAATGTCGGACCCGTCCTTCGTTCGGGTGGTGAATCCGAGCTTTTAGGCCTGGACCTCATTTTGTTTGCCTTGGGGGGTAACCTTCTCTGGGACGTCAGCCTCTTCAATGACTACGGCATTGTGATGGTGGTGGAGTCTGACACCGCTGTGCAGTCCATCTCACCTCCGATCATCACGCAGCAGCCACAGACCAACCAGAGCCAAACGGTGAAGTTGGCACCTGGCACCCTGGTCACCTTGAGTGCTCTGGCAACCACGGACGGGGCTCCAGAGAACCTGCGTTATCAGTGGTTGCTCAATGGCCTGCCTGTGAATGCTCCTGGATCGACCTCTCCGACGTTTACATTCCCAGCTAGCTTCAATAGCAAGGGTGTTTACCGTCTGGCAGTGACCAATGAAGGTGGCACCACACTCTCTTCGGTGAATAACCTTATCACCGTGATGGTGGAAGACGTGCCGGATATCACCTTTAACAATGTCGTCGCTCCTGTGGCCCCAGGCGGTAGCCGCACCTTCTCCGTAACCGTTTCCGGTGAAGCGACCAAACCGAATGGCCAGCCTGGTTTTGATTACCAATGGTACAAAGATGATGTAGCGATCGAAGGCGCGAATTCGGAATCTCTTGCTCTGACCAATATCGATGAAGAAGACGAAGGCTACTACTACGTAGTCGTCACCAACATCGCTGGCAGTGACACCAGTGCAGAGGCCTTCCTGGATGTGGTGGACCCAATCTCCAATGTGGTGGTCACCGTGTCTCCTGCCGATACCTATGTGGGCCAGGACATCCGCTTTGATGTGACTCACCTGGGTGGCGGTACCCTGACTTACCAGTGGAAGCGCAATGGGTTTAACATCCCCAATGAAACGCGGTCCTTCCTGACCCTTCCAAATGCGCAGTTGATCTCCGAAGGGAATTACACGGTGACGATCACCTCGACAGTGGGCGGTTCGGTGGCCAGCACGGCGACTAGCACTCCGGTGCAGCTTACCTTGCAGGCTCCACAGCCTGAGATCCGCACGGCACCACGTTCCCAGACCGTGCTGGCTGGACAGCCCTTGGATCTGAAAGTCATCGCACGTGGACGCCCAGTCCTGCGTTACGCCTGGAAGAGAAACAATGTGGTCGTCGCGAACGCGACCTCGGCCGATATCTCGACAGCCGTTTCGACCGTCGCACAGGGTGGCACTTACATCGTAGAAGTGTCCAACTCGGTCGGTAAGACCAGCAATGCCATCGCACCGCTGACCCCGGCCGAAGTGGTCGTGGTGGACAGTGGCAGCCGCTACCTGCCAGTGGGAGTGGGAGCACCAGCCACCTTCACCGCCCTGGTGGGTGCTGGGCCTAAGACCCCGCTTACCTACAAATGGAAGCGTTACTCCACTCGCACGGTCGTAATCGGCCCAGGTCCAGATGAAGTCGAAGGCACGGAAGATGACGAAATGGGCCCTGAAGAGTATGAGGTGCTTACCTTCCCAGCGGGAACGACGGGCATCGAAACTCGCGTCATGAAGATCGCGAAGGCGGCTGTCGCTGACAGTGACATCTACCGTTGTGAAATCTCTGGTCCGGTCGGTCCTCCAGTCATCGGCAGTGAGTACGATCTGCGTGTGTTTACCGAAGCGCCTCAGTTCGTCGGTGGTGCAACGACCATTAACTTTGATACGGGTCTCATCGGTCGCGACTACGACTTTACGGTGCCTGTGAATCGTGCGGACGAAGCCAAATCTCCAGACAAGATCACCGCAACAGGTCTGCCTCCAGGCCTGAAGATTGATCCGATTTCTGGCCGTATCACGGGCAAGCCTACGGCAACGAAAGTGGGTGGCTACAATGTCGTCGTTACATTGGCGAATAAGATCGGCAAGGTGACTGCGACGGGCACGATCGTTGTCAATGATCTGATGCTGACCATCCCAGGTGCCTGGGTCGGTTTGGTGGATCGTCACCCCGTCCTGGGTGCAGGCTTGGGTGGCCGTGTGGAACTCACGGTGACGACCAAGGCGACCTACACGGGTAAGCTGATCCTGGGTGCGACGACTTACAGCTTCAGCGGGCCGCTGAATGTGAATGGCGCTGCGCCCACGGGCTCTGTCTTTATCAAGCGCACGGGCAATCCGCTGCCGGATCCACTGCGTCTGGACTTTGTGCTGGACCCTGCCAACAACACCATCACAGAAGGTACCATCACCGATGGCTCCAGCACGGTGGGCTTTGATGGCTGGCGCCAGATCTTCAGCAAAACGGTGCCTGCCTCGACCTACACAGGTTACTACACGATGGCGCTTGGCCTCAGTGATGACAGCCCGCTGATGAATGAAAACGGCTCCGCCACAGTTCCTCTGGGGGCAGGCTACGCCGCCTTCACCGTCGCAGCCGATGGCAAGCTGAGCATGGTCGGCAAAATGGCGGATGGTGAAGCCTTCACCAATGCGACCTTTGTGGGTCCAGACGGTGAGCTCGCTGTGTTCCAATACCAGTATAAAGCCCTGAAGCCCGGCGGCTCCGTGCTCGGTCAGTTCCGCATTGACGACAAGGACGATACCGATCTGCTGAACTCAAACAATACCCTGGATGGTTCAGCGACCTGGGTGCGCCCAGCCAGCACGAAGGTGACGGATCGTACCTTCCGCGCAGGATTCGGCGTCGCCAGTGCTCCCGTCAGCACTCCAGTGCCGATCGTTGCGATCGGCGGGCGTTACGATGCTCCTGCCGCTGGCAAGGTGGTGCTGGATATCCCAGAACCTCTGGTGCCGGTAAACAATGCCTCCATTGACTTCTTCAACGGCGGTGACTTGAACTACGCCTACACCTCCTTTGGTCAGAACTATGTTTCCATGAACCCCGACGTGAATGTTGCGGTCATCAAGGGCAGTAAAGTGACCATCTTGAAGGAAAATGTGGCGGCTAATGTCACCAAAACAGCCATGACGGCGGTGCCTAAGACAGGGCTTCTCAGTGGTTCCTTCACCACGAAGGATTTCAACCCTCGCTTCCCGCTGAAGCCTGATTTCATCACCCGTGCCGTGAAATTCCAGGGCGTGATCATCCGTGAGGAAGGTCAGCTGATCGGGGTGGGTTACTTCCTGCTGCCACAGTTGCCTAACCAGGCTGCTGGCACCACGGACAAAACCTCGCCGTTCTATTCCGGCCGCTTCGTTTTCGAGCCGCTGCAATAAGTCAGTGCTGAAAAGAGGCCACCTGCTCCGGCAGGTGGCCTTTTTTTTATAGTGAGACCCAGGGTAGGGGAAGTGGGGAGACTATCTGCGGTAACCCAAGCTTGCGCCGGGCATCATTCTTGCTCCCTTCGAGACTGCTAAACCCACAACACACCTCGAAATGCCCGTCGCTACACCTGCCCAATACCGTGCCATGCTCGATGCCGCCCAGAAAGGCGGTTACGCCTACCCGGCCATCAATGTGACCTCCCTGCCCACCATCAACGGTGCGCTGAAGGCCTTTGCCGAATCGAAGTCGGACGGCATCATCCAGGTTTCCACGGGTGGCGGTGAGTTCGCATCCGGCACTGCGGTGAAAGACATGGCCCTGGGGGCCATCGTGCTGGCTGAGGCCGTGCACATCCTGGCCGAGAAGTATGATGTCCTTATTGCCCTCCACACGGATCATTGCCATCCGAAGAACGTCGAGAAATTCCTGAAGCCACTCTTGGCCGCTACCAAGGCCCGTCGCGATGCTGGCAAGGGCAACCTTTTCAACAGCCACATGTTCGATGGTTCCGAGCTGCCTCTGGAAGAGAACATGCGCATCTCCAAGGAACTGCTCCAGCAGTGTGCAGAACTGGACATCATCCTCGAGATCGAAGCGGGTGTGGTCGGTGGTGAAGAAGACGGTCACGACACCTCCGGTGTGGCCAATGACAAGCTCTACACCACCCCCGAAGACATGCTGACCGTGTATGAGACGCTCAATGGCGTGGGGCGCTTCATGTTCGCCGCCACCTTTGGCAATGTCCACGGTGCCTACAAGCCAGGTGCGGTGAAGCTGAAGCCCACCATTCTCAAGGATGGCCAGGCTGCCGTCATCGGCAAATACGGCGAGAAGGCCGAGATGGACCTCGTTTTCCACGGCGGCAGCGGCACCCCGCTGGAAGAAATCCGCGAGACTTTGGGCTATGGCGTCATCAAGATGAACATTGATACGGACACCCAGTATGCCTTCACCCGCCCCATCGTAGGCCACATCATGAAGAACTATGATGGCGTGCTGAAGATTGATGGCGAAGTGGGCGACAAAAAAGCCTACGATCCCCGCGGTTACCTCAAGAAGGGTGAACAGGGCCTCTGCGAACGCATGAAGGAAGCCTGCGACGACCTGCTAAGCACGGGCAACACCATCTTCGGCAAGGTTTAATCCTTCCAAAACATCTTGAAAGCCGGGGGGAGATTTCTCCTCCCGGCTTTTTTGTGATGGGCCACGACAGTCGAGCAGTCACTACACGCTGAGGTGGCGTGAAACATCAACGCGTCGCCATAAGGTCCTCGATTTCATCGGCCTCAATGGGGATGCTGGCCATGAGGTCGGTGTTGCGATCGCTACCGATGAGGAGGTTATTTTCCAGGCGGATGCCCAGGCCTTCTTCGCGGATGTAAATGCCGGGCTCCACGGTGAAGACCATGCCTGCTTGGATGGGTTTCCAGGTCTGGCCTACATCATGCACATCAATGCCCAGGTGATGGCTGGTGCCATGGGGGAAATACTTTTTATAAAGCGGGCGTTCGGGATCCTGCTTCTCCACATCGTCCCGATCCAGTAGGCCCAGGCCGATGAGCTCGGAGGTCATCACTTTGCCCACTTCCTCTTGAAATTCACGGATCACCACACCCGGGCGTAGCATCTGCGAAGCTTCACGAAAGACCTTCAGTACTGCTGCATACACCTGACACTGACGCGCGGAAAAGCGACCATTGACAGGGATGGTGCGGGTGAGGTCGGCATTATAATTTGCATAGTTGGCAGCCACATCCAGCAGCAGCATTTCACCGTCCTGGCATTGGCAGTGATTGGTGATGTAGTGCAGCACGCAGGCATTGGCCCCACTGGCGATGATGGGCGTGTAGGCAAAACCGCGCGCGCGCTGGCGGATGAATTCGTGAGAGAGCTCGGCCTCGATTTCAAACTCATGAACGCCCGGTTTAACGAACTTCAGCAAACGGCGGAAGCCCGCCTCGGTGATGCGGATGGCTTCCTGCAGCGTCTCGATTTCAGCCGCCTGTTTGATGCTGCGCAGGTCATGCATCAGCGGGGCTAGGCGACGGTAATCATGGAGCGGATACTCCCGCAGGCAGCGGTGGGTAAAGCGAGTCTCACGCGTCTCCGTGGGGATGGTGGCGCGTGGGTGCTCGTTCGAGTTCAAATACACCTGTTGCGCCTGGCACATGACTTGGCGGAAAGGGGCCTCAAACTCGTGCAACCAATGCACGCGAGAGATGCCGGAGCGGCTGGTGGCAGCCTCCTTGGTCAGCTTTTCACCTTCCCAGAGGGCGATGTGTTCATTGGTTTCCCGAACAAAAAGCATTTCACGCATTTTCTCATCCGGGGCGTCTGGGAACAGCACCAAGATGCTCTCCTCCTGGTCAATGCCGCTGAGGTGATAGAGATCGCTGTTTTGGACAAAACCTAGGCTGCCATCGGCATTGGTCGGCAGCACATCATTCGAGTGCAGAATCACCACGGCACCTGGAGGCAGTTGTTTGTAAAGACGCTGGCGATTGCTGACAAAGAGGTCTGCGGGAAGAGGAGTGTAACGCATGAATTTTGGGGATATTCTGGCACGTCATGGCCGCTGCGCCAAGCAAACTAGCCAGGTGTCAATGAGGTAGGAGGAGTCGCGTGGGGAGGCTTTCTTAAGCCAGCAGGCCGTGCAGGATCTCGCCATGCACGTCCGTGAGTCGGAAGTCACGTCCCTGGAATTTGAAGGTCAGCTTCTCATGGTCCAGCCCCAGCAAGTGCAGGAGGGTGGCATGGATGTCATGCACGTGAGCTTTCTGCTCCACGCCGTCAAACCCGAGTTCATCCGTCTTTCCGTAGGTTTGTCCAGGCTTGATACCACCGCCGGCGAACCACATGGTGAAGGCATCAATGTGGTGATTTCGTCCCGTTTTATCGCGGTTTTCTCCCATGGGTGTGCGGCCAAATTCACCACCCCAGACCACCAGAGTTTCCTCCAGCAGACCTCGAGATTTTAGGTCATGGATCAGCGCTGCGCAGCCTTGATCCACCTGGTGTACCACTTTGGGGAAGTCATCTTCCAGCGTCTCGCCCTTGCCACCATGGCTGTCCCAGTTCGTGTGGTAGAGCTGCACAAAGCGTACGCCGCGCTCCACCAGACGACGGGCTAACAAACAGTTGCGAGCAAACGATGGCTGTGTGGGATCCACCCCGTAGAGATCCAGTGTGGCCTTGGACTCACCCTGGATGTCTATCAACTCAGGCGCGCTGGATTGCATGCGGTAGGCCATTTCATAGGCATTGATGCGGGTCTGGATCTCATCATCGCCCGTGGCCACCAGCCGCTTCATGTTCATACCCCGCACCGCATCAATGACGCGGCGCTGACTGCGGGCGTCCACGCTCGCGGGAGTGGTCAGGTTCAAGATAGGCTCCCCCTGGCTGCGCAGGGGCACACCTTGATACGTGGTGGGCAAAAAGCCGCTGCCCCAGTTCACCGCGCCGCCACGGGGGCCGCGCGGACCGCTTTGCAAGACGACGAA
This sequence comes from Prosthecobacter dejongeii, assembly GCF_014203045.1. Lineage (NCBI taxonomy): Bacteria > Pseudomonadati > Verrucomicrobiota > Verrucomicrobiia > Verrucomicrobiales > Verrucomicrobiaceae > Prosthecobacter > Prosthecobacter dejongeii. The sequence continues at coordinate 225,977 of NZ_JACHIF010000006.1, forward strand.
GCCTGGCAGATCGCTGGACTCACTGCCGATGCCGTAGGTCACCCAGGAACCCATGCTGGGCCGCCCGAACTGGCCACTGCCTGTATTCATGAAAAGCTTGGCCGGGGCATGGTTAAAAAGCGTGGTCTGGCAGGTGGTCACCACACTGATGTCATCCACGATGCCTGCCGTGTAAGGTAGCATATCACTCACCCAGGTGCCGCTTTGCCCACGCTGTTTGAATTCCTTGCGCGTACCCAGCAGCTTCACGCCATGGCTGCTGCCCATGAAGGCGAATCGTTTCCCTTCGATGTAACTTTGCGGAATGGGCTGGCCATTGAGCTTTTGCAACACGGGCTTGTAGTCGAACAATTCGAGTTGCGAGGGCCCGCCTGCCATGAACAGGAAAATGACGTTTTTCGCCTTGGCCGGGTGGGTTCCCCGCGTGGGCACCCCGGGGCCTGGCTGGGCTGCGGCGGCACTGGCTGCATTCAGCCCGCGCTCCGCCATCAGCGAAGCCAGCGCCACGCTGCCGATCCCCATACTGCATTGGCTGAAGAAATGGCGTCGAGTCGCCTGGAGGAGAGCATCGGGTGCAGGGGGCATAGGACTTCCCATTTACGTCAGCAATGGAGGCGTTGTTTCCCATAGGCTCTCTTTTGTATTTGTTAGACACAAAACAGCCCGTGAAAGTTCACGGGCTGTGGAGAGATTTTGACCCTGCGAAAAGCAGAAGGCCAATTGGCTTTATTTAGGCAGCAACACGGTGTCGATCACGTGGATCACACCATTGCTTGCAGCGATGTCGGTCTTCACAACAGTGGCCTTGTCAATCGTGACCTTGCCGTCAGCAACCTTGATGGAGGCTTCCTGGCCATTCACGGTTTTGACGTCTCCAGATTTCACATCAGCCGCCAGGACTTTGCCTGCCACGACGTGGTAAGTGAGGATGGAAGTCAGTTTTTCTTTGTTCTCAGGCTTCAGCAGATCTTCGACCGTGCCTGCTGGCAGTTTGGCAAAGGCTTCGTCCGTTGGGGCAAAGACTGTGAATGGACCTTCGCCGCTGAGAGTTTCCACCAGGCCCGCTGCCTTCACCGCAGCGACGAGAGTCTTGAATTGGCCTGCACCTGCGGCCACGCCCACGATGGTCTTGTCATCGGCAGCGCGTGCCTGAGAGGTGATGCCAGTGACGGCCATGGCAAGGATGGTGGCGAATAGGGATAGTGTTTTCATGAGTAAGTTTTTGGATGGTTTGTAAATCGGAGATGCTACACAGCTCTCTCCGGCATCAAAAACGCAGCTCATCGCCTTTTGGCGCTGATGTTTAATTTTTTATATTCACGGCCGATTGGCATCCGCAAACTTCGACAGCGCGTTCACGCGAACGAGTGCCAATGCATTTGGAATAACCAAAAGGGTAAAATTTTTTTGTTGTTTTTGCTTGATGCTTAGGATGATTTTTTTCGTGGAGATAACGTCGCATCGTGATGGCAAAAGAGATGATCAGAACGGGCTGCACCTTGCGCTAGGGCGGGGGCCGCGCTACACGCCTGCATGCGTGTTATTTTCGCTCTTTTTTTGTTTGTTGCCCCCGCTCTCGCTGAGACGGTGATCCAGGTGAATCCCCGTGGTGCCATCGCCTCACCTCAGGCTGCGATTGAGCAGGTGCGTGCGTTGCGTCAGGGCGGCGAAAAAGGGGCGGTGGCCGTGGAGTTTGCGGCTGGAGATTACTTCATTGAGCAAGCTCTGAAACTCAGTGCTGCGGATAGCGGGACGAGCACGGGACCTACGGTTTATCGGGCGGCGAAAGATGCCCGGGTGACTTTCACGGGTGGGAAAAAGGTGACGGGGTGGAAGCAGGTGGAAGACGGGCTATGGCAGGCGGAGGTGAAGGGGAAATTTGAGCAGTTCTGGATCAATGGCCGCCGTGCGGTGAGGGCACGCACGCCGAATGCGTTGGGAAATAGGCCGGGGGCGGTGGGTGGGTATTTTAATGCGAAATCGCAAGCGGCGGCCGACATGTTTCAGGGGCTGAGCAAGCCGAGTTTTGAAGCCTTTGTCGCACGCCCAGCGGACTACGAAGTGCTGAAAGGCATCCCCAAGGATGAGCGCAGTGAGGTGCTGCTGACGGTCATGCAGACCTGGACGGTGGGCCAGTGCCGGATCAAGGAACTCAATGACGAACCGCGGGCCGTTCGCATCGTGGGAGCCGCACGTTATCCCTTTGTCGAGTTTGAGCCAGACCAGCGCTGGTATGTGGAAAACTTCCGCGCGGCGCTGGATGCTCCTGGCGAGTGGTTCCTCTCCCAGGCTGGCCAGTTGCTATACAAACCGCTGCCCGGTGAGGACATGAATACCGTGGAAGCCATCGTGCCCGTGACGGAGAAACTGTTGCTGCTGGAGAGTGTGCAGCATGTCCGTTTTGAAAGACTTACCTTCGCGCACACGCAGCATCTCTATGGTCCAGCGGGGTATCACGATGGGCAGGCGGCAGCAGGGGTGGGCGCGGTGGTGGAGCTAGATCGCAGCCAGCACATCGGTTTCCAAAACTGTGAAATGAAACACACAGGTGGTTATGCCATCTGGTTTCGCACCGCTTGTGCCCACAGTGAATTGAGCCACTGCTACCTGCATGACCTCGGCGGCGGTGGTGTGCGGCTGGGAGATATCAAGATGCCGAATGAAGACACGCTCACACATCACATCGTGGTGGATGACTGCATCATCCACAGCGGCGGGCGTCTCTTTCCCAGCGCGTGTGGGGTCTTCCTGGCTCATGCGGCGGACTGTGAGGTCACGCACTGTGACATCGGAGATCTTTATTACACGGGCATCAGCGCGGGCTGGCTGTGGGGTTACAAACACAGCCCGTCGAAGCGGAATCGGCTGGACTTTAATCACATCCACCATCTGGGCTGGGGGGTGCTGAGTGACATGGGCGGCTTTTATGGCCTGGGCCGCAGCGAGGGCACCACGGTGAGCCATAACCATGTGCACGATGTGGGCAGCTACCGCTACGGCGGCTGGGGCCTCTACACGGATGAAGGCAGCACTGGGGTGACGCTGACGCACAATGTGGTGCATGACACCAGCGAGTCCACCTTTCACCAGCACTACGGCAAATGGAACCAGGTGAGTCACAATGTTTTTGCTTACGGTCGCAAGGCGCAGATCCAGCGTTCGCGAGCGGAAAAACACGCCTCCTTTGCCTATGAGAACAACGTGGTGATCTATGACATCCCCAAGTTGCTGGATGGCACCTGGTACAATTGGGAAACGGGCACCTATGAGATGCGCAATAATCTGTATTGGAACAGTGTTGGGCTGCCCGTGCTGTTTCATGACACGGACCTTGCTGGTTGGCAAAAAAGGACCGGCCATGATGAAGGCAGCCTCGTGGCAGATCCTTTGTTTGTGGATGCGGCGAAGCGTGACTTTCGCCTGAAAAAGGAAAGTCCGGCGCTGAAGATGGGCTTCATCCCTGGGGATGTCAGTCAGGCGGGTGTGCGTGGGGAGGGGGAGTGGAAAAAACAGGCCACATCCCTGAGCTTTCCCGATTTCTGGGAGGTGTCGAAACCCTGGCCCATGCCGCCTTATGAGGTGAGGGAGGACTTTGAAAGCATGGGGCTCAGCTTCCCAGTGCTGCCGCGTCAGGAAATCCGCTGGCAGAACAAAGGCGACAGCATCTACGTGGTGGAAGGTGAGGCCGTGAGCGGTAAGCGCAGCCTGAAGATCACCGATGCCCCCGGCCTGGACCCTAGCTGGGATCCGCACTTGGTGCTGAAGCCCGGGTTTAAGGCGGGTAAGGTCACCGTCGCCTTTCAGGTGCGGATGGAAAAGGGCGCGAAGTTTTTTGTGGACTGGCGTGATTCTGGTCAGAAGTACCTCACAGGGCCAAGCCTGGCCTTTGAAGGAGAAAGCATCCTCGAGCGCCGTAGCAAAAAGAAAGTCGCCTTTCCGTCTGGAACCTGGGCGCGGGTGGAAATGACGGCGACGCTGGGGGAAAAAGCTCCCGGCAAGTGGTCGATCAAAATCACCCCAGCCGGTCAGCCGACCCAGGAGTTCGAGGATCTGCCCTGTGATGCCGACTGGAATGAACTCGCCTGGTTGGGCTTTGTCAGCACGGCCACGGAGAAGGTGGCCTTTTGGCTGGATGATCTGCAGGTGGTGGCGGAGTAAAGGGGGCTTCTTTCCGTCTTCGTTGATCTTTTCCTCGCGACTTTTGCGCATGGGATGGCAATCTCCGCAGACTTCTACCCATGCCTGACCCGATTGCCCCAGATCCTGACTCTCTCGATAAAATGAAAAGCCTGCCCAAGCGGGCGTGGGTCTCTATTGCGTTGGTGTTGGGAGTTTCTTTGTTGAATGCCTTCAATGACAACCTGTTGAAGATGATGCTGGTGGGGCTGGTGCCGAAGGTAACCACCGGACCTTTGGCCGATAACATCGGCATATGGCTGGGGGCGATGCTCCTGCTGCCCTTCATTTTGTTCGCTCCCCTGGCAGGGTATTTTGCGGACCGTTATTCCAAGCGGTCACTCATTTTAGTGATGCTGGTGGCGCAGTCCGTTATCCTTTTGCTCGCGGGCCTGTGTTTCCACTTAGCCCTGGGGGATCTGAGCATACTTCTGGCTTTAGGTGCCTTTTTCCTCCTGGCAACCCAAGCCACTTTTTACAGTCCGGGGAAGATGGGCATTCTGAAGGAAATCGTTGGATCCCGCAGGTTGGGCATGGTGGCTGGCTGGCTCCAGATGGTGGCCATGATCGGCATCCTGGCCGGTTTAGGCCTCGGCGGTGCCTGGTTTGATGCTCTTTACGATGGGCACAAGAATGCCTGGTGGGCTGCGGCGGAGCCGATCTGGTGGCTGTTTGGCGTGGCGATGGTGGCCATGGTGGTGGGTTTTTACATCCAGCGCACGCCGGCGCATCCTCACGTGAAGTATCATCACGGTCTGTGGTGGGAGCATTTTAAGCACCTGAAAGAAAGCCTTTCGTCTCTGCCCATGCGCCGGGCTTTCTTTGGTAATTCCACGTATTGGTTTGTGGCTAGTATGGTCGCCGCCATGTTTGTGGACATCGGCGTGGCCCTGCATCCGGATCTGAATGTGGGCGGGGCAGCGACGGAGTCCTCAAAGATGACCCTCATGGTGGGGATCGGTACGGTGGTGGGCAGCCTTTTCATCTCCTGGGTGAATCGCCGTGGCGTGCAGCTTGGCATCATTCCGCTGGGGGCTTTGGGGCTCGCGGGAAGCTTGTTTTGGGCTGGGCTGACTCCGGTGAATTCCGAGGCGTTTTTATGGGTCTTGGGCCTTATCGGCTTCATGGGCGGCTGCTACATGGTGCCCATCCAGACCTTCATTCAGGATACGGCAGATTCGGAAAAACGCGGGCGTGTGCTGGCCTCCATGAATCTGCTAGACAGTGTGGCTGGGGTGCTGGCCGTGGCTGTGCTAGTGGGACTGAAGGCTCTGGGACTTAGTTTCCAAGGGCAGTTTTGGCTGCTGGGTGTGCTCATGCTGGTGGCTACGGTGTACATCGTGCAGCTCCTACCGCATTACCTGCTGCGTTTTGTGGCCCTGGCGATCGTGAAGACGATCTACAAGGTGAAGTCTGTGCACCATGAGCGTATCCCGAAAGATGGTGGCACCATGCTGCTGCCGAACCACGTGAGTTACGTGGATGCCTTCATCATGGGGGCCTCCTGCACGCGGCAGGTACGCTTTGTGATGTGGGATGCGCTTTATAACATCCCGGCCATGACCTGGTTTGTGAAGATCTGCGGTACGGTGCCTATCTCGCCGACTCGGGCGAAGGATGCGGTGCGGACCGTTGGTGCCGCCCTGAAGGAGGGGCGAATTGTCTGCCTTTTCCCAGAGGGTCAGATCACCCGCCACGGCATCGTCAATGACCTGCGCAAAGGCTACGAACTCATGGCCCGCCAGGGCGATGCACAGGTGGTGCCTGCCTATATGGATGGCCTCTATGGCAGCATCTTTTCCTTTGAAGGGGGGCTGTTTTTCAAAAAATGGCCGAAGAACCTGCGCTACCCGGTGACGGTCTATTTCGGACACCCGATCCCGGCCAAAGAAGCCACGGCAGAGGCGGTGCGTGCCCAGATTTTGGCCCTCAGCGCCGAGGCCATCCTGAGCCGTCGCGACTTCCAAAATACGGATCATGCCGACAAGCAGCAGATCATCGGAAATGCCCTCCGTCTCATGGAATGTGAATGGGTACGCCAGGGGGAAACCCTGCTGTGTCTGGCCCCCGTGGGCAGTGTCATTCACCAGACGCTCCTCGCTTTTGCAGACATGAAAGGCCGCGTGCGCGTAGTGACTGAGGCCGCCAGCATCAGCGGCTGTGCCGAAAATAGCGTGGTGGCCGTGGGCGATGCTACCCTGGTGCAAAAGTTGGAAGGCGTGGTGGAATGGTCGCGACTGGGCAAATACGCCATGCTTTGGGCGGATGCCCAAGTGCCCGTCTCTGAGGACGTGACGATCTACCGTGGACTGCTGCACCAGGAAACGGGGGCCCTCATCGCCACCTGTGTGCCTGACCCAGAAATGCCCGAGGGCGAACGCGGTCTGCAACTGGGCATCATGCCCAATACCTATGGCCGCCTGCTGCCAGGGTATGCAGTAAAGACCAGCGTAGAAGGGCTGGAGATCTCCATGCTGACGCCCAAGAATCCTGGCCCGGTGGTCCTCCCTGGCATCAAGATGGATGAGCGGGGCTTCTTGCTGCCAGTGCTCTAAAACGGTGAGTGGCAGGTGTAATGATTCTCACCTGCCACTTTCTTGGATTTTAAGCTACGCGGCTGATGAAGTTGGTATGCGTGTCACTGAAGGCAGGCTCCTCGCCAGCATCGCCTAGAGGCTGGGTTTCACCCCCATCCTCAGGAGTGGGATTCAGCAGGGAATCGAGTAAAAGCTGGCTATCCTCCAGGAAGGTCTCGGCCGTGCGTTTCAGGAAGTCACCCTCCTCCGCCCGCGTGTGCAGAATGACCAGTGTGCAGTCGCCGCGAAAGCAGACCAGTGCATGACAGACATCGTAGCCAAACCAAAAGGTCTCCGTATTGCGATCTCCGCCACTGGAAAAGTGGTCTCGCCCATCATGCACGGTCTGCAGCAGACGCTCGGCACGGAATTCCTCATAGGGCAGGAGATTTAGCAGAATCTGTCGCCGCCAGCCCAGCAGCAGGCCATTGACCGCACCTGCATGTTTGAGGCGCTCCAGAGCGGAACGCAGGGAAGGGGTAATGTTTGCAGCCATGGTTTAAGCCTCCTGGGTGGTAAGACGGGTGAGAGAATCGAAAAGCAGAGTTTTTTTGCCGATGAGGGAACCTGCCCCTGGATCATTGGGACTCGTGCCTTCGCCAAAGTAGGCGTAGCTCACGGTCAGGTCCTCTTCCTGGAGGGTGCCTGTCCAGGCATGGCCCAGGTTCAGGGCTTCACCAATCTTGGAAGCGAAATGCCGGAGACCTTGAAAGTCGGCAGCAAAGGCGTCCACCAGTTCCTGGTCGGCGGAGCTTTCGACAAGACCGTCTTTAAGGGTGAAGAGAGTCAGGGGCGGGGGGTGGGCTGCGCTCATACCTCTTCTTCGTGTCAAAAAGCTGTTTCGATGGCAAGCCTAGACCGCTGAGAGCAAAATATTTTTCCGCCAGCGCTGTTGCACGTTGCATGGTTGCCTCGTGCTGGAGGGATGGGGGTGTCCGTATTTTTGGTTAGTCGGGATCAGGGGAAGATAAAAACAGAGAGGTGCAGCGGATGCCTACCTTGATGAGACAGGTTCTTCCTTGAGCCTGGGGCAGTCTCCGCTATATCATGGGTATGGTCGCTGTCGCCACCCCCACCCTGGTTTCTGAAATCCTCCGCCTCAAGAAGGAGCGGAATGCTGTCATTCTGGCTCACAACTATCAGTCCAAAGAGATTCAGGAGATCGCCGATTTTGTCGGGGACTCCCTCGGGCTGGCCTACCACGCGAAGGAGACGGATGCGGATGTGATCGCCTTTTGCGGGGTGCATTTCATGGCGGAGACGGCGAAGATCGTGAACCCGACGAAGACTGTGATCCTGCCGGATGCGGATGCCGGCTGCTCGCTGGAGCAAAGCTGTCCTGGGCCGCAGTTGGAGGCTTTCTTGAAAGCGAATGCGGAGAAGAACTATTACGTCATCGCTTACATCAATTGCAGCGCGCATGTGAAAGCGTTGAGCGACTGCATCTGCACCAGCGGCAATGCGGTGAAAATCGTCAATGCCGCGCCGCAGGATCGCCCGATCCTATTCGTGCCGGACCAAAACCTGGGTAGCTGGGTGATGGAGCAGACGGGCCGTAAGATGGACCTCTGGAAAGGGGCCTGCTACGTGCATGTGGAGTTTACCCGCGACAGCATCCAGGCGATCAAGGACGAGTATCCAGACGCCGCCGTGGTGGCGCACCCGGAGTGCACGTATGCGGTGCGCGTGCTGGCGGATGTCGTTTGCTCGACCGAAAAGATGGTGCACTACTGCCAGGCCAGCGAGGCCAGCACCTTTATCATCGTGACGGAAAGCGGCATGCTGCATCGCCTAGAGCGCGAGGTGCCAGGCAAACGTTTCATCCCCGGTCCCACCGGCCACTGTGCCTGTGCGGACTGCCGCTATATGAAAATGAATACGCTGCAAAAGCTGCACGACTCCCTGCGTGATCTCACCCCCCAGGTGAACATGCCTGAGGACATCCGTGCACGAGCGGAGAAGCCGATTTTGCGCATGCTGGAACTCAGCCGGTGATTTTTTGTTGGTAGCCTGAGGTTAGGGGCACGTGGTTAGGCGGGTGGTTGCGATTATTCCTCGCGACCTACGTGCTGTAGCCGCGTATTCTCCCCTCATGAATCCCGATCATCGCCGGAATCTCTGCGTCATTCTCAATCGTGAATCTGGCACCCTTTGCACCCTGGGGCCGGATGTGGTGGAGGCAGGGCTGAAGGAGGTCTTTGAAGAACTGGGCTGCACGGTAGAGATCCAGCAGGTGCCTGGGAAAGAGGTGCGCAAGGCTCTGGAAAATGCCCGCGATGGCGGGGCAGATGCCGTGATCGTAGGTGGTGGCGATGGCACCGTGGCCACAGCGGCGACGGTCTTTGCCGGGCATGACAAGCCCCTGGGCATCCTACCCCTGGGCACCTTCAATCTGGCTGCGCGGGATGTGGGCATGCCGCTGGACTGGAAGGAGGCTGCCCGTGCGCTGGTGACCGCCCCAGAAGGCAAGATGGACCTGCTGGATGTGGCGGGAAATCTCTACATGTGCGTGGTGGTGCTGGGTTTTTATCCGGCCCTGGTCATGGGCAGGCCTGAGTATCATGGGAGCTGGATTGTGAAATCTTGCCGGACGATGTGGGATGCCCTTCGCAGCGCGGCCACGTATCCGCCATTGCATCTTTGCCTTCAGGAAGGTGACCGCATCGAGCGCCACCGCACCCGCATCGCCCTGCTGGCCAATAACGACTACGAGGACATCTTCGGCATCATCCCCAAACGCCGCAGTCTGGATGCCGGTTACTTCACGGTTTACATCTCGAAGCACCAGACCCGCTTTGGCCTCCTGCGTTCCTTCATTGCCTGGGTCATGGGCCGCTGGAAAGAGGACCGCGAAATCGTGGTCATGCATGCCACTGATCTCGAGATCCGAGTGACTCGGAAACGCCGCATCCCGGTGATGATGGATGGGGAGCTGGAGAAACTGCCCGTGCCCCTGCGGGTGAAATTGGTGCCGAAAGCGTTGCTGGTCATCGCCCCACGTTTGGCTGAAGAGGTGGAATCTGAACCCGCCTCCTAATCATGCGTCTGGTCCACATTTCGGATCTCCACTTCGGGGCCGTGAGCCCTGATCTACCGGCCTTTCTCCGTGAGGCCATTTTGAAGGCAAACCCGGAGCTGCTTATCGTGAGCGGGGATCTCACTCAGCGCGGACGCGCGCGCGAGTTCGAGGAAGCACGGGTTTTTCTGGACTCCATTGCCATCCCGCAACTCGTGGTGCCGGGGAACCACGACGTGCCACGCTGGTGGGTGGTGTGGGAGCGCTTTCGCCGCCCCTGGCGGCATTTCCGCCGACTGGTGCAGGAAGACCTGGAGCCTGTGTGGAGCCGCCCGGGGCTGTTTGTCATGGGCACCAATTCAGCGCGCACCGCAGGCTGGCACCTGGACTGGTCGCGCGGGCGGCTGTCGCATCATCAGATGGCGCGCATGGTGAAGCTGGGGCAGGCGGTGGATGAAGATTCCCTGCGGGTGCTGGTGGTGCACCATCCCCCCGCAGCGCCTCCACAGGGCACACGGCGGCATCTCATCGGGCGGCAGCGCGAGTTTTCCCAATCGGTGAACCTTGCCGGGGTGGACCTTGTGCTGGCGGGACATTTCCACATCAGCTATGCACAGACACTGCGGCTCAGTGGGGGCAGTGCCGCACGGAATTGTGTGCTGTCGGCAGTGTCCACGGCCATCTCGCATCGCTTGAAGGGCGAGCCTAACGGATTCCACGTCATCGAGGGCGATGCCCGCAAGCTCAGCATCCAGGCCTGGACCTGGGACGGGATGGCATACAAGCCGGGCAGGCTGTGGCGTTTTCAGCGTGGAGAAGGAAAGCGGGACTGGCAGGAGGTGTGATGGATATCCACGCTGTTTTGTGGGTCACAGGGTTGCTCGTTCTGCCTACCTTCCGCGCCGCAGGCCTTCCACCAGTTTTTCTCCAGCCGCCCGCAGCGTCTCCTCTTTTTTGGCGAAGTGGAAGCGGATGAAACGATGCTCAGGCTCGCGGTAAAAGCTGGACCCCGGCACGCCCGTCACGCCCACCTCCTGGGTCATCCAGGCGGCGGCCTCTGTATCCGTGGCAAAGCCCAGCGGGCTGATGTCCAGCAGCGTGTAGTAGGCCCCTTGGGGCTCGGAAAAGGACAGCCCGGTCTGGCGCATGTAGCCCAGGAAGACATCCCGTTTCGCATCATAGTCGCGTTGCAGTTCCTCGTAGTAACTCGCGGGGAAATCCAGAGCTGTAACCGCCGCCTCTTGCAATGGTGCAGCAGCACCCACCGTAAGGAAGTCATGCACCTTCTTCGCCCGTGAAATCAGGTTTTCCGGGGCGATCACATGGCCCAGTCGCCAGCCCGTGATGGAGTAAGTTTTTGACAGGGAGCCACAGCTCAGCGTGCGCTCCCACATGCCCGGCAGCGTGGCAAAGTAGGTGTGCTGGTGCGGGGCATACACGATGTGCTCATACACCTCATCCATCAGCACAAAGGCATCGAACTCCTCCGCCAGTCCGGCGATGAACAGCAGCTCCTCACGTGTGAAAACCTTGCCGCAGGGGTTGGAGGGATTGCAGATAACGATGGCCTTAGCCCCATCGGCAAAAGCTTGGCGCAGCTCCGTGCGGTCGAATTCAAAGTTAGGCGCATGGAGTGTGATGTGTACTGGGATGGCTCCGGAAAGGATGGCATCGGCAGCGTAGTTCTCGTAGAAGGGGGAGAAGACGATCACCTTGTCGCCCGGGTCGCAGGCCGTCATCATGGCCACCATCATCGCCTCTGTGCTGCCGCAGGTCACCACCAGGTGCCGGTCCGCATCCAGATCCAGCCCTGTATATTGCGAATGCTTGCGAGCCAGCGCCTGGCGGAAACGGGGAGCCCCCCACGTGACCGCATACTGATGATGCGGTCCGCGAATGGCCACGGCGAGGGCTTCGATGAGTTCCGCCGACGGATCAAAGTCTGGAAACCCCTGGGCCAGATTGATGGACCCATGACGGTTCGAAAGACGCGTCATCTCCCGGATGACGGATTCAGTAAAGACTTCGAGGCGGCGTGCTGGCTGAGGCATGAGCCCGCGATGCTAGAGGGGCCGGGCGGGCGGTCAACGGAGTGATTTGTGTGCAGCTCGCATTCTTTGGTAGTGAGATCTCCGTAGATAGATTTTTACAGCCGTCCAATATGAATCTGGTCTCTCGGATCCAGGGCGATCCCAAACCTCTCGCATGGAGTCCCACCTTATATGATCTAGGCCGAGACGCAGCAGCCCATAGTCAGCTTGATCCACAGGATGAAACCTTCGTGCATTTGCGTGGATTATGATCTGATTGCGAAAAAAATGTGCTTCATTAATACTGTTTGTCGCAGTCAATGCCCATATGGCGGTTCCGACCAAGGGCTGATCTGGATGACGTCGAATGAAGTCTTTTAAATGAGCAACTAGTGCGCTGATTTCTTCTGAAGTTAGATTCGTTTCCTGTAGCTCATCTTGCCACTCATCAAGCACTTGAGGTGAATACTCCTGTGAACCATTGAGTTTAAAAATAGCTTGTCTAGCTGTCAGCAACACTTCATTCAGATCATTGTCTGGTGTGTTAGAATCAATCTCGGAGATTAAGTGTTGGATGAGGGGTGACATGGGAGGCGAATTGAGCGTAAGAATTTGGATCCTTTATCTCATTTTGTTTTGTCCGTCATCTGGTGCTTAATGAGGTACCATGCCACGCCCGCCTACACCCGCCATTTTGAGTGCGGTCATGGCCTTTGGGCTGTGGGGGATCATCCCGGTTTATTGGAAATGGGTGGGGCACATCGGGTCGGACATTGCGGTGGCTCAGCGGGTGGTGTGGACGCTGGCGCTGACGGTGCCTCTACTGCTGCTGTTCGGTGAAGCTCGGGCTTGGCTGAGGGATCTGCGGCGCGGGGACATCCTGCGCACGCATGCGCTGGCAGCGGTGCTGCTGGGGATCAACTGGGGCACCTTTGTCTGGGCCGCGCAGCATGGGCATCTGGTAGAATGCAGCCTGGGTTACTTTTTGAATCCGCTGCTGAATGTGCTGATCGGTTGTGTGCTCTTGGGGGAGACGCTTTCTCGTCGGCAAAAGATCAGCATCGGCCTCGCCGCTGGCGGAGTATTGCTGCAAATGATTGCAGTCGGGAGGCCGCCGTGGATTGCCCTCGTGCTGGCCTTCAGCTTTGGTTTTTACGGGCTGGTACGGCGGAAGTCCGCGCAGGGGGCCTTGGCGGGGCTAGCCACGGAATCTCTGGTGGCCCTGCCAGTGGCGGGTGGTTTTTTGCTCTGGGCTTCGGCTCAGGGTCGGGCGATTTTTGGCAGTGGCAGTGAGCTGGATTTGGCCCTGGTGATGGGCCTCGGAGTAGTCACCACGGTGCCCTTGCTGGGCTTTGCTCATGCGGCCAGAAAATTGCCATTTAGTTTGTTAGGCCTGCTGCAATTCCTGGCTCCCACAGGTCAATTTCTTTTGGGCGTGCTGGCCTATGGCGAGCCGCTGAGCCCGCTGTCCCTGGTGGCCTTCGCGCTCATCTGGAGTGCGGTTGCTGTGTTTTGTGTGGACCAGCTTTCCAAAAAACAGGAGACGACTTAGACAGCTCCCGGCTTCAGCCAGTAGAGCACGCTCATGCGCACGGCGATGCCGTTTTCCACCTGCTGATTGATGAGGCTCTTCTCGTAGTTCATGCCCCTGTCCGTGATCTCCACGCCGCGATTGACGGGGCCGGGATGCATGAGCCAGAGGCCGCGCTCTTTGAGGATCTCCACGCGGGCATCGGTGAGGCCGTAGTTCTTGTGATACTCGGCAGCGCTGGGGAAGAAGGGTTCGTCCATGCGCTCGCTCTGCACGCGCAGGAGGTAAACAACGTCCGGTTTCCAATCTAGCGCATCGGTCCAGTTGCCAAAGAGTTTCACGTCCTCAGGAGTCTCGCGCGGCATGATGGACCCGGGGGCGAGGTAGGCGACGTGCATACCCAGGCGGCGGAAGATGAGGCTGGTGCTGCGGGCCACGCGGCTGTGCTGGATGTCCCCGACGATGAGGGCACGGGCACCGCGCAGGTCCTTGAATTTTTCACGCAGGGTGAAGGCATCCAGCAGGGCCTGGGTGGGGTGGGCATGCCAGCCATCGCCGGCATTGATGACGCTGGCGCGGGTGTTTTTGGCGATGAGGCTGGGGATGCCGGACTGCTTATGCCGCACCACGATGTAGTCCACGCGCATGGATTCCAAGGTCTCCACGGTATCCAGCACGGACTCGCCCTTCACCACGCTGGAGGACTCGATGTCAAAGTGGGTGACATCGGCGGAAAGGCGGTTGGCCGCCACTTCAAAGGAGGATCGGGTGCGGGTGCTGGGCTCATAAAAGAGTGTGAGCACGGTTTGTCCTTTAAGCGTGGGCACCTTCTTGACGCTGCGTTTGAAGAGGTCTTTGAACGGCACCGCATTGGCGAGCACGAACTCGATTTCCTCATTCGTGAGGGAGGCGATGTCGAGGAGGTCTTTGCGCGGGGTGAGGCTCATGCGTTTGTCTTTTGCCAAGGTCTAACAAATACTTCGTCCCAGCCGTCGCCATCAGCGAAGCGCACGCTCACGCGCTCTTCAGCGGGCAGGTCCACACGGATGCCGACGTAGTCGGGCTGGAGGGGGAGTTCGCGCCCAGCGCGGTCCACCAGCACGGCGAACTGCACGCAGCGAGGGCGGCCAAAATCTAGCAACTCCTCCAAAGCGGCGCGGGAAGTGCGGGCGGTGTAAATGACTTCGTCGCAGAGGATGACGACGGCATCGTCCAGATCAAAGCCGAGATCGGAACCTTCCAGCTTTGGCACCACCTTCATGGTCTGCAGGTCATCGCGATACTGCGTGATATCAATCTTACCAAAGTCCACCTCACGGCCACGGGCCCGCAGGCGCTCGGTCAGGGCACGGGCAAAGGGCACCCCCCGGCGATAGACGCCCACCAGGGCAATGCGGGCTTCGTTTTTCCAACGGGCATCAATGGCGGCCGCGATCTCATCCAGGCAACGCGCCACTCCGGCGGCGTCAAGGAGTTGGCGGAGTTTGTCAGGCGGTTGGGTCACGGTTTGAGATGAATGCAGAGTGGCGGGAGCGTCAACGAAATTCCCGAATTTGCCGTTGCCTGTGGCCAGAGATCATTCGTGGGTCAGCAGCACTGCCGCATTGTGGCCACCCATGCCGGAGGCGATTTTGAGCACGCTCTGGGGCTTCGGCGGGAGGTCTAAACACAGGCTGTCAGGGCAGGTGAGGCCGGAAAGGTTCCCCGGCATGGCACGACAGCGGAGGGCCTCGGAAATCAGGGCGATGTCCAGGAGACCACTGGCCCCGAGCGTGTGGCCGGTGAAGGGTTTCAGCAGCAGCAGCGGCGGCGCCTGTGGATAGGTGCTGCGCAGGGCATTCATTTCCGCCTGGGCGTGATTGGCCGTGCCAGTGGCGTGCGGGCAGAGGAGCGCGGGTTTTTCAAAACCTGCGAGCAACTCGGCCAGGGGTGCGCCATCCTCAGGAATGACGAGGGAGTCGTAGGCATCGCTATTGGCGGCATAGCGTTTCACTACCGGGCCTTGACCGCCGAGTTCTAGCGTCAGGGCCACGCCGGCCTCGCCGGGGTGAAAACCGGAGGTGTGGGGAGACAAGGGATCATTGCGGCCACTGGTGGAAAGCAGCCGTGTATCCTGGAAATCACGCAGCAGTTCCGGGTAAAGCGGCAGGTCCACAGCGACGACAAGTGCCCTTTGAGTGAGCCCAGCCTGCAAGGCCATCCAGGCGAACCCGAGGGCGTCCAGCCCGGCGGAGCAACCATTGGAAATCATCTGCCAGGGGCCGCGAATGCCGAGCTCGATGCTGATGGCGGCGGCGATTTCACTGTGCAGGGTATTGCTGGCGCTGAAGCGGCGGGAAGGGCGACGCCAGGCGTGGGAACCAAGCAACTCCCCGGCATTGCCCCGGCTGCTGGCAGCAAAGAGCCAGGCGTTGCGGGTCTCGGCCTCGCTCCAGCCAGCGCGGGCCACGGCCCGGCGGGCCACCTGCACGCCCAGATTGCTGGCCGCCCCGTAACGGCGGCCTTTGAGCACGCTGCGATCTGCGATACGGCCGGCCAGGAGACCCTCTTGCTGGCTCAGGCCGCTGCGGCCTGCCTGCCAAGTGGCCAGGCTGGCATCCAGGGTGTCTCCGAGGGCGCAGGCCGTCTCAGCGGCAGTGATGGCAATGCTGCGGCTCACAGATCAAAAATCTTGCCAGGATTTAGCAGGCACTGGGGATCGAGTGCTCGCTTGATGCTCTTCATCAGCTCGTAGCTGCCATCGCCTAGCTGGCGGCGGACGAAGGCTTTTTTGGCGAGGCCGACGCCATGCTCACCCGTTACGGTACCGCCCAGGCGCAGGGTTTCATTGACGATTTCCTCCAGCGCCGCCTCCACGCGATGCATCTCCTCGTGGTCTCGCTCATTGGTCAGGAAAGTGGGGTGCAGGTTGCCATCGCCGAGGTGGCCGAAGGTGCCCACCTTGAGGTTATGCCGGATGGCGCATTCGCGGATGAAGCCGACCATGTGCGCTAGCTCCGTGCGCGGCACGGTGACGTCTTCCAGGATGGTGGTGGGCATCACGCGGGCCAGGGCGGAGAAGGCATTGCGGCGGGCGGAGGCCAGCTTGGCCCCTTCGGCTTCATCGGCAGCGGCACGGACCTCGCGGGCCCCGTGCTGGCGGGCCAGTTGCATCATTTGTTCGGCCTCTTCCTGCACCACCACAGGGTGACCATCGGTTTCCATCAGCACCAGGGCCTCCACATCGGTAGGTAGGCCGATCTTGGCGTAATCTTCCACGCATTGCACGGTGGTGCGGTCCAGGAACTCCAGCGTGCAGGGGATGATCTTGGCCGCGATGATGGCGCTGATCGTTTCTGCGGCGGACTCCATGCGGTCATAGAGTGCCAGCATGGTCTTGCGGGCGACGGGGCGGGGCAGCAGCTTGATGAGTACCTCGGTGATGATGCCGAGGGTGCCTTCGCTGCCGATGAAAAGATCCTTCATGGAGTAGCCGGCCACATCCTTCACGCACTTGTTGCCCAGCCAAGTCAGTGTGCCATCCGGCAGGACCACCTGGATGCCCATGACATAATCGCGCGTGACACCATACTTTAGGCCGCGCAGGCCGCCGCTGTTTTCCGCCACATTGCCGCCGATGGTGCTGATTTTCATGCTGCCGGGGTCAGGCGGATAAAAGAGACCCACCTTGGCTGCGGCATCATCAATCTCCTTGGTGATGACCCCGCACTGGGCACGCATGGTCAGGTTCTTTTCATCCACTTCCAGAATCTTGTCCATCTGCACCAGACAAACGACGAGGCACTGCGGGGAGGGGACGCTGCCGCCACTGAGGCCCGTGCCAGAACCCCGAGTGACCACGGCGATGTGGGCCTCCCGGGCTAGCTTCACGCAGGCGGCGACTTCTTCGGACGTGCGCGGAAAAACCACAGCCCCGGGGCGGACTTTCAACGCGGCGGTGCCATCAAAGCTGTAAGGCAGGATGTCCTCATCGGCCGTCAGGACACGATCAGGAGATAGCAGGGCGCGGAGAGTGTCCGCGTGGGCTGGGGTGACGGGGTTCACGTTGTCAGTGTGGCGTATCCCAGGGACATGGCAACTGACCAGCCACGGCTTTCTAACAGGGATAGGGAAGGGCAAAGTTCACCGATTTAGGTGGAGATGACTTGCCTAGGTTCAGGCTATTGTATCGTAACCCGATGCTTTGAAGTCTGTCGTCCCTCTTCTTTGCAAGGTTTCATATCTGTCCTTTTGAATGCTACTTTCACAGGTGAAAAGCAGCGGACTATGATTTTAGTCACGCTTTCCCCAACCACGTTTCGAACGTGGTTTTCTGAGATTGATGACCAGAGCGACGACGGTCACCAAACCGATACCGGATACGATGATGATTCCCATAGAATTAAACTGTTGGGAATCAATACGCTTTCGTGCAAAAAGTCTAGTTATCTTTGGAAAGGTTTCGTAACGATATTAGTCTTAATGGCTAGCATTAGTCATGAGTCATGAATATCCTATGAGAGAGGTGCGACAGAGGCTGGCATACATGCCGTCACGCTTAATTAAATCATCATGCGTTCCGCTCTCTACGATCTTTCCCTGATCTAGCACGTAGATCTTGTCAGCGTGACGTACGGTGCTGAGTCGGTGAGCGATGACAAAGCTGCTGCGGTTCTGCATCAGGCGATCCAGAGCGATTTGAATCTGGCGCTCGGTTTCCGTATCCACACTGGCGGTGGCTTCGTCCAGGAGCAGGATGGGAGGATTTCTCAGCAGGGCGCGGGCGATGGAAATGCGCTGCTTTTCGCCCACGCTGAGTTTGACCCCACGCTCACCCACACGGGTATCCAGGCCTTTTTCCAGACGCTGGACAAAGCCTGCGGCATTCGCATCGGTCAAAACCTGCCAGAGCTCCTCGTCGGTCGCGTCGCGTTTACCGATGACGAGGTTCTCCCTGACCGTGCCATTGAAGAGGAAACTTTCCTGAGTGACGTATCCGATGCTGCTTCGCAGCCAGGCTTTGTTGAGTTCATGAACGGGAGCCCCGTCAATGGTGATGAGGCCCTCATCATATTCGTAAAAGCGAGTGAGGAGATTGATCAGCGTGGACTTGCCAGCTCCTGTGGGACCCACTAGGGCGATGGTTTGGCCTGGTAGGGCCTCCAGATTGATACCGTGAACGGTGGGAATTTTACCTCCGTAGCTGAAGCCCACATCTTGGTAGCGTACATGTCCTTGGATGACAGGCAGGGTTTTCCCCTCCACCGTATCGGTTTCTGGCTGGGCATCCAGGATGTCAAAAACACGCTCCCCTGCGGCTCGCCCGCCCTGGATGATCTGGTTGAGCTGATGCAGTTGCTCGATGGGATCATAAAAGAATTTCAGCAGCAGGAGGAAAGCGGCCAGGTCGCCTTTTTCAATGCGGCCTTCCATCAGCCCGCGAGCACCCATCCACAGGACAATGACCATGCCCACGCTGGTGAGAAAGTGCATGCCGGGACGATAAATGGCCCAGATGCGCATGACATGCAGGCTGGCTTTTTTGAGAGCTTCGCTAGCAGCATTGAAGCGTGAATGCTCCTCCTTTTCCATGGCGTAGGCTTTGATCTGGCGCATGCCTGCCACGTTGTCATGAAGGATGCTGTTCATGCCGCTGCTGGCCCGGCGCACCGCACGGTGGCGATCTTTGGACGTCCGGGTATAAGCCATGGCGCCGATGGCTAAAAACGGGATGGGCACCAGGGCCCAGAGGGCCAGCGTGGTATCTGCCTGAAACATGAAGACCCCCACGACGGCGATCTGGATGATGGCCACCAGCCCCTGCTCGATGCCGTCAATGAGCACACGCTCCACGCTGGGGATGTCCTCCCCGACGGTGGTCATGATGTCCCCAGTCGGCCGATTATCAAACCAACGCAGAGGCAGGGTTTGCAGGCGCTGATAGAGGTCGCTCCGGAGGTCATAGATCACCTTTTGCTCAAACGTGTTGTTCAGCATGATGCGCAGACTATTGAACAGATGCTGGGCAAAGTAGGCACCCAGAGCCATGAGAATCAGGGGCACGAGGCGATCCCACTGCGCCTGAGGCACCACCACATCCAGCACCTCCCGGGTCACGGCGGGAAAGACCACGACCATCAAGGTACCTGTGATGGCGCAGAAGAGCTGGGCACCCGCCATTAGGGGATAGCGGCGCAGGTAGGAAAAGACGCGGAGAGTAGTTTTCAAGGGAGAGTGCGGGGGAGGGAGAACATACGCGTGAGTGCAATGATTTAGAACGAGTTTTCCAACTCGCTGCGCTGCCGCTGATCCCGCCGCGAGAGGAGATCAATCTCCGAGGTAGGCTTCGCGCACCTGCGGGTTTTGCCTCAAGGCCTTGGCATCATCTTGGAGCAGGACTTTGCCTGTTTCCAAAACATAGCCGTAATGGGAGATGCCAAGGGCAAGGTTGGCATTCTGCTCCACCAGGAGGATGGTGATGCCGCGCTCCTTATTGATGGCGACGATCTGTTTGAAGATGGCGCGAACCAAGATAGGGGCAATGCCCAGGGAGGGCTCATCCAGCATCAGGCAGCGAGGCTGGCTCATCAGTGCCCGTGCGATGGCGAGCATCTGTTGCTCACCTCCGGAAAGGGTGCCTGCCTGCTGGCTAAGGCGCTCCTTCAGACGGGGAAAGACATGGAAGGAATATTCAATGTCTGCCGCGATGCCTGCGCGGTCGTTCCGCAGGTAGGCACCCATTTTGAGGTTTTCCAAGACCGTCAGGTTCGCGAAGACCATTCGGCCTTCCGGCACATGGCAGAGATGCCGACTCACGATCTCATGCGGTGGCAGATGGGTGATGTCCTGGCCATCATAGATCACCTTGCCAGAGCGGGCTTTCACCAGTCCAGAGATGGTGCGCAGGGTGGTGGATTTGCCCGCACCATTGCCGCCAATGAGGGTGACGATGGATTTCTCCGGCACATTCAAAGAGATGCCATGCAGGGCTTTGATGGAGCCGTAGGCGACTTCGAGGTTTTGGATCTCAAGCATCGTCATTCACCTCCTCATCTTCGGTTCCCAGGTAGGCCGCGATCACTTTTGGATCTTTCTGGATCTGCTCAGGGGTGCCTTCGGCGATCTTTTTGCCATACTCCAACACGGCGATTTTTTGGCAGATGCCCATGACGACTTTCATGTCATGCTCCACCAGAAGGATGGCGATTTTGAACTTGTCCTTGATGAACTGGATCAGGTGCATCAGCTCCTCTTTCTCCGTGGGGTTCATCCCGGCGGCAGGTTCATCCAATAGCAGCAGTTTAGGGCGTGTCGCCAAGGCGCGCACGATCTCCAGGCGGCGCTGGTTGCCATAGGGCAGGGACTTGGCCTCTTCATCCCGCAAGCGTGCGAGGTCGAAGATATCCAGCAGATCCAAGACCTCTTTTTCGACTTCGCGCTCGCTTTCGGTGAAGGATTTTCCGCGCCAGAGGGAATTGAGAATGCCATGGCTGCGATGGAGCTGCGTGGCGGCGCGGACGTTGTCGAAGACGCTGAGCGAGGCAAACAGACGGATGTTCTGGAACGTGCGTGCGATGCCCAGCTTGGTGAGCTGGTGAGGCTTCATGCCGCAGATGCTCGAACTATTAAAAGTGATGTTTCCCGAGGTGGGTTTATAAACACCGCTGATGAGGTTAAAGGCGGTGGTCTTGCCTGCGCCATTGGGGCCGATGAGGCCGACGAGCTCATTCGGCCCGATCTTCAGATTCAATTCTGAAACGGCCGTCAATCCACCGAAGCGGATCGTGGCATGGTCCATGTCGAGGAGGAAGTCGCTCATGCTGCGGCTCCTTTCCGTTTGCCAAAGGTGAAGAGCCCCTGGGGTCTTGCGATCATCAAGCCGATGATGAGCAAGGAATAGATGATCATGCGGTAGTCCGCAAAGGAGCGCAGGAATTCAGGCAGGAGCGTCAGCAAAATGGCGGCGATGATGACGCCAGCCGTGCGACCCATTCCGCCCAGGATGACCATGACGACGATGTCAATGGACTTGAAGAAATCGAAACCGGTGGGGGAGAGGAAGGTTTTGTGGTGGGCATACAGGCCACCGGCGATGCCAGCAAAAAAAGCCCCAATGACAAAGGCAGTGACCTTGTAGCGCACTGGGTTGATGCCCATGGAGCTGGCGGCCACTTCGTCATCACTCACGGCGATGAAACCGCGGCCATAGGTGGAATTGACCAAGGCAGCGACCACATAAACCGTCACGGCAGCGAGGGCAAACGTCCAGCCCAGTGTGGTGTCCTTGGGAATGCCGGTTAGACCGCTCGCCGCGCCAACGGCCTCTGTGTTTTGGGCAATGACGCGGATGATTTCACCGAACCCCAGAGTGACGATGGCAAGATAATCCCCATGCAGCCGAAGCGATGGAATGCCCACGGCCAGACCTGCAATGGCAGCGAAAAGACCGCCGAGTAAAAGCGCAACCAAGAAGAGCAGTGGCTGCATGGACTCAGGCACCAGGGGCGCGACGACGAGCGTGAACTTCGCCGCTGAATATCCTCCCACGGCCATGAATCCAGCATGGCCGAGGCTGAACTGTCCTGTGTGGCCATTGATCAGATTGAGGCTGACGGCCAGGATGATATTGATGCCGATGTCAATGAGGATGCCCAGATCGTAACGATTGATAGAACCGCTGAACTGGGAGGCGACGATGGCCAGAATGATGCCAGCGATAAGCCAGCGTTTAGCGCCCTTCATGGAGGTCATACTTTTTCCACGGTGGCTTTGCCGAGCAGGCCGGCAGGTTTGAACAACAGGATGAGGATGAGGATGGCAAAGGCGATGCCGTCCCGGTAATTCGAGAGGCCAGGTGTACCACCAGCGTAAGTCTCGACGAGGCCTAAGATCAAGCCACCCAGCGCTGCGCCGGGGAGGTTACCAATACCGCCGAGGACCGCTGCAACGAAGGCGCGCAGACCGGGTTGCACGCCCATGAGGGGATCAATGCCTGGGGCCTTGATGGCATACAAAATGCCCGCCACCGCAGCCAGGGCGGATCCCAGGCCGAAAGTGAAGGAGATGATGCGGTTGATGTTGATGCCCATCAGAGCAGCCGCCTGCTGATTGAAAGAAACAGCGCGCATGGCCGTGCCGATCTTGGTGCGCTGCACCACAAACCAAAGGGAAGCGAGAAGGACCAGGGTGGTGCCCACGATGACGAGGTCATTGCTGCCGATGACCAGCCCGCCAAAGTGCAGATCATTTTCCGTGAGCAATTTCGGGAAGGGTTTGGTATCGGCGCCTAGTACGGCAGGGTGCTGGCAGGTGAACTCAATGAATAGAGAGACACCGATGGCCGTGATGAGCACGGTCAATTTAGGCCGTGAGCGCAGGGGGCGGTAAGCCAAGAACTCGATCAGCATGCCGATGCCCGCGCAGATCATGGCGGAGAGCAGCACCACGATAAGGGCCCCCGCGATGGAGGGTAGGGGCAGTATCTTCTCCACCGCAGGGGCTAAGAAGTAAGCTGAAAAGGCCCCCAACATGAGCACATCACTGTGGGCAAAATTGATGAACCGGAGGACCCCATAAACCATGGTGTAACCCAGCGCGATGAGCGCGTAGATAGAACCTAGGGCGAGGCCGTTGATGAGTTGCTGAAGAAACCAGTCCAGAGGAATGAAACGAGTTGAGGGTTAGGCGACGTTCAGAAAGACGGAATGAAGGGGGTGGTTCACTCAGTTAATTCGACCCAAATGCCGGAGACTAAGACTCTCGAACCGATGCGATTTCCAGCTTAAGGATTGACGGTTTCCAAGAATTTGAATTTGCCGTCTTTGATCTGCAAAATGACGGCGGATTTGACGGCATCGCGCTGGGCATTGATGGCGACTTTACCCGTGACAGCATCGAATTCTTTGGTGCCAGCCAAGGCATCCCGAAGTTTGGCAGGCTCGGTCCCGTTGGCGCGTTTGATGGCATCCACCAGGAAGTAAACGGAATCATAACCAAGAGCGGCCATGCAGTCTGGCACTTTACCCTTGTATTCCTTTTTGTAGGATTCCACAAAGGCCGTGACCTTTGGGGATGCAGCATCCGCCGCATAATGGGTGGAGAAATAATGGCCTTCCACAGCAGCGCCGCCCAGTTCCACCAGCTTGTCACTTTCCCAGCCGTCACCACCGATGAGGGGGACGTTCAGGCCGAGTTGCTTGGCCTGGATGCAGATGAGGGCCACATCCGTGTAATAACCAGGGATAAAAACCGCATCCGGTGCAGCGGATTTGATGGCGGTGAGCTGACCTTTAAAATCTTTATCGCCACCGTTGAAGTCGAGCTCCGAAACGATCTGGCCACCTGCTTTGGTGAAGCCTTCTTTGAAAAATTTGGCGAGGCCTTTGCTGTAGTCGCTCTTCACATCCGTGAATACGGCGACTTTTTTAGCCTTCAGGGTATTGAGGGCAAAGTTGGCCATCACGGTGCCCTGGAAGGGATCGATGAAACAGACGCGGAAGATGTAGTCGCCCGTTTCAGTCACTTTCGGGTTAGTGGAGGCCGGGGTGATCATGGGGATGCCATTTTCTTGGCAGATCGGTGCGGCTTCGAGGGAGCGGCTGGAGGCCACTTCGCCCAGGATAGCGACGACACCGTCTTTGGAGATCAGCTTGTTGACGACGTTGGCTGGCTCGCCGGCCTTGGACTGATCATCTTCGGTCTTCAATTCTAGCTGCTTGCCCAGCACGCCGCCGGCGGCATTGATTTCCTTGATCGCCAGGAGAGTGCCTTCATGAGAAGAGGTGCCAAAGGTAGCTTCCTTACCTGTGAGGGAGGCAAATTCACCGATGAGGATGGTATCTCCGCCGCTCTTGTTGCATCCTGTGAAACCGGAAAGAAGAATCCCGAGCGATCCTAAAATGAAAAGTTGGCGTGTTAGCATCTGCATTGCGCCTTTCTAGCAGTCTGCATACCATGGGCAAGGGGAAAAGCACCTGTTTTGGCAACCTAGGGACACCGGATGTCGCACGCCGAGACCTGTCAGAGAGAAAGAAAATGAATTTTTTTACCTGACACGGTTGCACGCTGAAAATTGAGCGGTATTCTGACGACCCTCACCTCATTACCCCGTGGTGTAATGGTAACACAGGAGATTTTGGATCTCTTATTTAAGGTTCGAATCCTTACGGGGTAGCCAAGGGGGCTCAAAGTCAGCCAGTAAAAGCTGATTCTTTGGAAGCCAAAGGCTGCTTTCATCAACGCAGCAGGCCACTTTTCCAAATCGATTGTTGCAAGTGGCCGCGCGATTTTATTCCTCTTCTTCAGCAGCCAGTTTGGCGGCTTCGCGTTTGAGGATGCGACCCACCCGGTGTTTGGCCAAATAGACCTGCGCCGCATTGACGCCGAGTTCTTTTTTGACGCGTTCGGGGTCCCAGCCTTTGAGGACATAGCAAGAAAAAATCTGGTATTGGCGGGGAGAGACCAGGGCCTTCACCCGTCGGAGGGCGATGTCCATGATCTTGTCCTGCCATTCTTTGTCCCAGAGTTTTTCGAGAGTCATGCCGTTCGGGTCGGCGCAGCGGTCAATCGGTGCAGTGCGGCGGTCGTCCGTTTCATCGGCATACAGATTGGCCTCGCGGCTCTGCTGCTTTTTACGGCGGCGAAATTGGTCCAAAATACGCCAGCGCGCTTGATTGAGGAGGAAGGATTTGAAGGAGCCGAGGCTGGTATCGAATTTCTTCTTTTGCAGATTTTTGGCCACGCCAATGAAGGTTTCCTGCACGACGTCGCTGGCTTCATCATCACTGAGACCGGACTTACGGGCGACGTGGAAGACGAATCCAGAGTAGGTGCGGTAAAATTCGTCCCAGCTTGACCAATCGCTCCAGTTGTCCAGTCGCTCGATCAAGGTCTTACGTGTCGCGGGTGAGCCGGACACTTCCTTGATCATTTCTTCGGTGATTTCTTTTGGGAGCGGTTCCTCCATGATGGAAAGTGTAGGGATGAGGCAGGTGTGGCAACGGCTATTTGAAACACCTCGTTGGCGTTTTGGATGCGGTCAAAACTGCAATAAAGCTATTTCGCGGATGCGGCTCAGATTGGTGGTGCGGGACAGTACGGATTTGGGTGCTCCGAAGGTTCTTTATTTAAGCTCCCCTGATAGAGACGGGTTTTCGGGGCGTAGTATTCAGCCCCCAACCACTGTCAGTCTGCTCGCTCAACCCTCTTCCTGAGCAGATCGCTTCCTTGTTATGCTGTCATCCATGCCCTCCAGTCACCTGTACCGTTCGCTGCACGCCGTTGCAGCGCTGAGCTTGTGCCTGATGTCTGGGTGTTCCCAGGGGTTTTTCAAAAAATGGGCGGACAGGGAAGTCTTTGGCATCATTGGCAAAAAAGCGCAGTTCGTTCCTGGGGCTGAAGATGACACGCTGTTGAGTGTGACGCCGCCGCAGCCCGTGAATCTGGATGTGCTCATCAAGAACTCCGAGACGGCAGATTTCCTGGGAGAGCGGGCCTTTATCGAAAAAGGCGCGCGGGTGATCAGTTTGGCCGATGCCCTGGATTTCGCCGTGCATCGCAACCGCACTTATTTGGGACGAAAGGAAATTGTCTATCTCTCCGCGCTGACACTCACGGGCACCCGGCAGCAGTTCAGCCCGATTGTGGGAGCTGATGGTGGCGCTGCCTATACGGATACTCAGGTGAAAACTGGGGTAAACAATCTAGTGCGGTCCAACACGCTAACAGCCGATGGCGGAGCAGGCGTGGATTATCTGATGAAAACGGGCACGCGTCTCGCGATCGGCCTGACGACCGATTTCACCCGCTTTTTTACCGGCGGTCTGCGGAATGTCTCGGATTCGCAGGCCAGTGTCGTCTTGTCACAGCCTTTGCTGCGTGGGGCGGGTGTCTTGGCGGCCTCTGAGCCTCTGCGTCAGGATGAGCGCGATGTTTTGTACACGATTCGTGATTTTACCCAGTATCGTAAAGAGTTCGCCGTCAGCATCACCACACAGTATTTGCGCACCTTGCAGGCTCGTGAAGCCGCCCGTAACCGCTACGTGGCTAACCGGGCTGCTGCCGCCTCCATCATTCGTGAAGGTGCCCTCGCGGAGGCGAATCTGCGCACGCAATCTAGCCTGAAGCAGATCCAGCAGGGGCAACTCACCTATGAGCGTAACTGGATCACGGCCGTGCGTAACTATGAAGAACAACTGGATGATTTAAAGATCGCCCTGGGTCTGCCAGTGACGGAGCGCATCATCTTGAGCAACACGGAGCTGAAGCGCCTGGAAGTGGTGGAGCCTAAGGAGGACCTGGATACCGTGATGGACACGGCCTTGATTACCCGGCTGGACCTCTTCAATCAGCGGGATCGTCTTGCGGATACGCGTCGGCGGGTGAAGATTGCTCACCAGCAAACATTGCCCACGCTGAATGCCTTGGCGGGGTACCAGATCGGCACACCGAATAACAACGAGGGACTGGAACTGAACCCCAGGGTGCGCCGCTACACGGGTGGGGTGGACGTGGACCTCAACCTCAATACAAAGCCGGAGCGGAATGCCCTTCGTGTGAGCCAATTGGATGAGCAGTTAGCGCAGCGGCAACTGGACCTGGCCGAGGAGCAACTGCGCAGCACGATCCGCACGGACTGGCGCGGTTTAGCGGTGGCGCGGAAGCAGTATGATCTGGCTCAGAAGGGGCTGGAACTGGCCCAGAAGCGTCTTGAAATCGAAACCGCGCTGATGGAAGAAGGCCAGGGGACTGCCCGTGACATTGTGGAATCTCAGGACCGCCTGATCACGGCACGCGACTTGGTTGTTTCGACCTTGATTGACCACGTGATCGCCCGTCTGCAGCTGTGGAGTGACATGGGAGTCCTCTACATTGAGAAAGACGGCTCATGGGTGGACGTATTGAATAAAGAAAAACCGAAGGGAGAGTCATGAAGAAGGTGAAGTCTAAAATCTGGATCTACGGAGGAGTCGCTGTGGCAGGGATCGCTGCAGTGAGTTACTTCACATCTGGTTCGACCCGGCAGGCCGACGATGTGCCAACTTTCTCCGTCCAAAAAGGGCGGTTGCAGATCAATGTGCTCCAAGGCGGGGAGATCCGCGCGTTGCAGAACTTTGAACTGAAATCAGAAATCGAAACACCGACGAAAATTCTCAGCCTGATTCCTGAGGGTTACTTGGTGACAGAAGAGGATGTGAAGGAAGGCAAGGTGCTGGTGGAACTGGATAACTCTGATCTGAAGACTCGGATTCAAGATCACGAGATCCAGTTTCAGACCACGGTGGCCTCTTACATTGATGCCGACGAAGGGCGTGAAATCCAGCGCAGTGAAAACCAGAGCCTGGTGCGTGACATGAAGGAGACGGCCATCTTTGCGCTGATGGACTTTGAAAAATACCTGGGCCGTGACTTGAGCATGAAGATTTTGGCGGATGCAGGTCTGCCAAAAGATGCGTCTGAATTTGATAAATTTGCCGATCAGCTTGAGTCTCAAGCGAACGCACAGTTGGAGGCTGGTGCCAAGGTCTCTGCGGTGGGCGAAGCCAAAAAAGACACGATGAACGCGCTGAAAAAGACGGTGGGCTCTGCTGAGTCTGAGCGCATTGATTTTTCGCCTTTCTTGGAAGGGCAAAAAAGCGGCGATGGTGAGGCCCAACAAAAGCTCCGTCAATTGGAAGACGAGCTGCTGCTGCGTAAGTCGGAGCTGGCGGTGGCCAAGCAGAAAGTGGAGGCCTCTCAACGCCTGGCTTCACGGGATTTCATCTCCAAGACTCAGTTGGAAAATGACCAAGTGAACTTTGAAAAAGTGTCTTTGGCAGGGAAGACCGCGAGCACGGAACTGGATCTGTTTAAGAAGTATGCGTTCTCGAAGATGTGCGCGCAGTTGGTCTCGGCCTACCGCGAAAGTCTGACGAAGCTGCAGCGCACGGTGCGGGCGAACCGCTCCAAAATGGCGCAGGCGGAAACGCGTTTTCAGACGGCGAAACGTCGTTACGAAATGGAGTTGGCCAAAAAAGAGGACTTAGATCGCCAGCTCAAGGCCTGCATGATGCGTGCGGTGCAGCCTGGTCTGGTAGCTTACGGAGATCTGAACGCCAGTGCTGCTGCGCGTTACAGTGAGTCCATTGAAGAAGGCAGCAATGTGCGCTTTCGCCAAACGGTGCTGACCATTCCAAATATGTCGCAGATGGGCGTCCACGTGAATGTCCACGAATCTCAGGTAAAGAAGGTCCGCATCGGCCAGCCAGCCTTGATCAAGGTGGATGCTGAGCCGGGCATCGTGCTGGAAGGACGTGTGGCTGAACTTGCCGTGCTACCCGATTCCAGCAGCAGCCGCTACACGCCTAACTTGAAGGTGTATCCTGCCTCCATCCATATTTTGGGCACGCATCCTTGGATGAAGCCGGGCATGAATGCGAAGGTGGAAATCCTGGTGGATCAACTGGCGGACGTGATGTTTGTGCCAGTGCAGAGCATCGAGGTGGAGAATGATCACCACTTCTGCTACGTGAATGAAAGCGGCAGTCTGGAGCGCCGCTCTGTGGAGACAGGATTGTTCAACGATGAGTTCATCGAGGTCCGCACGGGGCTGCAACTGGGCGAACTGGTGGCGCTGTCTCTGCCGAAGAAACTGGTGCCGGAAAACAAACCCGGTGGTCCTAGCCCAGGCATGTCTGAGGACCCCGTGGCTCCGGCTAAACCGAAGGGGCAGGGCAAAGCCAAGCCGAAAGATGTGGCCGCCGTGAAGTGACACATGTCTGAGCCGATCATCAGTCTGCGGGATATCCGCAAGTCCTACCAGATGGGAGATGTCCTGAGCCATGTGCTCCAAGGGGTGTCCTTTGACATCCATCGCGGAGAGTATGTCTGCATCATGGGGCCCTCTGGCTGTGGTAAATCCACCCTGCTGAATGTCCTGGGCTGTCTGGACCAGCCGACGAGTGGGGATTACTTCCTAGGTGGCGAGAATGTGGCGACTCTGAATGATGACGATCTCTCCGCTGCACGAAATCGGAACCTGGGGTTTATTTTCCAGAGCTACAATCTCATCCAGCAATTGACCGTGGTGGAGAACATCTCGGTCCCCATGTACTACGGCGGGGCGGATGACGCGAAGATGCGGGAGGTGGCCGAAAAGCTGGCAACGCAGGTGGGCCTGGGACATCGCCTTTACCACAAGCCCAATGAACTTTCCGGCGGGCAGCAGCAGCGTGTGGCCATCGCCCGTGCTCTCTCCAACAGCCCGCTGATGATCTTGGCCGATGAGGCCACGGGGAACCTGGACTCCAAATCTGGGCAGGAGATCCTGGCTCTGTTTGATGAACTGAATGAGCAGGGGAAGACCCTGGTCTTTGTGACGCATGATGAACGCATGGTGGAGCGCTGCACGCGCATCATCCGTCTGCGAGATGGGGTGGTGGAAAAGGATGAGCGTGGAGCAAAGGCGCGAAACTAAAGGCAAGGGGCATTTAGGGCACTGCGTGCAGAGGCCAGCGGGGTGTGTGTAAACAATTTGTTTCTGCGGGCTTTCGCATTGCGCGTTTGATTATAAATACTATAATTAAGGGCGCATGATGCTTCGTCTCCTCATTTGGTCCATCTTTTCTGGCCTCGCCCTGGCGGGTGGATTGATGGCGCATAAGGAGGGGAAGCTGACGGCGTGGAACCTGTGGTTCAAGGAATGGCTAAGTGGCGAAGACAAAACCTATTCTGGGGTTCGCTTTGAGGTGGATCTGGTGGATCGGCTGAACTTTGTCCGGATCGGTGTGCGACAACCACTGCTGAAGGTGGATGTGGAATTGGAGGCTTGGCTGGAGAAGGAATTCCCCACCATGGTTCTGGATGATGCCACGCGGATCTCTGAACTGGTGCAGTCCCAAGCGCCTCGCTATCTGCGTGTGTCCGTGTGCACGGCCAGCGGCCCGACTTTGCGCTCTTTGCTGGATCAATACCATGACTTTGGCCAAAGCATCGGAGGGGAGATGACTCACCTCGCCTGTGCGGTGCGAGAATCCGCCGGAGGGCTGATGCATCAGTCTTTATTGATCGTGGGGCAGAGGCTGGAAGACTTCAGTCCTGAGGTGATGGCGAGCAGCAAAGAGGAGGCTTTTTTCAGCACCTGCCCGCATTGCCAGCACCCGCACATCGTGCGCATCTCACGCCAGCAAAACAGTCTGGGGCTGGAGTGTCCCCAATGCCGACGTACCTATGCAGTCGTGGCCACGGATGCCGACGGGCACTATCGTTTCGTGAATGAGTTTTTGACGGGCTACGCACCCCCTGCGGTTTTTTCAAAAGATGATTCGAGAGTGCATGAGCTTTTCACCATCTGGGCTGCGGTGCATGCCAACTGTGTCTATACCAAAGATCCGGGAAGTAAGAAAGCGGCCACGGATGCCTGGCAGACCAGTCTGGACACACAGCGAAAAGGCCAGGGAGACTGCGAAGATTCGGCCATTTTTTTGTGTGACTGGCTGCTCTCACGTGGCTTTCAGGCACGGGTGGCGCTGGGGCGCTATGGGGATCTCGGCGGCCATGCCTGGGTGGTGGTGAAGCTAGACGATAAGGAGTATCTGCTGGAGTCCACCGAAGGGCGGCCAGATCCCTCCAATCCACCGCTAGTCTCGCGGGTGGGGAGCCGATATGTGCCGGAAATCATGTTTGATCGTTACGCTCTTTACGTTCATTCCACGCCAGGGCAGGCCTGGAAGGGGGACTACTGGTCCACCAAAATTTGGACGCGAGTGGAACCGCGTAGCTTGAAGGCGCGTCTTCAGACAGCAGCGGGTAAAGAGGGGGAGGCTAACCCTCCGGAAGCGAACCAGCGAGTGGCCCGGGCGAGCCGCCCAAACCCGGCGTCAGCCCCCTTTGTCGAGCTGAAGGAAATCCCCAAAGATGCGTCTATCTGGCAGATGCCTTTATCTCTAGGTCAGGAAAAGCTTGGCAAGGAACCTCCTCGCTAAGGTGAAGATGCGTGAACTTAACTCAGGAAACGCTCTTGAAGCGTATTTTGCCTTGAGCGTTTGCACGCTTGCAGCTAACTCGCACCAAGACAGAGGCGTGCCGCCTCGTATCTTGACCTCTTTCCAAAATCGCAAACCCCCATCCCACTAAAAACAGCCATGGCAGTCGTCTCCAAAGGTCTTGAAGGAATCGTCGCAGCAGAAACCCGTCTCGGGGAAGTGAAGGGTGCAGAAGGCATCCTTTTTTATTGCGGATACGACATCAACGAACTCGCCGGCAAGGTCAGCTACGAAGAGGTTGTCTATTTGTTGTTTTACCAAAAGCTGCCTAACCGCGCGGAGTTGGAGAAGCTGACGACGGCTCTCCGGGCTGAGCGTGAGCTGCCTCAGGGCGTGATTGATTACTTGCTGGCTGCGCCTAAAAAGGCCAAGCCGATTGACATCATGCGCACAGCCGTTTCCATGCTGGGTAGCTATGAGCTGAAGCGTCACGATGTGGATGTGAGTGAGAACCTCGCCACGGCAATTCGTCTCGTCTCACAGATCGGCGTTGTCGCTGCCTACTTCCACCGCGCTCGCACGGGCAAGGAACTGCCACCGATCCGCAAGGATCTCAGCGAGGCCGCTCATTTCCTTTACCTGATGACAGGTGAGGTGCCGAGTAAGGAGGCTGAGAAGACACTGGATGTGGCCTACGTGCTGCATGCTGAGCACGGCTTCAATGCCTCCACTTTCACCGCTCGCGTGGTAGCCTCCACGCTCAGCGACATGTATTCTGCCATCAGCGCTGCGATCGGTGCCCTCAAAGGTCCTCTTCACGGCGGTGCCAATGAAGGCGTGATTCACATGCTGGAAGAGATTGGCAGCCCTGACAATGTGGACTCTTGGGTGGAAGACGCACTGGCTCAGAAGAAGAAGATCATGGGCATCGGCCACCGCGTGTACAAGGTCCTCGACCCCCGCGCTCCGCACCTCCGCGAGATGGCCATCCAGCTCACGGCCCAGCTTGGCGAAGCGAAGTGGATCCAGATGTCTGAGCGCATCGCTGAGATCATGCGCGAGCGGAAGGGCCTGAATGCGAACGTGGATTTCTACAGCGCGACCGTGTATTACAGCCTGGATATCCCGACAGATCTTTTCACCCCGATCTTCGCCATCGCTCGCATGAGCGGCTGGACTGCTCACGTGCTGGAGCAGTGGAGCGAAAACCGCTTGTTCCGCCCCTTGAGCGAATACGTCGGTCGTCCGTACGGTCAGAAGGTCGTGCCGATTGACGAGCGTTAATCACGACGATTCCATTCCATGACCACCCGGTATTTGCTGGGTGGTCTTTTTTATGGATATTAGTAATTCGTGTGGAAATTTCACTTGGGAGATGGGGTCAATCGCTTAGATTGAATGAGGTATTATGATCCCTCTAGCGCCCAGCCATCATGTGTTTGTCGATTTCGAGAATGTGCATGAGCTGGACCTGTCTTTGGTGGGACGTCGGGGATTCCAATTTACTTTGATGATGGGAGCCAAGCAGACCAAGCTGGGCGTGGAAGTGGTGGAAAAGCTTTTGCAACATTCGGAAGCCGTCCAGATCATCCGCCTGCAATCCATCGGGAAGAATGCACTCGATTTTGCTCTGTCTTACTATGTGGGGCAGGCGGTGCTGAGCTACCCTGGGGGCCAGTATCACATTGTCTCTAAAGATACTGGGTATGATCCGCTGGTTCAGCATTTGCGCAGCCGACAGGTGGCTGTTTCGCGGCATGATGACTTTCGTAATCTCATCGAATCACACCCTGAGACGCCCATGGTGCATCCGGAGGTCGTTAAAACCAGCGTGGTCGAAAAGGTGCCCGCAACAAAACTCAATGGAGCGGAATTGGAGCCGGTGATTCATGTGGCGAAAAAAGTTTCCTCACCCAAACCTGTCGGGACGGAATTTGAGCGTGTAGTTACCTTTCTGAGGGGGACGGCAAGCCGACCGAAACGGGAAAAGACTTTGCTGAATCATTTGGCGGCCTTCATGAAAAAAGAGGTCAACAGCCCTGAAATTCCCAAGATGATCCAGCGGCTGATCCAAAGCGGGCGAGTGAAAATGGATACTCAAAGGGCGCTGACCTATCATTTTTAGATTCAGCTGCATCGGCGAAGGCAAATGTTGGTTGACGTTTGTGAGTAATCACTTACAATGTGTCGCCATGCCTCCTGCTTCTACAAATCCGCGTCTGCCCAGCGATGAGCGGCGTGGGGGCATTTTGGATGCAGCTCTGCGGGTGTTTGCGGAGCGCGGATTTCACGGGGCGACGACGAAGGAATTGGCGAAGGCGGCGGGCGTTTCGGAGGCGCTGATGTTTCGCCACTTTCCGACCAAGGAGGATCTCTACATCGCTCTGCAAGCCCATTGCTGCCAAGCCAAGGCAGGAGAGAAGGCTGAGATGCTGGGGCAATTGGAAGATTCCACAGCTTCGTTGGTCACTCTGGTACATTACATGATGGCGAAGATGCTGCGTCCCGTATCCGCAGTGCCGGAGGCCGAGCAGGCTCTGCATCGTTTGCTGGCCAATAGCATCATCGAAGATGGAAACTTTGCCCGGGGATTCATGCAGCGCGTAGGCCGTGAATTTATTCAAAAAATGGAATCTTGCTTGGCGGTGGCTCAGGCTGCGGGTGATGCTGAATCTTCTCCATTGCAGGGAAACGTCGGCGCGTGGTTTGTGCAGCACTTTGCGGCGATGCTGATGCTGAATGAAATGCCGGGACGTCCCGTGGTGGAACTGGAAATGGAGCGCGCTGCGCAGGTGGAGCAGGCGGTCTGGTTTGCCCTGCAAGGCCTAGGACTGAAGGCCGAGGCCATTCGTCGAAATTATCACCCGCAGGCGTTTGCCCTGCTGATGAGCTGATGTTTTTTTGAATTTGTATAGAAGTAAGCACTCACTCCGAAATGATTAAACCTGTATCTTTTTATGACGACTGATTCTCCCTCCCTCTCCAGCGTGCGTTCTCGTGGCCTGCCGTGGTTTCCCATTGCCACCATCTTGCTGGGCGTGGTTGCTGTTTTCTACATTCGCTCGCTCCCAGAGTTTGAGC
The DNA here is from genome assembly GCF_014203045.1 of Prosthecobacter dejongeii. Taxonomy (NCBI): domain Bacteria; kingdom Pseudomonadati; phylum Verrucomicrobiota; class Verrucomicrobiia; order Verrucomicrobiales; family Verrucomicrobiaceae; genus Prosthecobacter; species Prosthecobacter dejongeii. The sequence continues at coordinate 260,326 of NZ_JACHIF010000006.1, forward strand.
GGAATCTCAAAAGCTGGCTCACGGCGGCAATCCCGCTTTTGGTGGTGATCCTGAACTGCCTGTGGTTCGTCTTCACTCCGCGCTTTTCCTGGCGTACTCGGCTCACCGGCCTGGCTGGGCTGCTGATTCTAGGTGGGGTGGCCAAATGGACGACGCGGGTGGACGGTACGCTGGATGGCACGGGGGTACCAAACATCGTGTGGAAGTGGTCTAAATCCGAGGGGCCCTCCGTGGCCAAGGTCAAGGTGGCGGAAGCTGCGGAAGGCTGGACGCCCGATGCAGCGATGCTGGCCCAGTCGGCCGATGTGCCGCAGTTCTTTGGCCCGAATCGAGATGGAAGAGTCACGGGGGCCAAGCTGGCTGGAGATTGGAAGGCGGTAACGCCAAAGGAGCTGTGGCGTCAGCCGATCGGCCTGGGGTGGTCTGCCTATGCAGTGGTGCAGGGCCGGGCCTACACGCAGGAGCAGCGGAGTGAGGAAGAGTTGGTCACGTGCTATGATCTCTTCACAGGCAAGCTGCTGTGGTCCTATGCGGACCCGGTGCGCTTTTCCCAATGGCAGAGTGGAGATGGCCCCCATGCCACGCCGACGATACATGAGGGACGGGTCTATGCCTATGGGGCCACAGGGCTGCTGAACTGTCTGAATGCCACCACGGGCAAGCCCATCTGGCAGCGCTCCGTCCTGGGTGAGAACAAGCTAGAAAACATCGAGTGGGGGGTGAGTTGCTCCCCCTTGATCGTGGATGACAAGGTGGTGGTGACGGGCGGTCAAACGAAGGGGCCCGTGCTGTTTGCTTATAAACTCGATACGGGTGAGTTGGCCTGGAAAGCGGGCGATGACCAGGCCTGCTACTCCTCACCCCTGCTCGCTACTTTGGCGGGAAAACGGGTGGTCTTGAGCAACAATGTGCGCTCTTTGACCGCGTATGATCCTGCCAGTGGCGCGGTGCTGCTGGATTACGAATGGGGCGGCACGAATTGGCCCAAGGCTTCGCAACCCTTGGTGTTAGGCCAGGATCGGGTATTTCTTTCGGCTGGTTACGGCATGGGCTGCCAGATGTTGGAAATCAAGGCAGCGGCCGATGGCTCTTTAGCGGCTACTCAACTGTGGGCGGGCATGAAGATGAAGACGCAGTTCAATAGCCCAGCGGTCCGGGAAGGTCATGCCTACGGCCTGGATGACGGGCGGCTGGCCTGCGTGGATCTGGCTACGGGGGAACGCCTGTGGAAAGAGGGGCGTTTTGCCTCCGGTCAGAGCTTGCTGGTGGATGATTTAGTCATCATCCAGAGCGAAAGCGGCCCGGTGCATCTCGCTGCGGCGAAACCTGCTGGCTTTGAGGAACTGGGCAAGATCGGTGCGCTGAGCAGCAAGACCTGGAACCACCCGACGCTGGCGGGGCGCTACCTGCTGGTGCGCAATGATCGCGAGGCGGTTTGCTATGAGCTGCCCTTGGCGAAGTGAAGGCGGGAGGTGCTTCGTGTACTTTCGCCAGATGTCCGGCATCCCCCTAAAGTGGGGTGTCGGCGGCAGTGAAATGTCTCGTCAGGGAGCGTTGGTTTCATCACACTGAGACTCACCTGGACATGACACGCGCCCTTCCATTCCTTTTCCTTCCTGGCCTGCTGCTGGCGGCCGATCCTGCGGACGACGCGAAAAACGCCGCCCAAAATGACTCGACACCTGTGCCAAAGGTGAGCCCGCTGGTGAAGTGGACCTTTGAGGGCAAGGAGCCAGGCGAACTGAAAGGCAAGGCAACCATCGAGCCCACGGGACCGCAGAAGCCGATCTATCCCGTTTTTGAAAAGGGCAATAAAGCCGCTGTCTTCACGGGCAAGGATAGCTTCATCCAGGTCAAGGAAACCGACCTGCCGGAAACGAATCTGCGTTTCGTCCAGGGAGACACGATCAGCATCGAAGCCTGGGTGAATGCGGAAGACTTGGCTAACGGGAAGTATGTTTACCTGATCGGTAAGGGACGAAATAAGTCGGACAAATTCACGGCTGAAAATCAGAACTGGGCGCTACGCCTGAAAGGTGAGGATGGTGAGGCGCGGCCTTGTTTCCTTTTCCGCAGCCGCAATAAGGCGGGAGCTGAAAACTATCACCGCTGGGTCTCCAAAGAAGGTTTCAATCCAGGTTCTGGCTGGCATCACGTGGCCGTGACCTACACATTCGGCAAGCCGGAGACCATGAAGGCTTATGTGGATGGCAAGAAAACGAGCGGGGGTGTGTGGGACATTGCTGGCAAGACCACCGAGCCACCTGTGAGTGATGCGGACGATGTGATGATCGGCACTGGTTATGGTGGCGGTGCAGGCAATACCCTGACGGGGGCCCTGGATGAGATCGCAGTTTATCGTGAAGTGCTTCCTGAGGTGCTGCTGGCGCAGCGTTACCAGTTCCAACCGCCACCGCCGCCGATTGATGCCAAGAAGCTGCCCAAGGGCCGAGTGCTGGTGCAGATCTGTGAGGACGGTGTGCCGCCAAAGAATTCGTGGCCTGCGCTGCCACCCGCCCCGACGGAGACTTACACGCTGGATGTCTTTGGCCTGTCCGAGGTGCCGCAGAAGTATGTGGAAACTGGGGTGCGTGGGGACCGCCCCATCCCTTATCTCATCCGTGCAGCCTCGGTGGTGAAGCTGCCTGCGGGCAAGCATCGCCTCCTGGTGCGTGGCCGTAGCGCGACCCGTCTGGTCATTGATGGCAAGCCTTTCCTGGATCTGCCTTTTGCTAAATCTGACACGGGTGGCCATGGTCGGGTTTCTGAGCAGGATGAGTACCTGAACTTGGGGCCCGACTTCCGCTTTGCCCCTCCTGGTACGCAGGAAATGTGGGCGGAGTTTGAAACCAAGGGCGGCGAGCATCTTTTTGTCATCGAGAGCATGATCGGCGGTGTGGTGGGCTCTTCCAAAAAACGCCCAGAAACGGGTGAGACCGTGGTGGCTATTTCCTATGAAGGGAGCGAGACCTGGGAACTGGTGGGCCATGACAAGGTGGCCTACAATGACGCGGGTTGGGCTGCTTATGAGAAGAAGCAAAATACCTGGCTGGTGGAAGCGAATGCCGAGCGACGTGCCAAAGTGCGTGCGAAGCATGATGCCTACTGGGCCAAGCGCCGTGATGCCGCCGCCAAATGGCTGGCCAGTGCCCCAGCGGTGAAAGTGCCTGCCCCGGTGAAAGGCTATCCGGCTAACAATGAGGTGGATCATTTTCTCAATGCCAAGATAGATGCCGTCGCTGCTCAATATTCGGCCGCTAAAAAAGATGGCGTGAACTTCTACAAAGGAGTGATGCCGATCCTGGAAGCTAACTGCTTTAGCTGTCATCAAGGGAGTAAAACCAAAGGCGACCTGAAACTGGACTCTCTTGCTGAGGCACTTAAAGGTGGCGAATCTGACGGCCCTGCCATCGTTCCTGGGAAGCCTGAAAAGAGCTCATTGATTGCCCGCATCAGCACCACGGATGAGGACTATATCATGCCGCCGAAAGGCCACCCGCTGAAGGCAGAACAGATCGCCGTGATCCAGCGCTGGATCAGTGAAGGGGCCGTCTGGCCTGAGATGAATGTGGACCGCATCGAGATTACCGATCTCAGCGATGACCTCGCTTTCCTGCGTCGCGTGACGTTGGATACGGTGGGCGTGGTGCCGACCCTGGAAGAGATCGCCGTTTTCACTGCGGACAAGAGCCCGAATAAGCGTGCCAAGGCGATTGATCGCCTGCTGGCTGACAAACGTTGGGCAGATAAATGGATGGGCTACTGGCAGGATGCCTTGGCGGAAAACCCGAACATCCTCAACCCCACGCTGAATAACACAGGCCCCTTCCGCTGGTATCTGCATGAGGCACTGGAAGATGATCGGCCGATGGATCTTGTCGTTACCGAACTGCTGCGCATGCAGGGCAGCGAGCGTTTCGGCGGCCCTGCGGGATTTGGCACTGCCTCAGGCAATGATGTGCCCATGGCCGCGAAGGGAACCATCATCAGCACCGCCTTCCTAGGCGTGGAAATGAAATGTGCCCGCTGTCACGATGCGCCTGCTCACAAGAGCCTCCAGCAGGACCTCTTCGAACTGGCTGCCATGCTGGAAAAGAAAGCTGTGGATGTGCCCAAGACCAGCAGCGTGCCCATGGACAAACTGCATGAAGGTGGTCGCAAGCCGCTGATCCAAGTGACCCTGCAACCAGGCACCAAGGTGGAGCCTGCGTGGCCCTTTGACGAATTTGCTCCAGAGAAGCTGGCGGATACGCTGGCGGAGGATCCCAAAGACACCCGTGATCGTCTGGCATCGCTGATCACCGCGCCGCAGAATGAGCGTTTTGCCCAGGTCATCGCCAACCGTCTGTGGCAGCAATACATGGGCCGCGGCATCGTGGAGCCTGCGGAGGACTGGGAGCGCGGCAAGCCTTCACACCCTGAACTCATTCGCTGGTTAGGCCGTGAGTTTGTGCGCGGTGGTTACAGTTTGAAAAATCTTTCTCGCATCATCTTGAATTCTCATGCCTATCAGCGTGCGACGGATACGCAGCTCACGGCGACCAGCCCGCTGTTTGCATCGCCTGCGCCTCGCCGCTTGGCTGCCGAGCAGATCGTGGATTCTCTGTTCGCCGCCACTGGCAAGCCCTTCAAGACGGAAGAAGTCAGTCTGGATATTGATGGTCGGCGCGACATGAAAAGCTCCATCACTCTGGGCAACCCGACGCGTGCCTGGATGCTGGCTAGCACCAGCAATGAACGTGATCGCCCCAGCCTTAGCCTGCCGCGTATTCAGGCCGTCTGCGACGTGCTGGAAGCTTTCGGCTGGCGGGGTGCCCGTCAGGACCCGGTGAGCAGTCGCAATGATGATCCTAATGCTCTTCAACCTGCGATTCTCGGCAATGGCACCGTGGGCATTTGGCTCACTCGCCTGAGTGATGACCACGGCATCACGGCACTGGCTTTACAAGACATGCCGTTAGACCAGTTTGTGGATACACTCTACCTGCGCCTGCTTACCCGCAAGCCGACGACTGCTGAGCGTGAGCAATACATCGCCTATCTGAGCGAAGGTTATGATTCGCGCCTGCAACCTGTCTCGCCGGTGAAAGCTGGGCCGCGTTACCCACAGAAGTATGTTTCTTGGACGAACCACCTGGATGCTGCGGCGAATGCCTTGCGCATCGAAGAAGAGGCCGCTGCCCGCCGAGGCGATGCACCAACAGAGCGCCTGAGCAAAGACTGGCGCAATCGCCTGGAGGACGTCCTGTGGGCCCTACTGAACGCGCCTGAATGGGTCTTTGCTCCTTAATTTTACGCCTTTTGAACGATTGAACTGCCTAACAGATTATTATCTTTAAGACCATGAAACGTCGCCATTTTCTTCAGACTGCCGCCTTGGCTCCTTTTGCCTCCATGGGGGTGCGTGCCGCTACCTCAGCGCCGATCCCGATGGGGAAGGCGGAGCATTGCATCTTCATCTGGCTGGGTGGGGGCATGTGCCAGGCGGATACTTTTGACCCCAAAGCTCTGGGGGACCCTAAGGCGAATCCCAAGAAGGCTGGCTCGGCCTATCCCTCCATTGAGACTTCGGTGCCCGGTGTGCGCGTGTGTGAGCACCTGCCTAAAACGGCACGACAGATGGAGCATGTAACGGCTGTGCGGACGGTGTTTCACAATGTGATCAACGAGCATGCCATCGCCACGAACTTCGTCCACACGGGGCGTCCAGTCAGCGGCAATACGACCTACCCTTCCATTGGCTCCATTGTGGCGCATCAGCGGGGTTCGGCGAATCCCAAGGTGCCAGCGTACATGCTTATCGGTTATCCCAACCCTAGCCGTGGCCCTGGCTTCCTGGGCGCAAAGTATGGCAACATCTATCTATCTGATACGAAGGCTGGGCCGGCGGGATTTACCCGCCCCGACTATGTGACGTCGCAGCGCGTCAGTGCGCGTGAAAAGTTGCTGAAGCCATTGCAGGAGCGTGTGGCGAAAGAGGCGGCCCTGGCCGACTACGAAGCGGCCCAGCGTGAGGCCCTGCGTCTGGCCGGGCCCGAGTTCATGCGCAATTTCAATCTGGAGGAAGAATCTGCCGATCTACGCAATGCCTATGGCAGCGAGTTTGGCCAGCGCTGCCTGCTAGCACGCCGTCTCATCCAGGACGGGGTGCGTTTCATCGAGGTTTCGCATAACCTCGGGTTCGTCAACGGCACGGGCTGGGACACTCACAATGATGGGCAGGAAAACCAACACCTGTTGATCAAGGATCTGGATGATTCACTGGCCACGTTGATTGTGGATCTGAAGACTCACGGCATGCTGGATAAAACGCTCATTGCGATTGGTACGGAGTTTGGCCGGCCTCCAGAGTTCGATGGTGGCGGCGGGCGCGGCCACCAGTGCAGCACCTTCAGCATGATTTTGGCCGGTGGTGGCCTTAAGCATTGCGGGGCCTATGGGGTGACGGATCATTTGTCGAAAGAGATCGTGGAAAACCCAGTCTCCACGCCGGATTTCCACGCCACGATTCACGCAGCATTGGGCATCAATCCTTCTCATGAGCTGGTGGATGCTTCTCGTCCGGTGCCGATCACGGATGCTGGCAAGCCTATCGCAGCCCTGTTCGGCTGAGGGCAAAAAGTGGCCCATTCAGGGGGACTATCCTGAATGGGCATTCGACAAAGAATGAATCATGAGGCATCCCGAAGCGTTTAAACTGTTGTTCATGCGCTTCCTCCTCCGAGCTGTCCGTTTTATCCTGCCCTTCGTTGTGCTGGGGGCCTGTGTCTTCGTGACATGGTATCTACTAAAAAACCCACCGCCGCAGGAGAAAAAGGAGATGCCACCTACCTTCGTGCGGGTGGAGGGGACGGTGCTCAACAAGACGGAATACGAGCTGCGGGTCCGTTCCCAGGGAACGGTGCAGCCGCGCACACGCAGCACCCTGCTGCCTGAGGTGAGCGGCAAGATCATCGAGATCAGTCCGTCGTTTCGTCCGGGTGGCTTTTTCGGTCAGGGAGATGTGCTGATGCGACTGGACCCGCTGGACTATGAAACCGCCATTGTGATCGCCAAGGGCACGCTGGCCCAGGCGGAGGTGATGCTGGCGGAGGAAAAAGCGCGGGCAGACCAAGCGGTGGAAAACTGGCGTGCCATGGGCCGTACAGGGACGCCATCGGCCCTGGTGACACGGGCCCCGCAAGTGGCGAAAGCGGAGGCGGACGTGGCCTCGGCCAAGGCACAAATCATGAAGGCAGAGCGGGATCTGGAGCGCACCACCATTCGCTCTCCGTATGCCTGCCAAGTGCTGGAGCAGGCGGTGGATGTGGGGCAGTTTGTCAGCCAGGGCACCATCTTGGGCCGCATCTTTGCTGTAGATTATGTGGAGATCCGCCTGCCTTTGCCCGAGCGTGAAAGTCAGTTTTTGAAGCTGCCGCAATCCTTCCGTGATCAAAGCACGGCGACCGAGGATGGAGCGAAGGTTTTCCTCAAATCCATCGTCGCGGGTAAGCCGGTGGCCTGGGAGGGTAAGATCGTCCGCGTGGAGGGCTCCCTGGATGCTGAGACGCGCCAAGCCACCGCAGTGGCGCAGGTGACTGACCCGTATGCCCGGCGTGCAGATGGCTCACCTCCGCTCACTATCGGAGCCTTCGTGGAGGCTGAAATCTCGGGTGAGCCACTGCGGGATGTGTACATCATTCCACGCAATGCTGTGCGTGCGGGCAATGAGATCATCCTGATAGATCGGCCCCAGAATACCCTGCGCCGTCTGACCGTGGACCCTCTGGTGAGCAATGAGAAACACATTGTGGTTTCTGCCTCTGCGGCGAAGGCACCGAAACCTGGAGATGTGCTCTGCATCACGCCGATTCCTTTCCCTGCGGATGGTGCCAGGGTGCTGCCCTCGATTGATGGGCAGATGGAGGCCGACACGGCCAAAGAGGACAAGCCTGCGGGGAAAGAGCCCCCCATGATGGTGAAACCAGCGACGACCTAAACCGTTACTTGCCCCCTTCCTAAGAAGTGGCCTAACCACCAATGGCGATCATGCGCCGATTCGGCAGATAGTTGTCGCGGAAGTCGTGCTCTTTCGGTTTCCGTTCCACAACGCCAAGGATGAAACTGGCCAGTTCGTCATCAGTGCAGCCGCTGCGCAGGACGTTGCGGAGGTCAAACTCCAGCCAGCTACCCAGGCAGGGGCGGAGCTTACCATCGCTAGTTAGGCGAAGTTTGTTGCAGGTCTCGCAAAAATGAAGGTTAGTCATCGCGCCGATGAAGCCGATTTTTTGTTCCGTGCCCGGCACGGCGTAATAGTTGGCGGGGCCGTTGGTCTTGAAGTCGGGCAGGGGAATCAGCGGGCCGGTGTGTTGCTCGATGAGCTGTTTGGCCGTGCCCGTGGCGAGGAAGTTATCCTCGCTGAGGACTTCTTGCGTGCTCACGGGCATGAGTTCGATGAAGCGCAGCAGCAGTCCCTTTTCCCAGGCGTAATTCATGAGGGGGACAAACTCGCGCTCCGTCTGGTTTTTCATCAGCACGCAGTTCAGGCGGATGCTGCGGAAACCGGCGGCGATGGCGGCATCAATGCCCTCCATCACCTTCGGCAGGAGGTCGCGACTGGTACTCCGCTGGTAGGCGGCACGGTCCAGGGAGTCTAGCGAGACATTGGCGCTGCGCACACCTGCTTTGACAAGTCGCTCGGCCATGGTGACGCCGTTTTCCTGCTTGGAAAGCAAGGTGCCATTGGTCGAGATGCCGATTTCTTCGATGCCGGGGATAGCGGAGATCTGCGCGCAAAAATCCGCCACACCAGGGCGGGTGAGGGGCTCCCCCCCGGTCACGCGTACTTTGCGGATGCCGAGGCCTGCGCCCACGCGCAGCACTCGCAGCATTTCGTCATAGGTGAGGACTTCGTCTTTCGGGAACCAAGCCTGCTCCTCTTCCGGCATGCAATAACGGCAACGTTCGTTGCAGCGGTCCGTGATGGAAACGCGCAGGTAGGAAATGCGATGGCCGAAGGCGTCTTCCACAGAAGTTTACTCCAGCACGGGGCCTTTGACGGACCAGCGTTTCGCGACGAAGCCCGTGGCCGATTTTTCCTTCCAGACGGCAAAGTGCGGGGTGAGGTAGTGGGCGTCCATGGCCTCTTTATCCACATAGCTTTCGCTGAGGGCAAAGAGGTTAGGCTGATCAAACTGGCGGCTCACCTCAAAGCGCAGGCAACCGGGCTCCTTCACGGACTCGGCAGCGTTGTAGGTGATGACTTCCAGAAACTCATCCACACGGGCTGGATCGATCTCGAGAATGACGATGACATTAACCATAAAGACTCAGAGCCGATTTTACGCTAACATGCAACCTCGCGATACCGTATAAACGGGCTATGTTCATTCACGCCATGAAGCTGACCACCCCCCTGTTTCTCCTCCTGGCCCTTACTCCCGCTCATTCCCAGGAGGTCAAGCCCGCCTCACCGCCACCTGCAAAGCCTGCGGAAGTGGTGAAACCCGCCGCTGAAGCTGCCCGTGAGAAACCCGCGCCCGTGGTCCCCAAACCAGAGGCGAAGCCTGCTGCTCCGACAACTCCCGCAGCGCCCCCGGCGGCTGCGCCCAAGCCCGTGACTCCTGCTGTTCCGCCCCCGGCCCCGAAACCTGAGACGAAGCCGGTTCCTGCACCCACGCCCAAGCCAGAGACAAAACCCGCCCCTGCGGCGGCTCCGAAGCCTGCCCCAGCCCCTGCGGCTAAACCAGAGACAAAACCTGCGCCTGCCACACCGCCGCCAGCGGTTGCTCCCGCGAAACCGACGCCACCTCCGGCTCCGCCAAAGCCCGTTTCTGTCTTTAAGGACAAAGCCCTGGAAGCAGCCGTGCGGAAACAAGTCTTTGCCAAGCGTGACAATCAAGAGCCCCTGACTGCGGCGGATGTGGCCTCCGTCTCCATCATTGAGGGGAAGGCCCTGGGCATCACAGACCTGACGGGGCTGGAAAGCTGCACGGCCCTAGCTTCACTGACTCTGCCTGAAAACAAAATCACGAACCTGGCTCCTCTCAAAGGCCTGGAGCGGCTGCAGTTTCTGGATGTGGGGAACAATCAGATCTCTGATCTGGCCCCGCTGGCAAGCTGCAAAGCTCTGCAATACGTGGAACTGACGAATAACAAGGTCGTGGATGTTTCTCCACTGGGGGGCATCGTGTCGCTGACTTCCCTTTATCTTGCCGGGAACCAGATCCAGGATGCGAAGCCGCTGTTTAAATTGCCCAAGGTCTGGACTCTTTATCTGGAGGGGAATCAAGTCCGTGATCTGGCTGGGATCGGCTCTTTGAAATGGTTGTCCATGCTGTCCCTGAAAGGCAATCAAGTGGTGGATCTTACCCCTCTGGAACCGCTGACGGATCTTCAATTCTTGTTCCTGGAGAACAATCAAATCGCGGACTTTTCTCCCCTGCATCGCATGTGGAAAAAGGACAACGAGGCGAGCCGTGAGTGGGCACCTTATTGCCAGATATTCATAGAGGGTAATCCGGTCAATGAAGCCTCCAAAAGACTGCTGGAAGAGATGAAGGCGGGTGGGGCGCGCCTCACTCCGTGACTCAACGGCAAACGCAGACTCTGCGATCGCGGTATTGCATGAGCTGTTCGGTGTTATAACTAGAGCGGTTTAAAAAATGATGTGGCCACATCGGCGTGTGGATACTGGGGTGATTCACTTCTAGTTTGATCTCTCATCCAGAGTTCCCAAAGAGTGTTTTCGCCCCCCCAAGAATTGGGGGGCGAAGCCGCGAAGCGAAAGGCCCAGGTGAGTGGGGCGCAGCACGCAGAAAGTTTATATGCAAAGGCTGCCCTTTTACCCAAAGCGATGCTTGCAGTCTTCGATCCCCGAGAGCACTCGACCGCCCCTCACCCCTGGCCCTACTCTCCGCAAGCGGGGCGAGGGGGGACGTCTTTTCACTCTTGTTGGCTGAAGACCTAGAGGCAATTTAAAATGAATGGGAACCTGTAAGCCTTCGCCATTTGGGGATCCAATCTTTAGAGTGGGTTGAACCCGGATATAAAAGATCTGGCGGCGTCTCCAGACAAAAGAAAGCCTGCCAGCGCCGGATCAGCGGCGCGTGGCAGGCTGAGTTTAAAAACTTTGGATTAAGGCACTTCTTCGCCAGAGCCGGTGTAGATCCATTTCTCGACCTTGCCGTTTTTGATCTGAGCCTGGGCTTCTGTATCGAATTTGCCGAACATGGTCTGGGTTTCGTATTTCACGATCACAGTCCAGACGCCTTCAGTCATCTGTGGCTCTCCCCATTCCTTGATGCTTTCAGGTTTGATTTCGGTGACTTGGCCGGACTTCATGCTGGCTATCAGGAGTGGGTAGGTGCCGTCGGCATCGCGGGAAGGCTTGTCATTGCTGGCGCTCGCGGTGGCTCCTTTGGTGGGAGGTGGAGCGTTTTTAGCGCGCTCTGCAGCGGCGAGTTTGAATTCGTGGGCGCGACGTAGGGTCTCGGTGCGGGCGATTTTCCAGCGATCGTAGATTTCGGTGAGAGTTTCCTTCAGATCGGTGTCATCCATTCCCACCTTGCCGCGCATGGGGGAGGTCTCGGTCGGGGAAACAAGGATGTCCATGCCATCCTGACCCACGGCGACGATGTTGCCACCTGCCTTCACTTGAGTGGCGGCGGTGGAATTGCCGATTTTCATCTGGAGATCCAGATCCTTTTTCAGCTTCACTTGGCGTGGGAATGCGCTTTTGGGAATGTTGGCCCAGTTTTGAGTGGCCACTTCGATGGGGTCAAAGTTAGGGGCTACAAATTCGCCATCCTTTGGTTTGACGGGCTCAGGCTTGGGGGCCTCGACCATGGGAGCTGGTTTTGGCGGTTCCATGACCGGCTTTGGGTCCTCCATGACTGGCTTGGGCGGGGCGATGACGACCACCTCCTTTTTGGGCTCAGCCTTGGGTGCGACGACGACTTCCTGCTTGGGTTTGTGTTTCTCAAACTTCATCGAATCCGCGATGATCGGATACACATATTGGTAGGCCACATAGCCGACGGCTGCGGCGAGGATGAGAACGAGGATGCCTTTCATGGGAGTGGATGCGACTGTGGTCTGGCCTGAAAAAAATTCAATGGGGAGACTTCCTCTTTCTTAACGAACACCTGCACGCTGTTCTTGGGGTGGAAGTGGAGCTTCTCGTGCAAACTCCGAAAAAGGCCCTGGTAGGATGAAGTTTAAGGGCGACCAAGCGGTGGAGAGACGGCTAGGCTGCGCCAAGTCGCACCTTTGACCCAGCCGCCGTTTCTTTGGATGACGCCTTTGAGAGTGGTGGGAATGGTTTTACCCAAATATACATCAGCCCTAGTGAGGTGGAGGACGAGGCTGCCATTGGGGCGGAGGTCCTGCGGCTGAGGTTCGTCGCTGTTGATCCAGCCATCTTCGGTGAAGAAGAGGACTTTTTCATCGGCGGCAAACGGTCGTGCCTCAGGGCCAGGAGTGAGAGTGAGGGTGACTTTCAGACCTTCTTCAGTGGCTTGGGTGACCCAGGCGTTGCTAGGCTGCGGATAGGTGGCGCGTTCTTTTTCAAAGAAGGGCTGCCACTGGGCATGCGCGTGGCTTTCCGCTGCCACGGGCATCTTGAGTTGGATGTCCATGTGGCCAGGGTGGCAGGTATTGCCACAGCACATCCAGGTAGCTTTGCCTTTGAGGGGGATGGTTTGCCCAGGCTTCAGGTCCATAGGTGGGGTGATCTGTGTCTGCAGCAGCACATCGCGCTCATAACCCTGCGCTTTGATGCGAAACATGAGCACACTTTCGGGCTCGGGGTATTCCAGCTCTCCGGCAGTAAAACCTGGGGGCAGTTCCCAGGCGATGCTGGTGGGCACGCCGACGATCCCCGGCTGCCGCCAGTAAGTGTGCCAGCCGGGCTGGTGCTGGATGAACAAACCCACCCGGAAGGGCTGGCCGGGGACGATGGCGGTGGTCTCTGGCACGATTTGCAGGGTGAGCCCCGTCTGCGCTCCTGCAAAAAGCGTCATGACCCACAGGCATGCCCCGAACACAAGCATCCCCGCGTGCAGCCCCAGGCGACTGGACACTGAAGACTGAAAGCTGAAAACTTTTTCCCGAACGGTCATGAAGATCACAGACTAGTACGCCGCGTGACCGGGGGTACGTGCAAAGGGAATGACATCGCGGATATTGCTCACGCCGGTGACGAACATGAGCAGGCGCTCGAAACCCAGCCCGAAACCCGCGTGTGGCACGCTGCCGTAGCGGCGCAGGTCCACATACCACTGGTAGTCTTCCTCGCTAAGGTTGTGCTGCTGCATGGCCGCGCGCAGCACGTCCAGGCGCTCTTCACGCTGGCTGCCGCCGATGATTTCGCCAATGCCGGGAACGAGCAGGTCCATGGCGGCCACCGTTTTGCCATCGTCATTCTGGCGCATGTAGAAGGGCTTGATGTCCTTGGGGTAATTGTAGATCGTCACCGGGCCGCGCACGTGCTGTTCCGCGATGTAGCGCTCGTGCTCGGTCTGCAAACCCTCGCCCCAGACGACGGGATGCTCAAAGGTCTTGCCTGACTTGAGAAGGATGTCCACCGCCTCGGTGTAGCTGATGCGCTCAAAGGGTTTTTCGAGGGTCTGTTGCAGGCGGTTAACCAAATCTTTGTCCACGAATTTGTTGAAGAACTCCAGTTCTTCTGGGCACTCGGTCAGCATGGCATCCACGAGGTATTTTACGTGCTCCTCGGCCAGCGTCATGTCGGCAAAGAGATCGTAGAAAGCCATCTCGGGCTCAATCATCCAGAACTCGGCCGCGTGGCGCGCTGTGTTGCTGTTTTCAGCGCGGAAGGTGGGGCCAAAGGTGTAAATGTTTCCCAGTGCACAGGCGAAGGTTTCCCCCTGGAGCTGACCGCTGACGGTGAGGTAGGTGGGCCGACCAAAGAAGTCGTCCTCGGGCTTCGCAGGGGCACCCTGTTTCAGGGTGGTGACGCGGAAAAGCTCGCCCGCGCCTTCGCAGTCACTGGAGGTGATGATGGGTGTGTGGACGTAGAAAAAGCCGCGCTCCTGGAAGAAGCGATGCACCGCAAAGGCCATGCGGCTGCGCACGCGGAATACATTGCTGAAGAGATTCGTGCGCGGGCGCAGGTGCGCAATGGTGCGCAGGAACTCGGGGGTGTGGCCTTTCTTTTGCAGGGGGTAGGTGGCATCGGCCTCGCCCAAAAGGCGGAGTTCACTGGCCTGGAGTTCCCATTTTTGCCCAGCAGCCGGTGAGGCGATGAGGTCACCCACGACCTCCACCGAGGCTCCGGTGAGGATAGAAGCGAGCAGACTGGCGGATGGCAGGGCAGCATCCACCACGATCTGGAGGCCGCGAAAGCAAGAGCCGTCGGTGATTTCCAAGAAAGCGCAGGATTTCGATTCGCGCTTCGTGCGCACCCAGCCACGCACGGTGATGGAAGACTGGGGAGATTCAGAGGCAAGAATGTGGCGCAGCGTGTCTGGCATGGCCGCATCTATGGATGCGGGAAATGCAGCGGGCAAATGGGATGACGAGGTGAAGAGCTGCGCGGTGATGAGGCGGAGAAAGAAAGTCCTCCTGGTGGGCGTTCAATCACTGTTCCAACAGTGTTCAAAACATCCTAGACTCCATGATGACTGACGTGCAGCCGCCTTCATCCTTTCTCACCAAATCCCGGCAGACCTTTCTGGAACTGCGGTCACAGATTCTCGATGGGCGCATTCCTCCGGGGACTCGGCTGACATTGCGGCCTGTGGCCAAACAACTGGGAGTGGGCATGAATGTGGTGGGGGAAGCCCTGCGGGCACTGGAGCATGAGGGGCTGGTGGAAGTAGAACCGAGAGTAGGGGCACGAGTGCGAAGCCGCGACCTGGCTGCCATCCGGGCAGAGTTCATCCTGCGGCTGGCCCTGGAGTGTGAAGCTGCGCGCCAATGCGCTGCACGTTTGGAAATCGGCAGTCTGCGAGCCTTGGAAAAATTGGCCAAACGAGTGGATGCCCTGGTGGCCGAAGGGGGAGATCTGGAATCTGCCCGGCAGGCCGATATTGATTTTCATTTGGCCGTGGCCCGTCTGTCTGAAGTGCCGACTCTGGAGGCTGCCCTTGCGCCTCTGCTTCCGCGGCTCGTCGTCCTGGACCAGGCCGTGAATCCTGCCTTGGAATTTCCAGCGGCTTCCCATGAGCGCCTCGTCCAGGCCATGCAGAAAAGCGAAGATGCTGCCGCTGAAGCCATGCGCGAACACATCCTCGATGCCATGCACTGGGCCCTGGGGGCTGGGTTCTGATGCGTCGCCCTTTTAGCCTAACAATCTCTATGATCGAACACACCGTTACCTTTCGCCTGAAGCATGAGCCTGGTTCCGCCGAGGAGCAGGACTTTCTCATGGCCGCCGCCACTCTGGCCTATCTTCCAGGCGTGCTGGACTTTGGAATCCGCCGCCAAACAAGCGCGAAGAATCCGCACACATTTGGCATCACCATGCGGTTTGAGACTCAGGCTGCTTATGACATTTACACAAATCATCCCGATCACGTGGCCTTTGTGCAGGAACGTTGGTTGGCGGAGGTGGCTGATTTCATGGAGGCCGATTTTGAAGCTCTGCCGGGAGGTCTTCTGTCATGAAATTTGTCCTGCTCCTGCTGGGGCTTTTGGGCACAGCATTTTCCGCACAGGCCGAAACACTGCACGCAGGCGCAGCGACGGTGGACATCTCGCCGCAAAAGCTGCCCGCTATCCGCAACGGGGGATTTCTCCAGGCCCTCTGGAAGCGAGTGGACGATCCTCTGCATGCACGTGCCCTGGTACTGAAGTCAGGCTCGGAAACGGTTGTGATCTGCGTGGTGGATTCCTGCATGCTGCCCACGGATGTGTGCAACGACATCAAGACCCTGGTGACCCAGCAGACGGGCATCGCCAAGAACCGCATCCTGATTTCCTCCACGCATACACACTCGGCCCCTGGCACCATGGCGATGTGCCTGGGCACGCGCAAGGATGCGGCCTACACGGCCCAAATGATCCCGCAGGTGGCGGCGGCGATCACAAACGCTCATGCACGCCTTCGCCCCGCCAAGGCGGGATGGGGGGCGGTGGATGCCCATGATTACACCCACTGTCGCCGCTGGATTCGCCGCTCGGACAAAGTCGGGGCTGATCCTTTTGGGGAGACCACGATTCGTGCGATGATGCACCCGGGTTATCTGAATCCCGATTCACTCGGGCCTTCTGGGCCGACAGATCCGCAGCTCTCGCTTCTCAGCGTCGTCGGACTGGAAGATGAGAAACCTATCTGCGTCATGGCGAACTACTCCATGCACTACTTCGGCAGTGGCGATGGATTTTCAGCGGACTACTTTGGCGAGGTGGCGCGGGCTCTTGAAAAAGGGCTGGGTGGTGACGTGGTGGGAATTGTCTCCCAAGGCACCAGCGGCGACCAGCACTGGATGGATTACAGCGAGGCGAAACGCGAAGGCTACACGCGCCAGCAGTATTCGGAAGCGTTAGCGGCTATCGGGCTAGCGGCCTGGAAAGACATTCGACATCGGGCGGATGTGCCTTTGAGGATGGCTGAAACTCTTCTGCCACTGGGGCGTCGGTTGCCCTCTGCTCAGCGGCTGGCATGGGCGCGTCCGCTGAATGAAAAACGTGGTGATGCTCCGCCGAAAAACCAACCAGAAGTGTATGCGGAGCAGGCAGAGTGGATTCATGAAAATCCCAAAACAGAGCTGGTGCTGCAAGCGGTGCAAATCGGCGATCTGGGTATCGCGGCCATGCCTAACGAAGTGTATGGAATCACTGGGCTGAAGATCAAAGCCCAGAGCCCGCTTGCCGCTACGTTTAATATTGAACTGGCGAATGGAGCTGAGGGCTACATTCCACCGCCAGAGCAACATCGGCTAGGCGGCTACACCACCTGGCCTGCCCGCACCGCAGGTCTGGAAGAAACGGCAGAACCGAAGATCGTCGAGGCGGTCCTCGGTCTATTGGAAAAGGTATCCGGCAAACAGCGGCGACCTTTGGCAGATGCGGCCAGCCCCTATAGCCAGGCTATAATGAAGGATAGTCCCGTGGGCTACTGGAGGCTGAATGATCTGAGTGGTCCGCAACTGCGTGAGGCCACGGGCCAGAGCCAGGGAGAATGGGAACACGGCGTCGCCTATGGCCTGCCTGGCGTGCAGCGGGTGGGAGGGGCGATCTCAGCCGAGCCTGAAAAACCTTCGCCATTCTCTGGCCCAGAGATCAACCGTGCCGTGCATGTGGCTGGCAGCCGATTCCGTGTGGAGAAAGCTGAAATCGGCCATCGTTACAGCGCGGAGTTTTGGTTCTGGAACGCATTGCCGTACGATCTTCGTCCTGTGACAGGTTACCTATTTTCGCGGGGGCAGGATGGGGATAAACAAGCTTTGGGTGAGCACCTAGGAATTGGCGGGACGAGCCCAGACGTCAGTCCTGGAAAGCTGTTTTTCTACACGGGCAACGGAATTGGGAAAGTGATCCAGGGTAAAACAAAACTCGCACGGCTGGACTGGCATCATGTGGTGATCAGCCGGGATGAAAAGAAGCTGGTGGTTTATTTGGATGGTCAGGTCGAGATGGAAGCCGAGGTGGACTGGACTTTGCCAGATGGAGCGAAGCCATGGTTCCTGGGCGGACGCTGTGACCAGTTTGCCGGTTTTGAAGGCAAGATGGATGAGGTGGCCATTTACTCTGCGCCTCTGGATGCCACGCGGGTTCGCGCTCACTTTCAGGCGGCAGAGCGCACGGCTCCTATGCGGCTACTGAAGAAACCAGACTCCGAACCGCAGTCACCCCAAAAAAGCCTGCAAAGCCTACATCTGCCCACGGGCTTTGAAGCGAGCATCGTGGCGGCTGAGCCACTGGTGCTGGACCCGGTGGCTTTCGATTGGGATGCTCAGGGCAGGCTTTGGGTGGTGGAGATGGCAGACTATCCGTTAGGCCTGGATGATAAAGGGGCTGCCGGGGGGCGGGTGCGTATCCTCACAGACAGCAATGCCGATGGGACTTATGACCAAAGTACACTCTTTGCTGAAGGGCTGAATTTCCCGAATGGGATCATCACTTGGCGCCGGGGCTGCATTGTCACCGCTGCTCCAGACATCCTCTACCTGGAAGACACGAATGGCGACGGCAAGTCTGACAAGAAGGAAGTGCTCTATACAGGATTGAGTGAAGGCAACCAACAACTGCGGGCCAATGGGCTGCGCTGGGGGCTGGACAACTGGATCTATGTGGCGGCAGGGGGACACCACGGCAAGCACGGGGCCGATACGCGCCTGCTTTCAAAACGCACAGGTGTGGACACCCTGATCGGTAGTCGAGACTTCCGCATCCGACCCGATACGGGCGAGATCGAAGCCCAGAGCGGCCCGACTCAATTTGGCCGCAATCGTGATGAATGGGGGCACTGGTTTGGCACTCAAAATTCGCATCCTCTCTGGCACTATGTGCTGCCGGATCACTACCTGATGCGCAATCCGCATCTGGCTGCGCCGGAGGCGCGAGTGCAGTTGCCAGGTGGATCCAATCCACCGGTTTATCCCGCTAGCTCGCCTGAAAAACGTTACCACAGTTTCCAGCAGGCAGGCCGTTACACCTCGGCCTGCGGTGGCATGATTTATGGGGACTCCTGGCTCTTCTCCAGTGGCCAAGCGCATGCTTTCATTGCGGAGCCGTTTCACAATCTGGTGCAGCATTTGGAACTGAAGGCGGAGGGCATCACTTTTTCTGCTCAACGTCCGGAAGCTGAGGGCCAACCCGATTTTTTCGCCAGTGAGGATCGCTGGTGTCGCCCGGTGATGATCCGCACAGGCCCGGATGGAGCGCTTTGGATCGCGGACATGTACCGTTACATGATTGAGCATCCGCATTGGTTGCCCAAAGAGGGCAAAGAAGAATTGCTGCCGCACTATCGGTTAGGGGATGACATGGGGCGTATCTATCGTGTCACTCGTCAGAGCGCGGAAAAGAAGGTGGTTCTTGATCTCTCCCAGCTCGATACAAAGGGGCTGGTACACGTGCTAGAATCTTCAAATGCGTGGCTGCGGGACAAGGCACAGCAGATGCTTCTGTGGAAAGGTGGCGCTGAGGCGGTGCCTGGCTTAAAAAACATGGCGGCCCAAGCGAAGTTGCCTCAATCTCGGTTGCAAGCTCTGTGCGTGCTGGATGGGCTGCAGGCCCTGACAGCAGAGGAGTTGATGATGGCTCTCAAGGATCAGAATCCAGGGGTGCGAGAGAATGCCCTACGCCTGGCAGAAAAGTTCCCCATGGAGGCGATGGCGGAGGCGGTAATTCAACTCGTGGAGGACGAAGATGCGAAGGTGAAGTTGCAGCTCGCTTTCAGTCTCGGCCAATGGCCTCAGGTCAAAGCTGGGCAAGCCCTGGCGCAGCTTTTTCGTGCTCATGAGCAGGATACGATGATGGTCACCGCTTGTCTCAGTTCTGCTTTGCCTCATCTCACCGAGATGTCACGCACGGCGACTCTGACCTCTCTGGAGACCCTGGTGCAAATGGCCCTGGCTGTGGGAAATCGGGAGGCGTTGGCCGAGCTCATTAAACCGGCGCTGAAGGTCGCTGGTGGTGCTGAAACCTGGGATTGGTTAGGCTGTTTTCTCGATGGACTGAGCCGTCAAAAAACAAAAATGGCGGAGCTTCAGAAGAAACTACCGGAAGATGAATTGGCTTCGCTCTTGGCTCAAACGGACTCCGTTTTTCAGAAGGCGACTGAGAGTCTGTCATCGGGTAAGTCTGATCCGGCGGTGCAAATGGCGGCGGCGGAGTTGCTAACGCGGCGAGAGCTCAGCCGCGAATTGGCCATCGGCTATCTCCTCTCGAAACTGCAAGCTGGGAAGGATGCGCGGGAATGGCAGAAAGCCTTGAAGGTGCTCGTCAATGTGGGGGATGCACGTTTTACCGAAGTGCTGCAGGAAACATGGCCTAGCCTGCTACCGTCAGGACGTGAGCAGGCACTGGATGCCCTGATGTCTCGCAATGACTGGACGGGGCAGTTGCTGGCCTGGATGGGGGAGGGAAAGTTGTCCCTGCGTGAGGTGGATGCCGGGCGGCGTTTGCGCCTGCTGAATCATCCGAATGCAGAACTGAAACAGAAGGCGGGGAAGCTTTTCAGTGTCGTGGGATCGCCGACGCGAACCAAAGTTGTGGAACAGTTCCGGCCTGCCTTGGCCATGAAGATGGACCCGCAGCGTGGTAAAAAAGTGTATCAGCGGACCTGCGCAGCCTGTCATGTCTTTGGTAAAGAAGGGCGCTCCATCGGGCCGGATTTGAGAACGGTCTCGGACCATCCTGCGGAGAAGATTCTGACCAATATTCTGGATCCCAACCTGGACATCCAGCCGGGATTTCACGCCTACAGTTGCACGCTGGGAAGTGGCGAGCAGATCTTTGGTCTCATCGCTTCTGAAAGCGCCGCCAGCGTCACCTTCAAGCTGCCTGATGGAAGTTCACGGGCTGTTTTGCGCAAAGACATTGGCAGCCTGAAAAGCCTGGGCGTTTCCCTGATGCCTGAGGGGCTGGAGGCCGCTCTGACGCCGCAGGATCTTGCTGATTTGATTGGGTATTTAAAAGCGGGTCAACATTAGCCTGTGATGAGCTTGTTATTCGCGTGACCTTCGTTTTGGTCAATGCGCTCAGGGCGACCTTTGTGATGATAGACGAGCTGGGTGTGGTCCACACCCAGCAGATGCAGGATGGTGGAGTGCAGATCATGCACGTGCATCTTGTCCTGGATGGCATAGAGGCCGAGTTCATCCGTAGCACCGATGGTCTGGCCGCCTTTGACGCCGCCGCCCGCCATCCACATGGTGAAGCCGCCCGGATTATGGTCGCGGCCACCTCCCTGCTCACTCATCGGAGTGCGACCGAATTCACCACCCCAGATGACGAGGGTTTCATCCAGCAGTCCGCGTTGTTTAAGGTCCGTGAGCAGGCCCGCGATAGGGCGGTCCACGGAGCGGCATAGCCGGCTGTGGTTCTCTTCCAACTTGCTGTGAGAATCCCACTTACTGCCGGCACCAGAATAAAGCTGCACAAAACGCACGCCGTTTTCGACGAGGCGACGGGCTAACAAACAGTTGCGTCCATAGACAGCGGTCTCAGGCTTGTCCATGCCGTAGAGGGCTTTGATGGAGGCGCTTTCCTTACTTAGATCCACGGCCTCGGGAGCCTCGGCCTGCATTTTGTAAGCAAGTTCGTAAGAGCGGATGCGGGCATCCAGCTCGGTGTTGTCCGTGCGAGTGCGGTTATACTCTTGGTTAAACTTGGCTAGCAGATCCAGCTTCTCACGCTGCTGGGCGGAACTGTAGCCTTTGGGATTGTCCAGGTATTTGATCGGCACGCCATCAGAGCTGAACTCCACACCCTGATAAACGGCGGGCATGAAGCCGCTGCCCCAGTTGCGAACGCCATTGACCACGGTGCCTTCGCTGTCCTTGATGACGACAAAGGCAGGCAGATTGCCGTTTTCGCTGCCGAGACCGTAATTTACCCAAGCCCCAAGGGATGGACGCCCGCCAAAGATGCTGCCGGTATTCATCTGGCAGACGCCGCCGGCGTGGTTGATGCCATCGGAGACACAAGAGTTGATGACGGCAAGGTCATCGGCATGTTCGGCCACGTTTTCAAACCAGTCTGAGATCAGCAGGCCACTCTGGCCATATCTCTTCCAAGTGCGTTTGGACTCCAGCAGTGGGGCACCGCTTTCACCCATGGCGAGCACAGGCTCTTTGAAGCTGGGTGGCAGCTTTTGACCGGTGAGTTTTTGAAGTAGGGGCTTGTGATCGAAAGTATCCAGGTGGCTAGGACCGCCTTCCATGAAGCAAAAGATGACGTTCTTTGCCTGGCCGATGCGCTGGGGCAACTGCTTCAGCACCGGATTGGCCGCACTCGCTGCACCGAGCACGGGCTCGCGCATCATGGCGGCGAGCGCCACTGAACCGAAACCACAGCCCGCCCGGCGGAGAAAGGCACGGCGGGAAGTGGGGATGTCATAGTTATGGCAGGGCATGGTAGGAAGGGGGCTAGGCTTAATGCAGGTAGAAGAACTCGTTGGCGTTCAGGAGCACGTGGCAGAGGTCGGCCAGGGCGCGTTGGTGGGGATCCACCATGCCGGGGCTGGAGGCTTCGGCGCTGGACCAGGCGAGGGTGTCTGGCAGGGGTTCGCGCACATCCCAGGTGACCAGGGCGGGGGCTTTCCACTGAGCGGCATCGGCGGAGAGATCTTCATCTGGAAGGATGCCGCGAACCACGCGAGCGGCCTCGATGCTGCCATCCCACTGATGAGAGGCGGCCCGCTTATGCACGCCACCAATGACCAGAGAAGACGAACCGCTGCTGAGGCCACTGCGCACGGTGTGAGGCACCACGGAGATAAGCTGGGCAGCATTCGGCTTGTCCACCTGCTTCATCCGGAAGGTGACGGAGTGGGCGCTGCAGGAGACTTTCACGGCGATGTGATACTCAATGCCGAGTTCCAGGCGGAGGTCCGAAGCCACAGGTTCATAGGTGATGTTGTGGTTCTCGTCTTCTGCCACCAGTTGGATGATGAGGTTGCGAGGTTTGAAGCGGGATTTTTCACCGGTCACGCCCAAGCTCCAGCCGAAGGCTTCAACGTTGTCTTTTCCATTGTTCCAGCGGGAAGCGATGGTGCGGACGGAGGCATTGGCATCAATGCTGTCGAGTTTTACCACGGCTTCGATGGTGAATTCGTCGCCTTCTTTTTCAGCCGTACGGGCCACCAAACGTTCCTGAGGAGTGTTCTCTTTGAACTGGCTGGCCGTGGCGAGTTCCGCACTGGTCATGGCGGTGGGGCGCTCTTCAACGGCTGGTGTGGTGGTGCGTGCAGCGATGAATTTCTCGGCCAGATCGAGTTCCTTTTTTGTGGGGGCGCGGCCGACGGTGTATTGCCAGATGTCTTCGATTTTGGAGACTCGAGTTGCGAGTTTTTGGGCGCGTGTCAGGGTCCAGTCGCCATTCAGCAAAAGCAGCGCTTGAGTGGGCGTGGTGGTGCTTTGACGCTCGGACGTGCTGGCAAAGCCAGCGGGGGCATCCAGGCTGCGCAAAAGCTCATTTTGACTGTTGCGTTTCTTGATGGTGTAAATGGAGCGGCGGGTGCCATTGCCATCGGTAGAAGGGCCGCCTGTGCTTTCATCCAGCTCACCACTGGCTGCCAGCATGGCATCGCGGATTTGTTCGGCATCCAGACGGCGTGGATTGAAGCGCCACAGGAACTTGTTGGAGGGGTCAATCTTCGCCGCGATGGCGGGCACTTCACGATGGGCCGTCTGACGATAGGTCGCAGAAAGCAGAATCTCGCGATGCAGCTTTTTCAGGCTCCAGCCGCCCGCGAGAAAACGCTGCGTGAGGTAGTCCAGTAATTCGGGATGCGTCGGCACTTCGCCCAGCTTGCCAAAGTCATTGGGAGTCTCGACGATGCCTTTGCCGAACAAATAATGCCAAACGCGATTCGTGATCACGCGAGTGGAGAGCTGGTTCTCTGGGCGGGTGATCCAGGCGGCCAGGGTGCTGCGGCGGCCGGTGGATTTTTCCAGGGGCTTGATTGCTGGTTCTTTCGGCTCCAGCAGGGTGAGGAAGGCAGGCTGGACGTCGAGCTCTCCTTTGCGAGTTTTGAGGGGATTGCGCGGAGCTTTGGCGGAAGCATCGGTAGCGACGAAAGCTTTCACCAGGGGCTCGGGCTTGAGATGGTCGAACTTCTTCAGCTCCTCGATGAGAGTTTGGTAGCGAGCTTTGACCTTGGGATCTTTAATAGATTTCAGTGCGTCAAAACGCTCGCGTTCATACTCCATCTGTCTTTCGCAGAAGTAAGATGCCTGCCAGTCCTCCGGTGCGCGTTCCTCAGGCTTCTTGTCCACCATGGCGCGGATGTCTGCCTGAAAGCGTTCATAGGCCTTCCTCACGTTGTTTTCGATCATGGGGCCGATGATGCTATCAATCTCCGCCTGGATGTGGGCCGTGGCGGCTTTGTAAGGGGCCTCTTTTTTGGCAAATTCCGCCTGCTCTTCATCGGTGGCTAGGATCAGGTCATCACGCCAACGGACAGGAGTAAAAAAGGCGCGCAGGGCGTAATAGTCCTTTTGCAGGATGGGATCGAATTTGTGGTCATGGCACTTGGCGCAGCCGAAGCTGAGGCCCAGGAAAAGCTCACCCGCATTGTCGGTCAGATCCGTCAGCACCACTTCATACTGGCCACGGGCATCGCGCTGGTTGTATTCGTAAATGGGATTGCGCAGGTAAGAGGTGGCCACGAGCACGTTCGGGTCTTTGGGGGCGATCTCATCTCCGGCCAGTTGTTCACGCACAAACTGGTCGTAGGGTTTGTCATCGTTCAGGCTTTTGATGACGTAGTCGCGATAAGGCCAGGCAGCAGGGCGGAAGGCATCCTGGTTGTAGCCGTCGCTCTCAGCATAACGGGTGAGGTCTAACCAATGTTGTGCCCAGCGTTCACCGTAACGAGGGCTGGCTAGGAGTTCGTCCACTAGCTTTTCGTAAGCTTTCGGATCGGTGCTTTTCACGAAGGCTTCTGTCTGCTCCTGAGTGGGGGGCAGGCCATGAAGATTGAAGTAGAGACGACGCACCAGCTCATGGCGGTCAGCCTCCGCCGCAGGTGTCAGGCCTAACTCCTGATGCTTTTTGGCAATGAAGCGATCCACATCATTGCGAATCCACGGGCTCTGGATGTCCGGCGGTGTAGGTTTGGTCAGTGGCTGAAAGGCCCAATATTGCCGATCTTCATCGGTGAAGCCGTTTTCATCTACGCTGACGCGTGCGGCTTCTGCTTCCGGCCAGGGAGCGCCCATCTTCACCCACTTCTCCAAGATGGCGATTTCCTTGGCAGGAAGTTTTTCCTTCGGAGGCATCTCAAACTCCGGCTCCTGATAGCGTACCGCTTCGATGATCAGCGACTTGTCAGGATCTCCCGCGACAAGGGCCGGGCCAGAATCTCCGCCCGCCTTGATGAAGCCAATGTTATCCAACCGTAGGCTGCCCTTCTGCTTCTTCTCGCCATGGCATTCATAGCAGCGGTTCACCAGCACGGGGCGCACCTCTTTCTCAAAGAACTGCATGGCGGCGCGTTGGGCGTCGTCGGCAGCGGAGGCGAGCGTCGTCGTAAGACAGGCGATCAGGAGCGTGGTTGGCTTCGTCATGGTCAGGAAAATTTATTTGAGGCGCAGCAATGGGGCGCGGGCCGTGGGGTGCTCCTTGGCAGCAAAGGCATGAGCGAGGCCTGAGGGATCGGTTTCGCCTGTCTCACGGACGATCACAAAACTTACGAATCCGTTCGTATCCTCACGAATGAATTTTGCGAGTTCATCGCCACGCACCGTGAGCGGGCCGCCGGAGCCGCCACGGGGGATCCAAAACTCTGCCAGCTTGCGCAGCTTGTCAGCATCGGGTCCGGCATCGTTGCAGCCGGGCATGGTGGCCCAGGTCATCTGCTTTTCCTCCCAGGCATCCAGTTTTTCATCAGTCACGCCATAAAGGGCGAAGCGGGATTCATCTGGAATCAAAGCCGAGAAGCCGAAGCCGCTGGGTTCAGGATCTAGGACGATCTGTGCTTCCTGAACGCTCTCAGTGGGGATCTGAGACAAGTCAAAGGTGATGACTGCGCGGCGCTCATTCTTAATCCCCGGGGCGAGGTCCGTGTGTTTGACGATGATGAGTGGGTGGGTACCCATGGGAGCGCCATTGTCACCCCGGCGTGCATAACCATCTTTGCCTCGACCAAAGGAAGTGGGGATGGCTGTCCAGCCGCCTGCTTCCTGGACGGCTTCACCGCGGGTAGGCTCTTGGCCTAACAAAGTATTGCCAGAGCCCACATGCAGGCCTTTGCCTTCCGTGAGGCGCTTGATCTTGCCATCTTTAAGACCGCCGATTTCGACTTCGCCCTCAAAGACGCGCACCTGGGAATTACCTGCGGAGCCTGCGGTCACTCCAAACTTGGTACCCAGATCCACTACCTGAATATCCGGCGTATCAATGGTGAAACCATGAGCGGGTTCTGGCACTTCCGCTGTAAGGGTGCCTTCGATGAGGCGACAATGCATGGCGGTGAGGATTTCCAACGTCGTTGGGGCCTCCATCGTCACCGTCGCACCGCTTTTAAATTTCAGCGTCGCTATGCCTTCCACGAGGGCCAACTTGCCTGTGCCTAATTGTGAATCCAGCGCCGTGGGAAGATCGGACCCAGCCCAGCGGCAATTTTCAGCCCGAATGAGTGTGGCGACCTGGGGAAGGGGAGAAACGCCTTTGCCTGGCATGAAAAAACTGGCCGCTAAGGTCACGCAGGCCGCTGCGGCTGCAGACCAGAGGGCGATGGGCCAACGACGCAAAGGCTTTGCTGGAGCCTGGATTGGAGAAGCTTCCTCGGTTATGTCTAAGAGGCCAACAAGGGACTCGCTCTGCGCCCGTAGGGTGGAGTGCAGCCAGACCTGCTCCACATAGACAGCACGCAGGTCCGCATCGCGGATCACGTCGGCCTTTAGAGCGTCATGCTCCTCCGTTGAAAGGAGGCCTTCCAGCGCCCGCTGGATGCGGTCCAGAGATGAATCGGAGGTTTTCATGGAGCGGGGGCGATTTGGCGGTTTACACATTCGCTCAGCACCTGGCGAATGCGGCTCAGCAGGCGATAGACGGCTTCCACCGTGCGCTCGCTTTTGACGGCGATTTCTTCGATGCCGCAGTCTTCATAGTAGCGCCAGACGACGATTTTTCGATGTGCCTCGGGTAGCTTGCGCAGGCATAGATTGAGCGCTTCGGCCTTGAGATCCAAGGCGTCCGCGCGTTGATCAAGTTCCGCTGCTACAGCCTCGATGAAAGTTTCATCGAGCGATGAAGAGACAGAGCGTTTTTTTTCGGAGCGACGATAGTTTAAAATCTGGTGAGTGGCGATTTTCCGTGCCCAGGCGCGGAAGTTGGAATCCGGTTCAAATTTAGCAAATTGCTTCCACAGGGTCACCTTCACTTCCTGGAGGATGTCATCCGCATCTGCTGCACTGGCCACCAGGCTGTAAACATACGCTGCCAGCCAGCGGTCATGCTGGGTCAGCAGCCGGAGATAGGTCTCCGTCTGATCGGCTGGATCTGGGGGCAAGGCGGCCATACGGGAGTGGTAGGTCTAGGTGGGCCACGGATTGGACACCGATTTGCAAAAATATTTGTCGAGGCTGCTTTCCCCGCTGAAATCCTGGTGAAATCTCAAGATTTAGGCAGCGCTGCCAGCAGTGCCTCAGCGATGGCCTTCATGCCTTTGTCCCCAGGATGATTGGCTACGCCTGAGTTTTTGTAGGGACGTTCGGCGCGGCCATAGTTTGACTCATCCTTGCCGAGTGCACTGATGTTGACAAAGATGCCGCCCACGGTCTCGCAGCATTCTTGGAGAATCTGATCTTTCACCGTGTTGGCCCAAAAGGAACTGCGCACCAAGATGGTAGGCTTGTGTGTCCCCTGAAGTTTTTGCAGGAGCTTGAGGGTTTCTGTTTTGAAGGCTGCCTTGGCTTCGTCGGTCTTCAGCGCTGGGACGTTTTCACCAATCGCGAGGATGATGAGATCCGCTTTGAAGGCGAAGGCCTCCGCGAGTTTTCCATCAAGATCGTAGCCGACATGGGACCTCTCAAAGTCCGCGATGTTTTTCACCAACATCTCAGGGGCAGAGCCCTGTCTTTGACGAAGACCCACGATCACCTGGTGTACATAGTCATTGGCCTCAGACGTGGCGGCCATGCCCCAATTGCCAGTCCAATCAATGTCGGCTTTAGGGCCATGCTTGGTGATGCTGTTGCCCAGAAAAAGAACTTTGGTATAGCTGCTGCCAGCTTTGCCTTCCTGGGCTTTCATCGTTGGCGGCGAATAGAAATTCAGTCCGGAAAGCAGGCTGAAGAAGGGAAGAATGAGTCGGGTGCGGAAAGTCATAAGACGGGAGTCATACGAGTCCGGCCCATGGCTTTGATCATGCATCACCCGGCGAAACGAAACGAGGTCATTCGACAACCGCAGTTTTGAAATCTGCGATGAGCCCGGAGGATCTGGTCGTAAATGATCCAGGCTGATTTGTTTGCCACTTCCTTTTAAAAAAGAGGTGGCTCAGGACGGAATCGAACCGCCGACACGGGGATTTTCAATCCCCTGCTCTACCGACTGAGCTACTGAGCCATTCCCGCTGTTTTGGCGGGCCGCGATAGTGGCAAAGGCTGAGGGCACATGCAACGGGTTTTTGTGATTTGAGTGAAGATTTTGAATAAGAAGGGGCAAAACTATGGGGATTGTAATGGCATCCTGGAATGAAGGCACAAAAAAGGCGGGCCTTTGCAGGCCCGCCTCGGAATTTGAAGGTTGATGAAGTGCGGACTTAAACGCTCGTTTCCGCCACAGCGGGCTCCTCCCGGACGGGGGACTCGGCAGCGAACTTGAGGCGCTTGTTTTCAGCATCGAAGCTGACCTTGACCGTGTCGCCTTCGCGGACAGTGCCGCCCAGGACGTGCTCGGCCAAAGGATCTTCGATGTGTTTCTCCACAGCCCGGCGCATGGGGCGTGCCCCATACTGCGGATCGTAGCCTTCCTTCATCAGGAATTCGACAGCACCTTCGTCCAGGGTGATGTGGATGTTTTTGCCCTTCAGGCGGCTGACCACCTTTTTGATTTCGAGATCCACGATCTTCGCCAGCTCTGCCTTTTCCAGCATGCGGAAGACGATGAGGTCATCCAGACGGTTGAGGAATTCAGGCTTGAAGAATTTCTTGGCCATCTCGGACAGCTTGCCCTTGATGCTAGCGTTGTCGGCTTCGTTCTGAGCCATGGCGGCAAAGCCCAGGCTGGACTGCTTCTTGATGCTCTCGGCACCGACGTTGGAGGTCAGGATGACGATGGTATTCCGGAAATCAATTTTGCGGCCGAAGTTGTCGGTCACCTGACCTTCTTCCAGGATCTGGAGAAGGAGGTTCATAACATCCGGGTGAGCTTTTTCGATCTCGTCGAACAATACGACGCTGTATGGGCGGCGGCGTACGGCTTCAGAAAGCTGGCCGCCTTCTTCATAACCGACATATCCCGGAGGCGCGCCGATGAGGCGGCTGGCGGTGTGCTTCTCCATGTACTCAGACATGTCGAGTTGGATGAGTGCTTCAGAACTGCCGAACATGAATTCGGCGAGGTTCTTGGCCAGGAAGGTCTTGCCCACGCCTGTGGGGCCCAGGAAGAGGAAGGAACCAATGGGGCGGCGAGGATCTTTGAGGTCGGCACGGGAGCGACGCAGAGCCTTGCTGATGGCCACGACGGCTTCGTCTTGGCCGATCACTTTGCCCTTCAATTCCTGCTCCATCTTGAGCAGTTTCTGAGCTTCGGCTGTTTCCATGCGCTGGAGAGGCACGCCTGTCCATTTGGAAACCACGGACATGATGTCATCTTCGGACACATCGACGATGCGCTCGCTGTTGTTCTGGCGCCAAGATTCCAAGATGTCGTCGTAACGCTTCTTGGTGTTTTTCTCGCTGTCGCGAAGGCGGGCGGCTTTCTCGAAGTCCTGGTCCTTGATGGCCGTTTCTTTTTCGATTCGGATCGTTTCGATCTCGGCTTCAATGGTTTTCAGCTCTGGCGGGCGAGTCATCGCAGAGATGCGGGCTTTGGCACCGGCTTCGTCCATGATGTCAATCGCCTTATCTGGCAGGAAGCGGGCGGTCAAGTAGCGTGAGCTCAGCTTTACAGCAGAGCTGATAGCCTCATTCGCATACTTGGCTTTGTGGTGCATTTCATACTTGCCCTTCAGACCCATGAGGATCTGGATGGCATCTTCGACGGAAGGCTCTTCCACCTTCACCTGCTGGAAGCGGCGCTCGAGAGCGGAGTCTTTTTCGATGTATTTACGGTACTCATTGAGAGTCGTTGCACCGATGACTTGTAGCTCGCCACGGCTAAGGGCGGGCTTGATGATATTGCTGGCATCCATGGTGCCTTCGGCAGAGCCGGCACCGACGATGGTGTGCATCTCATCAATGAAAAGAATGACGTTCTTGGCGCGGCGGATCTCATCCATGACAGCCTTGATGCGCTCCTCGAACTGACCGCGATACTTCGTGCCTGCGACCATGAGGGCGAGGTCGAGCGTGATCACTTTTTTGTCGCGCAAGATTTCCGGGACATTGCCAGCGGCAATTTCCTGGGCCAGGCCTTCGACGATGGCTGTTTTGCCCACACCAGCCTCACCGATGAGGACGGGGTTGTTCTTGGTGCGACGGCAGAGGATTTGGATGACTCGAGCGATCTCTTCGGTGCGACCAATGACGGGATCCATCTCACCTTTCTGAGCGGTCTCGGTCAGGTCACGACCAAAGGCGCGCAGGGCAGGTGTCTTCTCATTCTTTTTCTTCTTCTTATCGTCCTCGCTGTTGCCGCTAGGAGCCACAGGTTCGGAGTCCTCTTCTTCCTCTTCATTGCTGCCCGAAAAATTAGGGTCGAGTTCCTTGAGGATTTCGTTGCGGGCTTTGTCGAGATTGATGTCCAGGTTGCGCAGCACCTGAGCGGCCACGCCTTCACCTTCGCGCAGGAGGCCCAGCAGGATGTGCTCGGTGCCCACATAGCTGTGGTTCAGGGCTTTGGCTTCCTTGCTGGCAAGGGCAAGGACCTTTTTCACCCTTGGTGTGTAGGGGATATTGCCGACCATTTTGGTTTCTGGGCCCGAACCGACCTGCTGCTCCACCTGGAGGCGCACGGTTTCCAGGTCGAGACCCAGCTTGGTGAGTACATTGACCGCGACCCCTTGGCCGAGCTTGATGAGGCCCAGGAGGAGGTGCTCGGTACCAACGTAGTTGTGGTTGAATCGGTCGGCTTCCTTGCGGGCAAGGGCCAGGACCTGTTGGGCGCGTGGAGTAAAGTTATTCATCATTGGAATCAGAGGGTTTTTCCTCTGAGGTTGAGTTGCTTGCAGAAACGTTAGAAGGGCCGGTCAGCATTTGCAACCGCGCCCGGGTAATTTCCGCGCGGCGGGCATCTCTCTCCTCGGGCGAGAGTTCGCGCTCAGCGCTGAGCTGGAGGTGGGCGGGTTGGATTTCGAGCAGAAGCATGTCGAGCAAACTCCGGTCGCAGTTGGGGATCAGATCCATATCTGCTCCGAGGCGCAGAAGGGAAAGCAGGTTCAGGGCCTCTTTTGAGGTCAAAATGTGTGCGTAGCGTAGAATCGCGAAGGCGCGGCCCACCTGATCCTGCAACATGGTGGGGCTATCCTCCAGGAGCTTCTGGCGCGCATTCATTTCAGAGCTGACTACCCGCTCAATGACTTTTTCGATCTGAGCGATGATTTCACCCTCTTTCTCTCCCAGCGTGTGCTGGTTGGAGATCTGGAAAAGATTGCCTAGGGCTTCGGTGCCTTCACCATACAGACCACGCACGGCTAGGCCTATTTTGCCAACGGCCTTGATGACGGGGTTGATCTGGTCTGAAAGAACAAGTGATGGCAGATGCAGCATCACCGAAGCCCGCATGCCGGTGCCCAGGTTGGTCGGGCAGGCAGTGAGGTAGCCCAGACGGTCATCATAGGCATAAGGCAGCATGGATTCCAGAGCGGTATCGGCTTTATCCACCAGGGCGTAGGCGCTACGCAGATTCAGCCCGGCGCGGATGCCCTGGATGCGGAAGTGGTCCTCCTCATTGATCATGATGGAGAGGCTCTGCTTACGATCCACAACGACTGCACAACCTGCAGCGCGGGCGGCATGCTCACGGCTCACAAGATGCCGTTCCACGAGCACTTGTTTGCGGATTTTGGTCAGCCCGGTGTATTCCTCGCTGTAACCATCCGTCATTTCAGGAAGTGATTCGACACAAGGACGAGCCAATTCCAGCAACTCCACGCGTTGACGTTCGGCTGAGTAGCCGGGGAAGCTGAAGCCTCTGAGATTGCGCGCGAGTCTCACCCGGGAGGTCATGACCACGTCCGAGTGCGGCCCGCTGCCTTTCATCCAGTCAGCTGGGTGTTTGATGAGGGTGGTAAAGCGCATCGGGGGGATGATTCTTTAGATGGATAACGTTGCACTTTGTTCGATCAGATGCACAACGATGAAACGTCAGGCATGACTGGGCAGCTTCGCCTGGAGAAGATCAATTTCAGATTTGAGACGTGCGGCGTCTTCATAACGCTCATCACGCACGGCGCTGGCCAGTTCCTCACGCAAATGACCAAGGTTACCCACTAAGGCATTTTGGGTCACGATCTGGTGTGGCACTTTGCCGACATGGCGGGTGCCTTTGTGCATGGACTTCAGCAGACCATCCAGGCCTTCACGGAAGGTGCCGTAGCATTCAGGGCAGCCCATGCGGCCGATTTTCTTCAACTGCGCCGCCGTGAATCCGCAGGCAGGGCAGGTCGTTTCTGCGCTGATGGCGGGCGGGGGTTGGCTGAGGAAGGCCTCCGCTAGGCCAAAGCCCGTTTCGTCCGTGACGCCCTTGGCCTTGGAGCAGGCATCGCAGAGATTCACCGTGGTCATTTGCCCATTGATGATCTGGGTCAGAAACACGGTGGCTTCACTGTCGCAAACGTCACATTTCATAAGGGTAGGGATTCCTGGCTGGTCGGCCTTTGCATAATGATACGCATGTCACGTGCCAGAGGTACAGCTAGGGCATGGAGATTCTCACGTCAACAGGGGGGTGTCCTGCCGTCAGGCCGTGCTGGGCCGCCCACGCATTTAACTCTGCCTCCAGGTTTGCGTGAGATGCATGATGGTAGAGGTGGGTTTGGAAACCGAGCCGCTGGGCGGTGGCAATGTTAGTTTCCAGATCGTCAATGTAAAAGGTCTGGGCGGGGTCGAGCGCCAGTTCCCGGATGGTCACTTGGAAGATCTCTTCGGCGGGTTTGCTGCACTTGGCAGAGTAGGAATAAACGCCGCCGCTGAAGGGACGAAAGATGTCATAGGTGCGCAGGAGGTAGTCCTTGTGCAGACCGCTGGTGTTGGAAAGGAGCTTCATGGGTACCTTTCCCACCAGGGGGGCGAGGGTGCATTTCATGGCCTCGTTCTCGGTGAAAATATCGCACCAGATGGCCGCGAAATCCGCCGGAGTGCCTTCAAATTGCAGGGCCTGGATAGCAGCGCGGACGAACGTGTCATCGTCCATATCCCCATTTTCAAAGGGGCCTTTGATGTCGTCCAGTCGCTCTGAAAGGGCCTCGGGTGGGAAGGGGCAGCGCTCTGACACGCGGTGGGCGGCGACACTGAAGTCAAAAAAGGTGAGGACATTGCCAATATCAGAAAGGAGGACGGGGCCGGGCATGGCGGCTTTATGGCGAGGAACCGTAGATGATGCAAGGGCGGGGAAGGCGAATCGGCGCGAGGGATATTTCGCGCGTTCAAGGTCAGTGAGAGGCTTCCTTTCCTCTTGCCTCCCGGCTTCGTCCTCATTAACGCTGAGGCTTCATGGAATCAGCAGCCCAACCTTTCCGCATCGGTGTCGCCGGTGTAGGTGCCATCGGTAAAAATCACGCCCGCATCATGGCGGAAATCGCCGCCCGCAGCGAAGGGGGCGTCGTCTTTGCCGCCGTTTATGATGCCGACCCAGCACGTGCGGCCGACTTTGCAGCGCAATACAATACCCAAGCCGCCAGTGACCTGGGGGACTTTGCCAGCCGTGTGGATGCCGCTACGGTGGCTGTGCCGACAATCTACCACCGCCGCGTGGCTGAGCCTCTGATGGAAAAGGGAGTGCATGTGATGGTGGAAAAACCCATCAGCGAATCCTATGCAGAGGCCCAGGCCATGATCGAACTGGCCCAGGCGAAAAATGTAATCCTCCAGGTAGGCCACATTGAGCGGTTCAACCCTGTGCTGCGCCAGCTTGAGGAGCGCATGGACCAGCCGCGCTTCATTGAGGTGCATCGCCTTTCGCCGTTTCCGAATCGCAGCATGGACATTGGCGTGGTGCTGGACGTGATGATTCACGACATCGAGATCGTCCTCCATTTGGTAAAGTCGCCGCTCATCCAGATTGATGCCGTGGGTATCCCCGTGCTGACCAAGCGGGAAGACATCGCCAATGCACGCCTGAAGTTTGCCAACGGCTGCATTGCCAACATCACGGCCAGCCGGATCAGCCCGGAGAAGATGCGGAAAATCCGCGTCTTCCAGCAGGACAGCTACCTCTCGCTCGACTACCAGGAACAAAGCGGCTGGATCTATCGCAAAGATGGCATGCAGATCGTCCGCGAAGCCGTGGAAGTGGAGAAGGACGAACCTTTGAAGCTGGAGATCGCCGCTTTTGTCGAGTGTTCTCGTCATGGCAAACGTCCGGTGGTGACGGGCCAGGAAGGGGCTGAGGCCGTGCGCATCGCCCTGGAGATCACGGACCAGATTGAAAAAAACGCAGCTTTGGCGGGATGAGTGATGAACCGAAGGCTGTGGTGAAATAACTCCGCCGCAAACCATCCCAACAACGGCTTAGACACACCAACCCATGCCTCATCTCTACATCATTGCCGGTGAAGTCAGCGGGGACACGCATGGAGCGGGTTTGATCAAGGAGCTCCTGGCCCTAGACCCCGCGCTGAAGATCAGCGGTCTCGGCGGTCCCCGAATGGTGGAGGCGGCTGGGAAAGGGATTGATGACTGGGTAGAAACCGCTGGTGTGGTGGGCCTGTGGGAAGTGCTGAAGATGTACGGCTACTTCAAGAAACGCTTCAATGAGGTCGTGACGGCGGTGATGCAGGAACGGCCCGCTGCAGTGGTGCTGGTGGATTACCCGGGCTTTAACCTGCGTGTGGCCAAGGAACTGCGAGTGCGAGGCTACACGGGCAAGATCATCTACTACATCAGCCCTCAGGTCTGGGCCTGGAAAAAGGGACGTGTAAAGACGATGGCGAAGGTGCTGGACCTGATGATCTGCATCTTCCCCTTCGAGAAGGAGTTTTATAAAAAGAGCGGCCTGCCTACGGAATTCAGCGGGCATCCGATGGTGGACCGGGTGGAAACCCTGCGCCGCAACTGGGAGCGCGAGCCCGGCCTAGTGGGCTGGTTCCCAGGCAGTCGGAAGAATGAGGTGAAGCGCCTCTTTCCCATCATGTTGCAGGCCTCCCAAGCCATCCGCATGGTGCAGCCTAACGTCCGTTTTGCCGTATCTGCTGCCAATGAAAATCTGGCGGGTCTGATGCGCGATATGGCCGATGCGGCGGCTTTTCCTGAAGCGAAGCGCTGGATCGAAGTGGGCACCGTTTATGACCTGATGCAGCGTGCCCAGGTGGGCGCTGTGGCCAGTGGCACGGCGACGCTAGAAGCAGCCTGTTTTGGGCTGCCCTACACTTTGGTCTATCAGGTGAATGGCCTTACGTATGCAGTGGCTAAGACGGTGGTGCGCATCAAAAACATCGGCATCGTCAACGTGCTGGCCCAGCGGGATGTGGTGAAGGAACTCGTCCAGGGCGGGCTCACCTCCGATACACTGGCGGCTGAAATGGTGGAACTGCTGACGAATGAGGTCACCCGGCGGAATCTCCAGGAAGATCTGGCCGAAGTGGTGGCGACTCTAGGACAAGGGGGAGCTTATCGCCGTGCTGCGGAGACAGTGATGGCAGCTCTGTAATGAACACCAAAATCCTGTGTCCTTTAAGAGGACACAGAATTTTGGATGACGCGGCAATCAGCCCAGGTCAAAGAGCAGGGCCTCAGTTTCAGCACCCGCGGAAGTGATCGTCAGTGTGCCTGCATCCTCCGTGCTCAAGGCATCCCCAGGTTTCAGGGCTTGTCCATTGATGGTGGCTTCACCTTTGATGAGCTGGAACCAGACGCCGCGCCCGGCCTTCACCTCATGGGCCACGCTGTCGCTGGCACCCAGGCGCACTCGATAGACATCGGCGTCCTGATGGATGGTGGCAGAGTCTTCGCGGCCATCATGGGATATGACGAGGACCTTGGGTTCCTTCTCCTTCGCGGGATCGGGATGCCACTCGGTGTAGCTGGGCACCAAGGCGCGGGCCTCAGGCTGAATCCAGATTTGCAGAAAGTGAGCCGTCTCGGACTGGGAGGGGTTGAACTCACTGTGCAGCACACCTTTGCCAGCACTCATGAGTTGCACTTGGCCTGGCTTCAGTTCGCGTCCATTCCCCAGGCTGTCTTTGTGTGCCAGGGTGCCTTCCAGCACGTAGCTGAAGATTTCC
This sequence comes from Prosthecobacter dejongeii, assembly GCF_014203045.1. NCBI lineage: Bacteria > Pseudomonadati > Verrucomicrobiota > Verrucomicrobiia > Verrucomicrobiales > Verrucomicrobiaceae > Prosthecobacter > Prosthecobacter dejongeii. The sequence goes on from NZ_JACHIF010000006.1 coordinate 296,492, forward strand.
ATGTCCCGGTGAGGATGGGTGGGAAATCCGCCGCCTGGGGCGACCCGATCCTGATTGATCACCCGCAGGCTGCGAAAGCCCATGTGGGCGGGATCATAGTAGTCCGCGAAGCTGAAGGTGTGCTGGCTATTCAGCCAACCGTGATCGGCGTGGCCGCGTTCATGGGATTTACGAAGTGTGGTTTTCATGGCGACAAGATACTGCGATAGAACGTCTTCATTCGCTAATGCGGCTCTGTTTGCCTGAGACTGCGGATGGCGTATGCTACAGCCAACATGGAACTCCGTCCCCTGCGCTCCTTCATTGCCGCTGCTGAAGATGGCAACATCAGCCGCGCGGCCGCCCGCCTGCACCTCACGCAGCCAGCGCTCAGCCGCCAGATCAAGGGCCTGGAGGATGAACTTGGGGTAATCTTGCTGGAGCGTGGAGCGCATTCCTTCTCCCTCACACCAGCGGGTGAACTGTTGCTGCGGGATGGGCGCAATCTGCTGGAGCGGGCCGATGCCCTGGAGCAGCGCGTGCGGGCCACGGCCAAGGCGCAGACCATCCGTGTGGGCTACTCGCCCTCGCTCAGTGCAGGCATTCTTTCTCCGGCCATTGAGGCCTTCACGCAAGTGCACCCGAGAGCGCGGGTGGACCTGGCAGACCTCACTAACAACGAAATGGTGGATGGTCTGCAAAAGGGTACGCTCGACATCATCGTCACGGTGCCGACGATCAAGGACATCCCTGACATCACCTGGACGACGGTTCAAAAACAGGCCTGGCGGGTGGCCATCCCGCGTCAGCATCCCTTGTTAGAAAAAAAGACTCTCGTACCCAAGGATCTGCATGAGCAGCGGTTGGTCGTGTATAGTCAGAAAGAGTACCCGGACTACTGGGCTTTCATCGGCGCGTGGTTCAAGCAGCAAGGGATCAATGCCCGCATCGCCAGTGAGTGCGATGGCGTCACCAGCCTCATTTCAGCGGTGGATGCGGGCTTGGGCATCGCTCTCGTGGTGGAGCGGATTGCGTGCCTCATCCCAGAGCGTGTGGTTCTGAAAACACTGAATCCTCAGCCCGAGCCGCTACAGATCTCGGTGGGCATGCTGGACCGTCATAAGAATGACAAAATGCTGGCCGTGTTTGTCGAAGAATTGAAGCGGGCGGGAGAAGTGGATCATGCTTCCCGTTAGGTTGGGATTCAGCCCAAAAGAGCTTCTAGGCGTTTGACGCTGACAGGTTGGGCCGTGCCCAGTTCTTGGGCAAAGATAGACACACGATACTCTTCAAACAGCCAGCGAAAGGCCTCTCGATTGGTATCGCTGACCTCTTGCGGCCAGGAATTGAAGTCTGCCACGGCTGCTGCCTTGTCGATGTCTTTGGCGGGATTGTTCGCCGCGCGTTCTGCGCGCAAAAGGATGGCCTTCAGATAACGGGGGAGATGTTGAAGCTGTGCGTGGGGTGTGACGGATAAAACGTTAGGCGGCAGCAGGCGGGCAAGGTCCTGCTCAAGCCCGGCGTAGCGTTTGGGATAGGCCAAGATCTTCTGTTTCAGGTCTTCGCATTGCTTCAGGAGATCGCGGACTCGATGCGTCAGCGCAGGAAGATCTCGACGAGTGCGTTCGCACATTTCGAGAAAGCGCTTTTGAGTCAGCGGCAGAAGTGGCTCCAGTCGCAGCGCATGAGCCAGGATGTGATCACAAGCGGCAGCGGCTTTGTTCTCCGCAGGTGCTGCCTGAGAAGGGGCGGAACCCAGAGCTGCGAGGCCGCTTTGGAAATTGAGCGTTTTCTGCGGTGCTGCTTTGACCTCCAGTACGCGCAGTTCTTTGTGCAGCCAGGCGATGTCTTTGCTCAGAAGATTTTCTGCCAGCTTGCGTATGGCTGCTGGCGTGTGTTTGCGGGCCTCTTCAGGTGTTTTGAAAAGGCGCAGGTCCACCTCATCATCGCGCAGCATCAGGCCTGGATGGCCTAACACTGGAACTCCATGGATCGTTTCTACGAGTACGGTTTCCGGTACGTCGCCAAAAGACCAAGCCGACAAGGCGTAATCTTCAAAACGTTTGGCCGTCAGATCCCAGGCATCGGACTTGCGTTCCTGCTTGCGCATGGTTTCGCGGATGCTGTCCACATCGCGGCTGGCCATGACGGTTTTATTGCCCTGGCCCATCACCTCGACGCGAGGCTGTAGATAGGCCGGGAGGGTCTGTGAATTCCAGTCGGTGGCCTTGACATCCAGGCGGTAACGCTGGCGGAGGAAGGTGGCCAGGGCCTCATGGAAATCTAAGCGACCCGGGTCAAAGTCTTTGGCGATCTCGCGCGCTTTCGCCTCCAGGGGCATGAGGTCACGCCGCACCGTTTTGGGCAGCGCTCGCAGCAGCGTGGTGATCTGCTCTTCCCGTAGCCCCGGGACCATCCACAGCACCTGACCGCTGGTGAGATGTTCCGCCATGGGCAGGGGCACCTGCACCGTCACGCCATCATCTTCCTGGCCGGGTTTGTAGGCGTAGCTGATCGGCAGCACGCTGTTCCCCATGGAAGCGGCATCAGGGAACATCTCCAAATCACAGGAGAGATCATCCCCACCGGTCAGATCCTCTTCCCGAGCACAGAGGAAACCCGGCTCTTCGCGGATGCGTGCATTCACCAGTTTGTTCAGGTCATGCACGGAGGAGATGGCCGCCAATCGTGCGCGATAAAACTCAAAGAGATGTTCTTCGATGGCATACACCCGGCTGCTGCGCACACGGGTGAGGGTGGCCTCGAGGCGGTCGCGCAACTTTTGGTTATGCTGGAAGAAACGATGCGGCAGGTTGGTGGTGCCTTCCAGCAGCGCTCCACGAATGAAAAGCTGCGTGGCCGCCACGGGATCAATCTTGCCGAAATCAATTGGCTGCCTTTTCACCTCTAGGCCATGGAGAAGCAGGCGCTCGGTCACGAGAACACGCCCTGCCTTGGCGCTCCAGTGCGGTTCGCTGTAGCGCCGTTCCAGCAGGTGTCCGCCTAGCTCGGCGGCCCACTGGGGATCAATGCGGGCGATGGATCGCGCAAAAAGCTGCGAGGTCTGCACGATCTCTCCCGCGACAATCCACAGGGGTTGACGCGTTTTTTCTTGGCCTGCCTTGCCCTGTTTTTCCCGGCGCTCATAGAGGTTAGAGCCAGGGAAAACCATGACCTCACGATTGCCTGCAGCTTTGTATTGGTTACGCTCTAGGCGAGTGGCGATGTGGCCCAGGTGCCCGGCCAAAATGCAGCGGTGGATGGCGTGATCTCGAAGGGTGCCGCTGTCCTGCTTCGCTGCTTGGCCTTCAGCCTTATCCCAGGGGGAAGCGCCGCTCGTTTGGGCTTTTGTCGAATCTGCGGCAGCAGGCAGCGTGGCCTTTTTGCGATCCTCGCGAAAGGTGTCCCGCAACTGCTGCCAGACATCCCGCCACTCGGTCATGCGGGTGAAGCTGAGGAAGTAGGATTTGCAGTATTTGCGCAGGGCATTTTTGCCAGAGTTATCTGGATCTGGGGCATGGCTCCAGATC